>VBEO01000064.1 GCA_005881825.1 Chloroflexota bacterium | reverse complement strand
AGGCAGGCGGGTCGGCGGGGTGCTGCTGCTGTTGTCCGGGCGGTGCACCGTGAAGGGCTTGGCCGTTGCCCTGGAACAGAGGCGGCGGGCCTGAGCTCGGGTGCTGGCCGACGGCCGGGGGCGTCTGTACGCCCACCCCCACACCACGAGGCTGCGGGGTCACCACGGCCACCGGATTGACCGGAGCCGCCGAAGGAGCGGCGGCCGGCACGGCGGTTGGTTTCGACGGCGCTGTGGGAGACGGTGGGAGAGCGGCCGTATGGACAGGCGCGGGCGCTGTGGGCGAGGGCGAAGCACGATGGCCCGTCGGCTGAGGAGTTGTGGCCGACAGCGCTGGCGATCGCGAGGCCGACTCCACAGCACCAAGCGTGCCGGCCATGGCCTGGGGCTCAGAAGCGGAGACGTTCGCCGCCACGGCTCGGCTTAACACGACGTGGTCGAGAGAACCCTGGGCGTACCCGAACCACACCGCGAGGCACAGGCCTCCGCTGTAGATGGCCGCCACCAGGGGCCCGATCATCGTGACTCCCGGCGTCGGGCGCAAGCGGCTCAAACCGCGATTCCCTGCACAGTGGATGCAACCTCAGCCACCAGACCTCTCATGGTCGATTCAGCCGCCAGAAAGCTGGCGACCACGTCGGGGTCGAACTGATATCCACTGCCTTCGCGGATCTGCATCAGAGCGTCGTCGAAGCCCCGCTCGCGCCGGTACACCCGCGCGGTCACCATGGCATCCAGTGCATCGGCCAGGGCGGCGATGCGGGCCAGCCGCGGGATGGCCGTGCTCACCAACCGGTCGGGATAGCCGCCACCGTCCCAACGCTCGTGGTGGTGGCGCACGACATCGAGGATGTCCGGCTCCCAAGCCAGGTGGCTCAGAACGCGATGCCCGATTACCGGATGCGCTTCGATGGTTGCTCTCTCCTCAGCGGTCAGGGGCCCTACTTTCAGGAGAACGCTGTCCGGCACGCCGATCTTGCCGATGTCGTGAACAAGACAAGCTCGACGGAGCAGAGCCAGGGCTTTGGAATCCAGACCCAACGAGGTCCCAACCGCGACTGCGTAGTCCGCCACGCGATAGGAGTGGCCGTAGGTGTAGGGATCGCGGGCGTCGATGGCGGCCGCCAAGGTCTCGAGCGTCCCGTTCATGGTCCGCTCGAGGGCGGCCCGGTTCTCGCTCAGCGAGGCCGTCATGAAGTTGATGGACGCCGCGAGCCGGCCGATCTCGTCGTCACCGGCTGGCTGTACGGGCGCCGGCAGCCGGCCGTGGGCGATCTCCCGCGTGGCGTCGACCAGGCGTGCCAGCGGCCGGCCGATCGCCCGGCTGACGAACACGCCGCCGACCAGGGCGCAGCCGATGGCTGCCGCAAGAGTCAGCGCGAGAAGGACGAGCAGGCGGCCCGGCAGCTCGGCTCCGAGCTTGGGCACCGCCACGCCGGCGTAGCCGACCGCCCGGCCGCCGAGGCTCCAGCGCACGAATGCCACCTGATCCTTCGCCGAGCCCGGGTTCGCCTCTCGAATCAGCTCTCCGGCCATGACCTGGTTGCGCTGGCTGAGACCCAGGTTGGCCTCCGCCGGAAAGCCGGCGCTGGCCGCGAGCAGAGTCCCGTCCGCGAAGTAGAAGGCGACATCGTGGTCTCCCGCCGCGGCCAGGTCGGTTACCAGAGCGTTCAGCGGCTGCGCCACCATCAACGCACCCACCGGGCCCGCAGCGGTGAACACAGGACTGAGCGTGTACACAACCGGCCCGTCGATGGCGTCGGCGACGCCTTCTTCCGGCGCGCCCGGGCTCGTTATCGGTGTGATCGGGTCTGACCGGCCCAGGAGGTGGCGTCCGTAGGTGCACAGGCAACCCTCCGCGCCTGACGGGTCTTGCCTCAAGGTAAGGATCTCGGTGCCGTCCGGCGCCACCACTGACACCCGAAGGCCCGGCAGAGGCTGGCTCACCAGTACCGGGAGCAGCAGCTGCTCCAGTTGCTCCCTGTCCTGAGTCTCCACCGCCGAGGGGACGGCAGCATTGCTTTCGATGAGCTGCAACGCGACGACCTGGGTGCTCTGGAAAGCCGAGCTGCGCAGCGCAACCGCGTCGGTGTCCCGAACCAGCGTGTTGTCCGCCTGGGCCGTGGCCCCCGCGGTCATCTCATAGGCGGCGGCACCGGCGAAGCTGAGCCCGGAGGCCAGCGTGAGAAGCAGGAAAGGGAGCAGGATCTTGTAGGCGACCGGCAAGCTGCGCGTCGCACGCCGGAAGTCCCAGGCCATCGGCCTAACCAAGAACGTCTCTCTCCTGTCACAGGGCGGGCCGGCCCGGAGGGCTCGGGCTAAAGAACAGCCTGATGTAGAGGACGCGCTATACCCGGTTTTCTTGCTCTTAGGCGGACCGCACCCCAACCGCTGTCCGAATGAAGAACGCCGCCGAGAACTCGCCTCGCTTGTTCAACGCTTCCCCGTCTTCGGTGAAGGCGCTGGCATCCTCCTCGGAAATCAGGCCGGCATGCGCAAACAGCGGAATCTGGGGCCAGCAGAAACAGGCGCCAGAACGGGTGCCTGTCCAGGCTCGAAGCACTCGACATGTAGGTTCGTGCGCTGATCTCGGTCAGGCCCGCCGCGCGCAAGTGGCGTTCGAGGTTGGCGCCGACGTGGTAGTCGCTGACCGCTGCCCGATAGATGCCGTTGTAGCGATCGGGACCGACGTGCTGCAGGCACTGCGGATTGGATCGGCGCCACTCGTCAAGGCGATCCATCGCCTTACCGACGGCGCGCTGGACCGACCGTTGTTCGATGAGGCTGGTGAACCACTGGCACCCTTCGAGGCATTCGTCCGGCAGGTGGTGATAGGTCATGTGGTCGATCACCTGGCCGAAATCCGCGAGGCCATCGGCTAGCGGGGGGACAAGACGGAGCTCGGCGAGCTCACGATCTCCGCCGTCAACCGCTTGCTGATGTATTCATTGCTCGTGGGTCGTCGAGAGCCGGATGCTCCAGATGCCCGGCCCGTCGAAGGCGGGCTTGGCCGCCTCGAAGCGTTCAGCGATGGAGTGATGGCCGTGATCATCACGATCATGGCTTTCGAGCTCAGGCCGCCCGCGGCTCCCACCGCGCAGGCGCTGCGTGACCGGCTGCCGGCGCTGCTCGTATATGGGCTCAGCTTCGCCTTCATCGCGATCTACTGGAACAACCACCACCACCTCCTGCGCAGCGCGACCAAGCTCAGCGGCCGGGTCATGTGGACGAACCTCCTCCTCCTCTTCTGGCTGTCCCTGATTGATCAGTGCCAACGGCCGCGATTCAGTGCTTGCTCGTGCGGTCGCGCGCGACTACAAGGGCGTTGTTTCGGTAGCTCTGTACGCCTTCGGCGTGGCCGGGGCCTTTGTCAGTCCATGGATCGCGTATGGCTTCTATGTGTGCGTGTCGCTGATTTGGATCGTGCCCGATTCGCGGCTCGGCCGATCGCCCAGATAGTCTCCACGCTCGCATGCCACAGAGCCCTCTGGACGCGCATACGCGCAACCGACGGTTGCGGCTGTGCTACGACCGGCAGCGGGAAGGGCCTGGCAAGGTGCGCGCCGTGAAACCCGAGATGCTCCGCCCCGCGGCTGCGTCCGCCGGAACGAAGCCACGCGCACGTCTGCTGATATGCGCGTGCGATCAGCTCCGGCGTGTGCCGGAAGTCGGCCGGTGACACCGCGAGCGGACAGAGCGGCGGCGCGACTCGCAGGTCGACGCGGTCGGCAAAATGACCGACGTCGGCGATCAGCCGCTGGTGCACCACGAAGCTGAGCGCGTGCAGCGTCATGCCGAGTGCGGTTGCCGGCGGCCGCTCAAGCGCGCAGGCGTAGCCGCTGGGCAGCACGTATACCCGATCCGCGCCCGCGCGCACCGCCACGTCGATCGCCGCGTTGTCGGAGATTGCGCCGTCCATCAGATAGCGCCCGCCGATCTTCACCGGTGGGAAGATCCCGGGAATCGCGCAGCTGGCCATCAAGGCGGGAATGGCGGCGCCACTCGTGTGCACGACCGGTTGCCCGGTGTTCACGTCGGTGGTCACGACCGCCAAGGGCACTCCGCCCGCGTCCAGGCGCCGCAATGGCAGCGCGCGCGACACGAGCTGCCGCAGCCCCTCGCTGGGCACCAGGTACTGACGGCGCCCGAGCACGGCCAGTCCCATCTGCATGGGAGACACCGGGAACATGTCGGCCCGCCTGATACCCAGCCATATTTCCTCCAGGTCGGCGACCGCTCGGGTGGGGTCGGCCGCCACCCAGGCCGCATTGAGCGCCCCCACGGACGACCCGACACAGAAGTTCGGCCGCACGCCCGCCTCCTGCAGAGCCTTCAGCATCCCCACCTGAACCGCACCCAGGCTGGCTCCGCCTGGAAAGACGAAGGCGATCACCCCCGCCTTCTCCGCAAGGTGCGCTCCGAGGGACTCACGGCTTCCGCCAGCGAAGCCAGGCCCCACGCCGGAACCCACAGGATCGCCGCCAGCACCGCCACGACTATCGCGACCAGGAAAATCGCCAGCATCGCCACGACCTCCTAAAACTAGTGGGTGCTGGTAAAACCATCTGCCTAGACCGGCCTATTCCCGAAATACCAACGACTGTTAGTCTTATCCGGTGAGTGACGACCTGGCGGTGGTGGCCCTGCTCACGGAGCCGGCGCGAAAGCGGGTCTTCGATGCAGTCCTGGCGGCGGGAGGCGCGGCGGACCGGGACGGCATCGCGGCCGCGGCGGGTGTCAGCCGCAAGCTGGCCGCGTTCCACCTCGACCGCCTTGCCGAAGCCGGACTTCTGGCGGCCACCTACCGTCGCACCGGGACGGCCGGGCGGCCGCGCAAGTTCTACAGCCCGACGGACCGCGAACTGGCGGTCAGCATTCCGCGGCGCGAATACGAGCTGATGGCCGAGCTATTCGCAGAGGCGCTCGACACCGGGAAGGGCAGGAGCCGTGGACAAGTCTCCAGAGTCGCCGCCGCGGTAGGCGCAAGGATGGCGAAAGCGGAAATCCACAAGCGACCATCGTCGAACCGCGCACTCCTGGCGCTGCTGGCGCGTCACGGCTACCAGCCGGTCACCCGCGGCGGCGAGATCCAGCTAAGTAACTGTCCCTTCCACGCCCTGTCCGCTACTCACCGCCAGCTCACGTGCACCGCGAACCACGCACTCCTGACGGGGATGCTGGGCGAGCTCGGCGCCCAGGGCTACGAGGCGGTGAGTGTGCCCAAGAACGGCGGCTGCTGCGTACTGATCAGGCGCCCCGGGTACCGCTCTCCGGATCGCCGTTGGCGTCCACCGTCCGTTGCTTGAGCTGGGCATCCAGTCGCGAACCGTCGCCCGGGTAGACGATGACCGGGACGCCCACGCTTGCCCACGCGTAGAGCTGCGTCTCGGCGGCCAGAGGGACGTGGACGCACCCGTGGCTGGCATCGGGACCGGTGTTGGAGCCCGGCCCGTACGGCCCCGTCTGCCAGGAGGCGTCGTGCATCCCTTCGCCGGTGCTCGTGAACCAGAGCACCATCTGCACCTTGGCATCCGGGTACCAGTTGGGCGAGCCCTTGGGCCACGGCGAGTGCATCGTCCAGGGTGAATCCTTGCGAAGAACCGCCATGGGCCCAATGTCCGTTGGCAGCTCCGGGAGCCGACCCGAGGTGATGGGCGTGTCAATCACCGGCTTTCCCCCTTCGTAGGCGGTGAGCTGCTGGGCGTGGATGGAGACGACGATGGCCTTGTCAGGCATGCCCGCGAGCAGCTGTTTGTGCAGCCGGTCCGCGTAGAAGGCGACACCTGCGGCCGCCTCTGCCACCTGCGCACGATCAGCCGACGACAGAGCCTGAGCAGATTGCTCCAGGGCTCGGTAGGGCAGGCCGACGCCGTTCTCGTTCAGCCAGGTCGCGAGCACGGCCCGATCGCGCGCCGAGCCAAGCGTGGCCTGAGCCTCGGCGCGCATGGCCTCGGTGCTCTTCCCGCCGGCGATAAATTGCGCAGCCGACTGGTGAATCGCGGACAGGTCGGCCCTGTAACGGTTGCCGAGCGCGTCGGCGCGGCCGCCGACCGCGCTCGCTTCCCCCGCCACCGCGCGCTCGTCGCGCGTGGTCTTGGCCGAGCGCTGGTGGGCGGCGACGCCGGCCAGTTGAGTCTTGAGTGGGGCCAGCTCCTCGCTGTCCACGCCCAGGCGCTCATCGCGGTCGACCGCCTCCTGCGCGCCCCCGAGCGCGGCCTCGGCGCTCTGCCGGGCCTGCTGGTACGCCAAAGCATCCAAGACTGGGGTGCGCGTCCCCACCACGACCAGCACGATCAGGACGGCCGTCAGCGCCAGCGCGAGTGGGTAAACGAGCTGCGACAGCGCCGGAACTGGAACCTGCCGCCCCCGCGGCACTTCCATATACACAAGATGATAGCAGCGCTATCAGCTTAAGCATCACTACAACTGCATATCCTCAGCGCAGCGGCACGCAACCGACGGTTGCGGATTGTGCTAGCCTATCCGCAACCATCAGTTGCATATGTCGGGAGGGTAGTCAATGGCTGCGGATCGCGTAGAGCGCGAGGTGCTGATCGAGGCGCCGATAGAGGTCGTCTGGGCCGTGATCACAGAGCCCGAGCACGTCAAGCAATGGTTCGCCGACGAGGCCGAGATCGAGCTGCGCCCGGGAGGCCGAGGCGAGCTGACCTTCGCCGGGAAAGCGACCAAGAAACCTATAGCCGTGCCAATCCGAATCGAGGCGGTGGAACCGCCGCGCAGGCTCGCCTACCGCTGGATGCTGCCGGCGGGCGAAGAACCCCGCCCGGGCAACTCCATCCTCGTGGAATTCATCCTCGCGCAGGAGGGCGAGAACACGCGACTACAGGTCGTGGAAAGCGGACTGCAGCGCATGCCCTGGTCTGACTCGGAAAAGCAGAGCTACTCCGCCGATCACGCCGACGGCTGGGCGACGCACGTCGAAAGCCTCCGGAAATACGCGCCCGGCGTGCAGGCCAGCGCGTTGTCATGAGCGGCAGGGCGCTCGATCAGCATCTCTGGGCCGCGGTGGCCGAGCCGTCGCGGCTGCGCGTGCTGGACCTCCTGCTGGCGCGCGGACCCGCCACCCCGACCATGCTCGCGCAGGAGCTGCCCATGACGCGCCAGGCCGTGACCAAGCACCTGGCCGTGCTCGACAAGGTCGGCCTGGTGGAGGGCCGGCGCCAGGGCAGGGAGGTGCGTTATGTCATCGAGCCCGAACGCATGGCGGTGGCGGCGCGGACCATGACCGAGGTGGCCGCTCAATGGGACATGCGCCTGAACGCGATCAAGCGCATCGCCGAATCCCTGCACGCCGACCGCCGGCGGCAGCAGAAGACATTGAAGCTGGAGGATGCCAGATGAGCGCCCACGCAGTGGTTTCACACGAGGACTGGTTGGCCGCGCGGAAGCAGCACCTGGCCAAAGAAAAGGAGTTCACCCGTCTGCGCGACCAGCTGAGCCAGGACCGACGCGAGCTGCCCTGGGAGCTCGTCGAAAAGGAATACACGTTTGAGGACGAAAGCGGCCGGCATACGCTGGCCGATCTCTTCGAGGGACGCGGTCAGCTCGTCATTTACCACGCCATGTTCAATCCCGAAACCGCGGGACCGGAGACGTCATGGACGACGGATGCGGCGTGCATGTCCTGCTCGTTCTGGATGGACAATTTCAACGGCGTCACCGCGCATCTCAACCATCGCGACATCACAATTGCCGCCGTGTCGCGCGCCGCATTTCCGGCGATCGCGGCATACAAGAAGCGCATGGGCTGGGGCTTTCCCTGGTATTCGTCGGCGGGCAGCGATTTCAACTTCGACTACCACGTTTCCTTCACGCCCGAGGAGCTGCGGACCGGCCGCGTCGACTACAACTACCGGCCCAGCACCTTCTCCATGTCAGAGGCGCACGGAATCAGCGTGTTTCTCAAAGAAGGCGGCCGGATACCGGCGCGACGAATATCCCGACTAGCGGATCAGGCCGCGCCCCTGCGGCGGCGGGCTCGGTGCTCCCGCACCTTCATCAGGTTCCCGCAGTAGTTGACCTGGCACCAGCGACGGCTCAAGTTCCTTGTCTCGTCGTAGAAGAGCCAGCTGCAGTCGGGGTTCGCGCATTCCTTGATGCGCCGCACGTCCTTGGTAGTGGCCACGCGCAGTGCCGAACTGACGGTCTCGGCCAGGGCCCAGGCCCAACCCTCGCGGGTGGGCGCGACCTCCAGCCGACCGCTGCTGCCGATCGTGTACACGAAGGGCGCGGCTGCGAGCAGATTCTTGAAGTAGCTGCGGTCTGCGGTGCTGGGCGGGCGGCCACTGCCGGCGCGCTCCAGGAACCGCCGCACCCGGTCGCGGGCTTCGAGCAGGCGGCGCAGGTCGGACGGCGGGGCCGGCACCGGCGCCCGCCAGCCCCAATGCTGCAGGAAGGCCGACTGCCAGCCCGGCATGGCCAGGCGGTCGAAGACAACCGCTTTGCCGGTGTGGTCGCGCAGGCGGGTGTCGACCAGGTCGAAGCAGGGAAACGCGTTCCAGATCGTCGGCTGTGCCGACTCCGGCTGTAAGACCCTCGGCGCCATTACGCCGGTTACTTTAGGTTAGGCGGCGGTGCCCCGTTGGCTGGAGGCCCTCGCGCGGGCACGGGCCTCCACCAGCACCGGCGGTGGTGTGCTCACCAGGGGCAGGATTCGGGAGCCTGCCCAAACCAGCGGCCGCAGGCCCGCGGCTACGACCGGATTGACATCCAGGCCGAACCTCTGCCGGTAGCGCGCCGGCATGATCGCGGTGGCGGCACGGATGGCGATCGGCCAGTGCGGCGGGGGGTCGGGCGGGTGCCACAGGGTGCTCACCGCATCCTGCGCGGCCGGTGTCAGGAGCAGCTCGCCCTCCATGGAATCGAAGTACGCGCGCAGAGCGCGCTCGGTGGCCGGCACCCTGTCCACGGGCGTGTCGGCCAGTGCGGCCTGGCGCACCATCTCGGAGAGATAGCGGTCGGCGTCGCGCTCCGAGAGAGGCGCCACATACGCGCGGTAGGCCGCCAGGAAGGAATCGACCAGGCAGCTGTGCACCCAGACCAGCAGGTCCGGGTCGTCGGCGGCGTATGGCCTGCCGGTCACGGCGTCCACGCCCCGGATGTAGCGGTGCACCATGCGCACCTTCCGGCCGGCGGCCTCGGCCTGGGCCGTGGAGCCGAAGACGGTCACGGTCACGTAGTCGGCGGAGCGATTGAAGCGGCCCCACACATCGTTGCGGTAGTTGCTGTGGTTGGCCACGCCCGCCATCGCCAGCGGGTGCAGCGCCTGGATCATCAGCGCCCGCAAACCGCCCACCAGCATGGCCGGGTGGCGGTGCAGGCGCCAGGCCAGGCTGCCGGGGCCGAAGAGTCCGAGGTCGCTCACGCTTGCCGAGTGTAGGGTCTGCTGCTGATGGATCTGGTTCGGGACACCGTCCGGCGTTTCGCGGAGAAGGAGGTCCTGCCACACCTCGAGGAGTGGGAGACCAGGGGCGAGGTTCCCCACGATCTGCACCGCAAGGCCGCCGCCCTGGGACTGATGGACACCGACCTCCTCACCGGGATGACGGTGAGCGAAGAGTTGATCCGGGCCGGAGCCTCATCGGGGCTTTGCGCCGCCCTTTTCACGCACGGGATCGCCATCCCGCACATCCGCAACGCCGGGGATCCGGCGCAGATCGCGCGCTGGGTGACGCCGACTCTGGCCGGCGAAAAGATCGGCGCTCTGGCCGTGACCGAGCCCGACGCCGGCTCCGACGTGGCGCGCCTGCGCACCCGCGCCGTGCGCCAGGGCGACCACTACGTCGTCAACGGCGCCAAGACGTTCATCACCTCTGGCTGCCGGGCCGACTTCGTGACCACCGCCGTGCGCACCGGCGGCGAGGGTTACCAGGGCGTGTCGCTGCTGGTGATCGAGAAGGGAACGCCCGGTTTCACGGTCAGCCGCAAGCTTCAGAAGATGGGCTGGCTTTGCTCGGACACCGCCGAGCTGGCCTTCCAGGACGCGCGTGTGCCGGTCGAGAACCTGGTCGGCGAGGAGGGCACCGGCTTCCTGCAGCTGATGCGCAACTTCCAATCCGAGCGCATCGGGCTGGCGGTCAGCGCCTACGCCACGGCTGGGCGCTGCGTCGACCTGGCCCTGGACTGGGCCCGGCAGCGCGAGACCTTCGGCCGCAAGCTGGCCGAACGCCAGGTCATCCGCCACAAGCTGGCGGAAATGGCGCGCCGCGCAGACGTCGCCCGCGAGTACACCCTGGCCGTGGCCCGACGCCTGGACGCCGGCGAGGAGGTGACCTTGCAGGTCTCGATGGCCAAGAACACGGCCGTGGAAGCGGCCGAGTTCTGCGCTTACCAGGCGCTGCAGATCTTCGGCGGCGCCGGCTACATGCGCGAGTCGGAGGTCGAGCGCCACTATCGCGACGTCCGCATCCTCGCCATCGGCGGCGGGACGACCGAGATCATGAACGAGGTGATCGCCGCCCGGCTCGGGCTCTGACCTGGTCGGGCAGGTTCGCTCGCAACCCCACAATTCGAGCCGTGGTTGGGGTCGGCGTCGATGGCTGGTCGCGGGGTTGGGTAGCCGTCGTTCTACGCGATGGGCGTTATGACTCGGCCGCCCTTTTCGAGCACGTCGGCGGGGTGCTCGAGGCTTATGGGGACGCCGCGGCCATCGGCGTCGACATCCCCATCGGCCTGCCCGACGCGGGCCACCGCGCCTGCGACCTGGCTGCCCGGATCTTCGTCGGCGCGCGCCGCTCCAGCGTCTTCCTGACTCCGACCCGATCCGTCCTGCGGCAGCCGTTCACGTCCGGGCTGGGCGTGACCGCCCAGGCTTATGCGCTGCGCGAGCGGATCCTGGAGGTCGACGCCGTGGCTGCCTCGGCGCCGCGTCTCTTCGAGGTCCACCCTGAGGTTTCCTTCGCCGCGATGGCCCGGGCGCCGCTACGCGCTTACAAGAAGACCTGGACCGGCATGTGGCACCGGTTAAGCCTGCTGAAGGACGCCGGCATCGAGCTGCCGGCGGACCCGGGGCCGGCCGGACGGGCCGGGTCCGACGACCTCATCGACGCAGCCGCGGCGGCCTGGACCGCCACCCGCTACGCCCGCGGCGAGGCCCGCTGCCTGCCCGAAGGCGCCTCCGGCGAGGAGCCGGTGATCTGGTACTGACAGCTGGGGCACCAGTAGGTCAGGCGCGCGTGCGCACCCTGCGCACGCACGCTGATCGGAGTCGCGCAGCGCGGGCAGTTGCGCCCTGCGCGGCCGTGCACGGCACTCCGACGGTAAGGCCCGCGCAGGTGCGCACGCATCTCTCGATGCGCCCAGGCGAACAGCGCTGAGAGCTCGTCGTCGGTCAGTGAGGCGCTGGGCCGCCAGGGGTTGATCCGGTGCGTCCAGAGCGCCTCGGTCCGCCAGATGTTGCCGATGCCGGCGCTCACGCGCTGGTCGAGCAGCAGCTCCCCGATGGGGACGTCGCCCAGCGAACGCGCCCGGCGCACGACGCGCTCCAGGTCGAGGTCATCGGCCAGGATGTCCGGTCCCAGGTGCGAGGTGTGGTCGTCGTGGCGTGTGAGCTCGACCAGGGGTGCGTTGAAGAGCACCGCCACCGCACCCTCGACCTCGAGCACGGCGCGCGCCATCCGCTCGGGTTTGCGCCATCGCGCGCCCGGAGCGTAGGTGTGCCAGACGCCCGTCATGCGCATGTGCGTGTGCAGGGAAAGGCCGTTGTCGAAGCGCACCAGCAGGTGCTTGCCCGCAGTGTCGACGGCGGTGACCGTGGCTCCGGCGAGCCGGCCCAGGGCCGCGGGCCGGGCCGAGAGCACCCGCCGCCCGACCAGCCGCGGCCGGAGCGCGGCCGCGGTCCGCCAGATGGTGTCGCCTTCAGGCACTGGCGCGCGGGGCTTTGGGCCAGAAGACCATGCCCCGGGGCGAGCTCCCGAACCCGGCCTCCCGCAGCAGCGGCGATAGGGCCGAGGCGGTCACCTCCGCCCCGTCGACGCGCTGGATCTCGACCTTGACCTGCTTCAGCACCGCCATTAGCGCGGCGACGTGCCCGACGTCCACCTGCCCGAAGGTCAACAGCGAGCGGCCGCCCCGCTCCAGGTAGAGCTTGAGCGCGCCGTCCTCGACGACCACGTACGCACCGGCCGCCCGGGCCGGGCGTCCGAGGCCCTCCGGCCAGGCCAGCAGAGTGCCGTAGGGATTGGCCGGATCGGTCGCGGCCAGGGCCAGGATCCGGCCCTCGGGCTCGCGCGCCGAGCGTAGCCGGTCGACCGCGCCGGGCAGCGCGAACTGGGAGCCGCCCAGGCCTTGCACGAAGTAGCCGCGGCGGATTTTGCCCGCCTCCTCCATCGCCCGCAGCACCGGGTACAGCGCGGCGAAGCCGCCGGCCCAGCCCTCGCCCACCACCGCCTCCCGCGTCAGCACGCCGTGCCGCTGCAGGAGCACACCGGCTTCGGCGTGCAGGCGCTCGGTGGGCGGCGCACCGTCGCCCACCAGGTCGCGGACCAGCGACCAGCGACCCGCCGCACGCGGCTGCGTGAGCATGGGGAGGCGGGGCCGCCGGCCGGCGCCGCTGCGACGGGTCGCCGGGCCCAGCATGCGGAGTGGGCTGAAGACGTCGTTGGTCACCTCGCCCGCCCAGACCAGGTCCCAAAGAGCGTCCAGCACCGCCTCCTGGTCGCCGCCGCCCGCCGCTGCGTAGAGATCGCGGAAGAAGCTGGCGCCGCGGGTCAGCCGTTCGCGCAGGGCGTCATAGACCGCACCCGACGGGACCTCGTCCGGCAGGGCCAGCAGGCGCGGGGCCTCCCCACGCAGATAAAGAGCGACCCGGCCGTCGCCGGGCCCCAAGGCCCCGCGGCCGGCCCAGACCACCTCGCCCATCGAGATCAGCTCGTCCAGCTGGTGCGGCGCGTAGTTGGCGACCCGCGCCGCCAGCACGTCGCGCTCCAGCACCGAGGCCGGGATGGCGACGCCCTGCAGCGTGAAGACGACCTCCAGCAGCCGGTCGAGCCCCCGCGCCTCAGCCCCGATCCCGTGCCACTGGGGCAGGAAGCGCGCCAGCACCACGGGCTCCACGGGTTCGGTCTCCCGGCGCAGTGCGGCCAGGGAGCGGCGGCGGATGGTGCGCAGCACTTCGGGGTGGCAGAACTCACGGCCGGCGCCGCCCGGATGGAATTCCCCGGACAGCAGCTCGCCCCGCGCCACCAACCGCGACAACGCTGCCTCGACCTCGACCGCTGCCAGCTTCCAGCGGCGTGCCGGCTCAGCGGCCAGGAAGGGCACGTGCGTGCGCGCGTAGCGGCGGAGCAGCGACTCCAGCGCGGAGTCGACCGGCTCCAGCAGAGACAGCGGCAGCCCCGGTGGGATCGCCACCGCCAGGGCGTCGCGGTAGCGGGCGGCGTCCTCGGCCGCGAAGAAGCGCCAATCGCCCCCGACCTTGGCCCGCACCGCCCGCCGCTGGCGCGTCAGCTCCGCCAGCCACTCGCCCGAGATACCGCGCGCGGCGGCTTCCTCGGCTGCCAGGTCCCCCAGCCGCACCAGCAGGTCGTGGGCCTCGTCGGAATCACGCGGGAAGCGCTCTGGCAAGAGGCCCTGCAGCTCCAGCTCGGTCTGCTGGATCGCCTCTGGATCGAGCAGCTCACGCAGCTCTTCGGCCCCCAGCAGCTCGGCCAGGAGCTCCCGATCGAGCGTGAGTGCCTGGGCGCGGCGCTCGGCCAGCGGCGCGTCGCCCTCGTACAGGAACTGGCCCACGTAGTCGAAGAGCAGGGAACCGGCGAAGGGGCTGGCGCGATCGGTGTCGGCCTGCACCACGCGAACCTCGCGCGCGCGCACGCGCGACAGCAACTCATGGAGCGCGTCCAGGTCGAACTCGTCGGACAGGCACTCTCGGAAGGCCTCGGCCAGGATCGGGAAGTCGGGAAACTGGCCGGCCACCTGCAGCAGCGAGGCCGAGCGCTGGCGCTGCTGCCAGAGCGGAGTGCGCTGGCCGGGCCGCCGCCGCGGCAGGAGGAGGGCGCGGGCCGCGCTTTCCCGGAAATGGGAGGCGAAGATGGCCGAGCCCGGCAGCTGGGCGGTGAGCAGGTCGCGCACCTCCGCGGGGTCGAGCAGGAGATCGTCGAGTGCGACGGGCTGGTCGGCGTCGGGGAAGCGCAGCGCCAGGCCGTCGTCCGTGTACAGCGACTGCACCTCGCCAAACCGCTCGGACAGCTTCCACTGCAGGGCCAGCGCCCAGGGCGCGTGCACCCGCCCGCCGTAGGGCGTCAGGATGCAGACCCGCCAGTCGCCGACCTCGTCCCGAAAGCGCTCGACCACGATCGTGCGGTCGTCGGGCACCGCCCCGGTGGCCGCCGCCTGGTCGCTCAGATAGGCCAGCAGGTTCTTGGCGGCGCGTTCGTCGAAGCCGGCGTTCTCCATCAGGCGGGTGGTTGCGCTCTCGGGGCTGGCCGCGACCAGCTCACGGGTCACCCGGCCCAGGCGCCGGCCGACCTCGACCGGGCGCGCCAGCGCGTCCGCCTTCCAAAAGGCGATCTTGCCCGGCTCGCCCGGGGCAGGCACCACCAGCACCTGGTTGGGAGTGATATCGGCGATCTTCCAGGTGCTGGCGCCGAGCACGAAGGTCTCGCCCGGACGGGTCTCGAAGACCATCTCCTCGTCCAGCTCGCCCACCCGGCGGCCGTCCTCCAGGAGGTTCACGGTGTACAGGCCGCGGTCGGGGATGGTGCCGGCATTGGTCACGGCGAGCCGCTGCGCGCCGGCGCGTCCGCGGATGGTGCCTTGCACCCGGTCCCAGACGATGCGCGGTCGCAGCTCGGCGAAGTCGTCGCTGGGGTAGCGGCCGGCCAGCATGTCCAGCACTGCGTCGAAGGCTCGGTCGCCCAGCGACTCGAAGTTGTAGGTGCGGCGGACCAGGGCCTTCAGATCGGCGACCGCCCATTCGTCGAGAGCGGTCATGGACACGATGTGCTGGGCCAGGACGTCGATCGGATTCTTGAGCACGCGGGTGGTCTCGATGTCGCCGGCCAGCATCCCCTCCACCACCGCCGCCGATTCCAGAAGGTCGCCGCGGTATTTGGGGAAGATGGTTCCCCGCGAGATCTCGTTGACCGAGTGCCCGGAGCGGCCGATGCGCTGCATGCCCGCCGCCACGCTGGGCGGCGCTTCGACCTGGATCACGAGGTCGACGGCGCCCATGTCGATGCCCAGCTCCAGGCTGCTGGTGGCGACGATGCCCCTGAGCTTGCCGGCCTTCAGCGCGTCCTCGATCTGCTGGCGCTGCTCTTTGGCGATCGAGCCGTGATGGGCTTTGACCAGGTCTTCTTCGGCGAGCTCGTTGAGGCGCGTGGCCAGGCGTTCCGCCAGCCGCCTCGAGTTGACGAAGACGATGGTGCTGCGGTGGCGCTGGATCAGCTCCAGGAGCCGCGGGTGGATGGCCGGCCAGATCGACTTCCGGGGCAGGATCTCGTCGGTCACCATCTGGGCCGCGTTTCGCTCCAGGTCGCCCATGTCCTCGACGGGCACTTCGACCGTGATCTCCAGCGTCTTGCGGCGGCCGGCGTCGACGATGGCGACCTCGCGCGAGGAGCCGGCCAGGAACTTGCCCACCTCTTCCAGCGGGCGCTGGGTCGCGCTAAGGCCGATGCGCTGCGGATCTTTCGCCGTCAGTGCGCTCAGGCGTTCCAGGCTCAGGGCCAGGTGGGCGCCGCGCTTGGTGGAGGCGACCGAGTGGATCTCGTCGACGATCACCGTCTCGACGCTGGTCAGGATCCGGCGGGCGGCACTGGTCAGCAGGAGGAAGAGCGACTCCGGGGTGGTGATCAGGATGTCGGGCGGGTGGCGCTCGATCTGACGCCGGTCCTGGCTGGGGGTGTCGCCGGAGCGGATGGCGACGGCGATGTCGGGCGGCTCCAGGCCCATCTGCGCTGACTGGCGGCGGATGCCCTGGAGCGGGGCACGCAGGTTGCGCTCGACGTCGACGGCGAGCGCCTTGAGCGGCGAGATGTAGAGGACGCGGACGCCGGCCTCGGCGGCTTTGGCCGTACTCAGGCGGTCGAGGGCGTAGAAGAAGGCCGCCAGCGTCTTGCCGCTGCCGGTGGGCGCGGTCATCAGGGTGTGGTGGCCGCCGGCCACCGCCCGCCAGCCCTTTTCCTGGACCTCGGTGGGCGCCTCGAATGCGCCCTCGAACCAGGCGCGCGCGGGCGGATCGAAGAGGTCGAGCACCCCGCTCATCCGTCAGCTAGTGTCGCAGCATGATTTCGACAGAACCTGTCATCTATACCCGCGCCGAGGGCGTGGCCACCATCACCCTCAACCGGCCCGACCGGCTCAATGCCTGGACCCGCGAGATGGGCGAAGGCTGGTCCTCCTCGCTGCGCCAGGCGGCCGCGGATCCCGAAGTGCACGCGGTGGTGGTGACGGGCGCCGGCAAAGGCTTCTGCGCGGGCGCGGACATGTCGCTTCTGGAGTCGATCGGCGGCGGCGCCGCGGTGGTCGGCGAGGAGCGGCGGGTGCTGCCGACGGAGGCGATAGAGGTGCCGAAGCCCGTGATCGCGGCCGTCAACGGCTCCTGCGCCGGACTCGGCCTGGTGGTGGCGCTCTGCTGCGACGTCCGCTTCGCGGCCGCGGGCGCCAAGTTCACCTCGGCCTTCGTGCGCCGAGGCCTGATCGCCGAGTACGGCTCGTCCTGGCTGCTGCCCCGTTTGGTGGGCACGGCGAGGGCGCTGGACATCCTGCTCTCGGGCCGGGTCTTCCTGGCCGAAGAAGCCCTGGAGATGGGCCTGGTCAACCGGGTGCTGCCGGGCGACCAACTGGTTGAAGGCGCGACCGCTTATGCGCGCGACCTGGCGGCCAACTGCCCGCCCGGTTCGATGGCCGTGATCAAGCGCCAGGTGTACCGCCACGCCGCGACCGACCTGGATACGGCCGTCAACGAGTCGATCAAGCTGATGGAGGAGTCGCTGGAGACCGAGGACTTCAAGGAGGGGGTCGCCTCCTACCTGGAGCAGCGGGCGCCGAGGTTCCGGCCGCTCGCCTGAGCTTTCGGAACTCGTCCACCAGCGCCGGCAGCTGGTAGTGGGCGTTGAGGCCGCTGGGGTTGGGGAGCAGCCAGGTGCGCCCGTCCGGCTGCGGGCCGAGGACGGCGCGGGGCTGTTCGAAGGCCAGGCGGTAGGCGCTCACGCCGAGCACGGCCAGCCAGCGCGGTTCGTATAGCTCGAGCTTTTTCCGGAGCTCCTTCGCGCCGGCTTGGAGCTCTTTTATTGAGAGTTCGTCCGCGCGGGCGGTGGTGCGGGGCACCAGGTTGGTGATGCCGAGGCCGAGCCCCAGCAGTTGCCGCTGCTCAGAGGGATGCAGGAGCCGCGGCGTGAAGCCGGCAAGGTGGAGGGCTTTCCAGAAGCGATTGCCGGGGCGCGCGAAGTGTTGGCCGGCCCACGCCGTGTAGAGGCCGGGATTGATGCCGCAGAAGACCACGCGCAGTCCGGGCGCCAGGACGTCGTCCAGCACCCGGCCGCGCGCAGCCTCTAGGTCGGCCCGAGTCGGCGAGGATATGGCGATGAACGTACGCGACCGCCTCCTCGCCCACGCTGCGCTCGGTCATTTCAGCCTGGCCGGGGTGGACCCCGACGCGCGGCTGGGGCTCGGCCGGGGCCGGGCGGAACGAGGGCTGGCCAAGGGCGCCCAGCGGCTGGCCGAGCTGCAGGACCGGCTGCACGCCGAGGGCCGGCGCAGCCTGCTGGTGGTCCTGCAGGGCATGGACACCTCGGGCAAGGACGGAACCATCAAGCACGTGATGGCGCAGATGAACCCACAGGGGGTACGCGTCGTGGCCTTTCGGGAGCCGACGCCGGAGGAGGTGCGGCGGGGATTCCTGTGGCGGATCCGGCGCGCGTTGCCGGGACCGGGGGAGATCGTGATCTTCAACCGCTCGCACTACGAGGACGTGCTGGTGCCGCGGGTCAAGAAGGCGCTCGAGGAGGGTGTGCTGGAGCGTCGGTACGGGCAGATCAACCGGTTCGAGAAGGAGCTGGCGGAGAAGCGCGCGACCACCGTGGTCAAGGTGTGCCTGCACATCTCCTACGAGGAGCAGCGCCAGCGCCTGCTGGCGCGTCTGCATGACCCGAGCAAACGCTGGAAGTTCAGCGAGCACGACCTGGTCGAGCGCGGGCAGTGGGACGAGTACATGGCCGCGTACGACGTGGCCATCGCGCGCTGCGCGACGCCGTGGGCGCCGTGGTACGTGGTGCCCGCCAACCGCAAGTGGTTCCGCAATTGGGCGGTTGCGCAGATCCTCACCGAGACGCTGGAGGAGATGAACCTCGCCTATCCGCAGCCCTAGCTGGACGTCGAGGGCCTGGAGGCGCAGCTGCGCGCTAGCTGAGGAGGACGCCCCGCACCTGGGCCAGGGTGAGCTCTGGCGTGCGCAGGACGTCGGGTGCGGTGTAGCGCAGGAGCTTGTAGCCCGCGCTCAATAGTTCGTTCTGCCGTCGGTCATCCTGGATAAGGCTCGTACGGTGCGAGCCGCCGTCGTACTCGATCACCAGCCGGTGGCTCGGGTAGTACAGATCGGCACGGGCCCAAACACCGCTTGCGTTGTGTAGGTCGACCTGGACCTGCGGGCGGGGCAGCCCGCCTAGCACGAACAGCATCCTGAGGCGCGACTCCATCTGGGACTCGGCCTTCGGCTCGGCGAGGTCGATCACTTGCCGGAACTTGCGCACGTCGCGCCGGCCCGGCCGAGCTGCAGCACACAGCTCGGCCTTGCCAACGAGGCCCATGTGCAGTGCACAGTCCACGATCACAACGGCCTCGATGAGGGACCACGACTTCGACAGATCGAACAGAGTGCGCACGATCGACGTGGCTGGGAGCGCCCGACGCACGACGATCTCATCGGCCGCCAGGATCGACCGCCGGAGGCGTATCCCACCACGCGCGGACACACCGCAACCGGGTTCGACCGTGGCTTCGATGGGGGCGCAGGGTTGGACGTCGAGGCCGTGGAGCCAGGCGGCGGCGGGGCCGGAAAAGACGGCGCCAGGGGGCAGACGACGACGCGCAGCTGCCAACCGGAGCAAGGGATCGTCCGCCAGCCCCTTCCAAGCAAAGACGTCGTGACCCAGCCGCCGCCATGACCGTCCTTGGAGTTGCGCGCGCGTCAGCCCCGCGCGACGAGCATCTTCACGAGTGAACAGACCACTGGTCAACGCAGCTGGGATACAGGGGCGTCGAGGCATGCCGTGAAGCATTGCCGGCAAGCCTGCGGGAGGGGAATGCGGCCTGTTAAGGGATCGGTTGCCGGCAGATGCTGCTTTCGATGGGCCGAGATTCATACATCTGCCGGCAAGTGCAGCTATCCGTCGGTGCGGATGCGGGCTATCGGTTGGCCGGGGGCGATCGGCCCGCCCTCGGCGACCAGCAGCTCCTCCACCACCCCCGCGTAAGGCGACTCGATCTCGGCGTTGACCTTGTCGGTCAGCGCCTCGGCCACCGGCTCCCCGGCCTCCACCCGCTCCCCGGCCCGCCGCAGCCAGGCGCCCAGGGTGACGTCGGTGGCGCCCTCCAACGCCGGCACCACGATCTCCCGCACCATGAAATCCAATGATGGACCGCGAGCGGGCCGCCCACGTCGCCTGGACGCCGGCCGTGGTCCGGCTCATGGCCGGGCTGATGCTCTCCATGTTCGTGGCGGCCATGGACTCGACCGTGGTCGGCACCGCACTGCCCACGATCGCCAAAGAGCTGGGGCAGTTCTCCCTCTATCCGTGGGTCTTCAGCGGCTACCTGATCACCGCCACCACCAGCGTCCCGCTCTGGGGGCGGCTGGCCGACTCCAAGGGCCGCAAGTCGGTACTGCTCGCGGGCATGGCGATCTTCGTGATCGCGTCGGTGCTCTGCGCGGCCAGCCCGGGCATGGGCTGGCTGATCGCCTTCCGCACGGCACAGGGCATCGGCGCGGGCTGCGTGCAGCCGCTGGTCTTCACAATCCTGAGCGACGTCTTCCCGCTCGCCCAGCGGGCCCGCCTGACCGGCTTCTTCAGCGCCATGTGGGCGATCGCGGCCATCATCGGGCCGGCCCTGGGCGCGCTGTTCGTCTCCACCGTGGGCTGGCGCTGGATCTTCCTGATCAACCTTCCGGCCGGAGTGATCTCCACCGCGCTCGTGCTCGGCTACCGGGAGCGGCGTCCGGCCACCGCCGCCGGCGGCATCGACCTGCGCAGCGGGCTGCTGCTCACGGCCGGCATCGCGCTGCTGCTTTGGGGCCTGGGGTCAGGCAGCGCCAGCGCCACGCCCAACTGGCCGATCGTGGGCCTGGCGCTGCTGATCCTGGCCGCCTTCGGCCTGGTGGAGGCCCGCAGCCGGCACCCCATCCTGCCGCTCGACCTGCTCCGTCATCCCGTGATCGGCCCCGCGGTGCTGATGGCCACGATCGGCGGCATCCTCATGTTCGGGGTCACCGCCTACCTGCCGCTGCACGTGCAGCGCGTCTACGGCGGTTCCGTCTTCGCCGCCGGGGTGGCCGTGGGCGTGATGTCGCTGGGCTGGCCCGTGGCCTCGGCTTCGGCCGGCTGGGTGATGGTGCGCGTGGGCTACCAGCGGCTGGTGATGGGCGGCGCCGCCGTGCTCGTGCTGGCGACGGCGATGCTGGCCATCGGCCCGCCCGCCGGCGCGTCGGGCACGCTCTGGGACGGGGCGGCCTCGCTGGTCATGGGCGCCGGCATGGGGCTCATCTCGGCGCCGCTGCTGATCGTGATCCAGAACAGCGTCCCCTGGGAGCGGCGGGGCGCGGCCACGGCCATGAACCAGTTCGCGCGCACCATCGGGGGCGCGATCGGCATCTCCCTGATGGGGGTTCTGGTCCAGGTCTATGTGCGCGACGCGGCCGATCCCCTGACCGCCCGGGCCCAGCTGGCGGCCGGGCTGCACGCCCTCTTCGTCAGCCTGCTGGTGCTGGCAGCCGTGGGCTTCGTGAATGGATTGGCGATCCTGGTCAGCGGGTACGCTTCCAAGCGAGATGTGGTTGTTCTCTCGACACAAGACCGAGATGCCGACACCCGAGCAGGCGCTGCCGGGTCGTGACCGTACGATCTACGAAGGGCAGCCGGTGCCCGCCGGCGCCGAGGTGGCCGAGTTCGCGCTGGGCTGCTTCTGGGGCGCTGAGAAAGCCTTCTGGAAGGTGCCGGGGGTGATCTCGACCGCCGTCGGCTATCAAGGCGGCTACACGCCCAACCCGACGTACGAAGAGGTCTGCTCGGGCCGCACCGGCCACACCGAGACCGTGCGCGTGGCCTACGATCCCGCCCGCGTCTCTTACGAGGCGCTGCTGAAGGTCTTCTGGGAGTCGCACGATCCGACGCAGGGCATGCGCCAGGGCAACGACGTCGGGACCCAGTACCGCTCGGCGATCTTCACCCACGGCGAGTCCCAACAGGCCGCCGCCGAGCGCTCGCGAGAGGCGTATCAACCGGTGCTGGAGCGCGCCGGCTACGGACCGATCACCACCGGCATCGAGCCGGCCCCGGAGTTCTATTTCGCCGAGGACTACCACCAGCAGTACCTGCGCAAGAACCCCAACGGCTACTGCGGGCTGGGAGGCACCGGCGTCAGCTGCCCCGTGGGCGTGGCCGCCGTCGAAAATCCCGCCTAGGCGAGAATTTTTCGACTACAAGCGACCACAAACGCGAGCGCCCGCGTTGATTGGGCACAGATGGCAACCCAGGTGCGAGGTGACAGGGACCGCGCTCGGCCGTATGCTGCGCGCTCGGTGAACCGTCTCCGCAAGGGCCAATCAGGCCAGGGCATGGTGGAGTACGCCCTGATCCTGGTCATGGTGTCGGTCGTGGTGTTGATCGTGCTGATCACGACCGGAGCCCAGATCAAGAACATGTTCACGGACATCGCCTGCACCGTCGCCTGGGGCAGCCAGTCCTGCTAGCAGGCTAAGAGCTCTCTTCGGCTCGACGTCCCGACACCGTAGTCGAACACGTTCAAAAAGCTCTTGACTTTGCGATCGTGCACATCTACCCTGGGACTTGAACACGTTCAATTCTCGGCTGGAGGTGCGATTTCAAGATGGATCTCAGCTTGGCTCTCTACCTGGTCTACGTGCTGACCAGCGTCGCCATGACGGTGTATGTGGGCCGTACCCTGCACCACAACGGACGCCGTTTCCTGGTCGACGTGATGGCGGATGAAGGGCTGGCCGATTCGGTCAATCACCTGCTCCTGGTCGGTTTCTACCTGGTCAACCTGGGTGCGGCGGCCCTGCTCATCAATACCGCGGGCTCGCCGATCACCGCCGCTGACACGGTGAAGACCCTCGTAACGATGCTCGGCCTTGTGCTGCTGACCCTGGGCGCGCTCCATTTCGGCAACCTGGCCGTGCTGCACAGGGTTCGCCGCAGCACCCAGGCGCGCAACTACGCCGAGTGGTACTACCGCCAACCGCCCGAGCAGCGGCAGGCCAGCCCAGCGCCGCTGCACTGAGCTTGGCCGCGCCCGCCACCAGCAAAGGCGAGGCCACCAGGGCGGCCATCTTCGGGGCCGCCCTGGAGCTCTTTCGCACTCACGGATACGAGGCGACCACCATGCGCGCGATCGCCGAGCGCGCCGGGGTTTCGCTGGGCAGCTCCTATCACTACTTTCCGTCCAAGGAGCACCTGATCCTGGCGCTGTATCACCACCTCCACGTGCTCCACCGCGAGGCCTGCGCGCCGGTGCTGGCCCGCGAGCGCTCGCTGGCAGCCCGCCTCCGCGGCGTCCTGCGCGCGATCGTCATGACGTGCGAGCCCTTCCACGAGGTCTCGGGCTCCCCTTTCAGCACCGTCGCCGACCCCCGCAGCCCTCTCAACCCGTTCGGAGCCGAATCCGCGGCCATGCGCCGGGAGGTGATCGGCCTCTACGCGGAGGTCGTGCGCGGCTCGGACGCCAAGCTGCCGGCCGAGGTGGCGGCTGAGCTGCCGCGCCTGCTCTGGCTCTACCAGATGGGCGTCCTTTACTTCTGGATCATGGACGCCTCGCCAGGCCGGCTCCAGACCCTGGAGCTGATCGACGAAACCGCCGACCTGATCGTGCGCCTGGTGGGGCTCGCCAACCTGCCGCTGCTGCGCCAGTCACGCCGGCGCGCCCTGGCCTTGGTGCGGGCGATCGCGGGAAACGCGCCGGATAATTGACCGCACTGTGAGGCGGGCGCGGGCGGCGCTGCTGTCGATGCTTGGGCTCTGCCTGATCGCAGCCGGCCCCGAGGTCGCCGCGGCCTCTCCGCCCGACCTGGCCAACGTCCTTATCGATCCACCCAGCGCCGACTTCCAGGCCGTACCCAACGGCGGCAGCGGCAAGTTCGGGCCCCAAGACGCTGACGCCATCGCCAGCAACTCCACCGACGGCGCGGCCGCCAAGCAGCGGCTGACCAAGGACCAGTTCACGCGCGGCTACGAGAAAGGCTGGGTCCAGCAGTCGACGGGCCTGGTGTTGGTCGAGGGCGCCTACGAGTTCAAGCTGAACAGCGGCGCCCGAGACTACTTTTCGGCCAGCAAGAGCGGCGATTCCTCCAACTCAGACTTCAAGGGCTTCTTCGACACCCCCGGTCTGAGCCCGGCTTATGGCGCGCACTTCAAGTCCTCGGACGGCTTCCCCTCGGACGCCGTGGTTTTCGTGAAGGGCAACCTGAACCTGGTGGTCGTGATGGGCAACCGCAGTGGCGTGGACAGCAGCCGCGTCCTCGCCCAGGCCAAGGCCCAGTTCAGCTCCGCGCCCGCCAACACACTGCCCCAGCCCGGCGCCTCCAGCTCCGCCTCCGGCGTCAACCCGCTGGCTCTGGGGATCTTCACAGGCGCCGTGCTGGTGGTGGCGGTGCTGGCAAGCGTGGTCGCCCTCTTCCTGCGCCGGCGCACGCCGGGCCAGGCTGCGGCCGCCGCAGCGCCGCCGCTCACGCTCTCCGGCGACGGCCGCTACTGGTGGGACGGCGGCGGCTGGCACGACACCGAAAACTCGGTGCCGCCGGGCGTGCAGCGTTCGCCGGACGGCGCCTATTGGTACGACGGCAGCCGCTGGCGGCTCGTGCCCGGCTGGCAGCCTAGGCCGTAGCCAGCAGCCGCCTGCAGTGGGCGGCCAGAGCCGCCTTCAACTCGTCCGGGCGCAGGACTTTGAAGGGGACGTCGAGGCCGGCCAGGAAGCGTGCGATCCAGTCCAGTTCCTCGGCTCCGATCCGCAGCAGCACGCCTTCGGGCCGCTCCTCGAGCACGCCCAGGGTGGGTGCGATCCGGCGCCGCGCCTGGCGCAGCGTGGTCTCCATCAGCACCTCGGCTTCCCAGCGCCAGGGCACGCGGGCGATGGCCTGCTGGACGTGTGCGCGGACGTCGAAGCTCTTGGGTCGCCGGAATCTTTCCGAGGTGACCCGGCAGGCCAGGATCCGGTCCAGGCGCAGCGTGCGCAGATCGCTGCGCAGGTGGTCCCAGCCGACCACGTACCAGGCCCCGCTCTGGAAGGCCACGCCATAAGGATCGAGGCGGCGCTCGGTGACCCGCCCGTCGCCGGCCTGGTAGCGGAGCTGTGCGCGCTGGCCGTCACCGGCGGCTGCGCTGAGGCTGAGGACGAGCGCGGCATCGGCCGTACCCCGAGCCATCGCCTCGGGCAAGGCCAAAGTGCCCTGTGCCGCACGCACCCGGCCACGCAGCTGGTCGGGCAGCACGCGGTCGAGCTTGGCCATCGCACCCTGCACCGCCGTCCCCTGGGACAGCAGGCCCAGGCGTTGCGCGGCCAGCAATCCAAGGACGACCGCCAGCGCCTCCTCGTTGCTGAACATCAGCGGCGGCAGCCGGAACCCAGGCCGGAGGCGATAGCCCCCGGCCGCTCCGCGCTCGCCCTCGATGGGGATCCCCATCTCCTGCAGGCCGGCCACGTATCGGCGAACGGTGCGCACGTCCACCTCCAGTCGCTGGGCGATGTCCTTGGCGCTCAGCCGGCGGTAGGCCTGGAGCAGCTCGAGAAGGGTCAGCAGTCGCCCGAAAGAGGTGTCCAACGAACTGATTTTACGGACAATGAGGGCGGAATCTGTCCTGTTTGGAGACTAGCCTGGTGGGCATGGTGATGAATGCAGAGCTGCTGATGTACTTCGCACGCGTCGAGCTGGCCGAGAGGGTGGCCGCGGCCGAGCAGCGCCGCCGGCTTCGGATCTACCAGCCGGAGTCCGCCGAGGAGCGGGGGGAGCGCCGTTGATGGCGGGCAAGAGCGTCCACCTCTACGTGCTGGACAGCTTCGCCGACTGGGAGCCGAGCTACGCGGTGGCGCGTCTCAACGACCCCGCCTGGCAGAAGGAACCAGGCCGCTACCGGGTGCGCACGGTGGCCGATTCCTGGAGCCGGGTGCGCAGCATGGGCGGCCTCTCAGTGGTGCCGGACATGGTCGTCGAAGACCTGATCCCGGAGACCAGCGCCCTCCTCATCCTCCCCGGGGCCAACACCTGGGAGTCCGGCGCCGGGTCCGGAGCCGTGGCCAAGGCGGCGGAGTTCCTGGCCGCCGGGGTGCCTGTGGCGGCGATCTGCGGCGCCACCTTCGGGCTGGCGCAGGCCGGGCTGCTCGATCGCCGCCGTCACACCAGCAACTCGCTGGAGTTCTTGAAGGGCGCTGCCGGCTACCGCGGCGCCGCTCAGTACGTCGACGCCCGCGTGGTCTCCGAGGATGGGCTGATCACGGCGCCGGCGGTGGGATCGGTTGACTTCGCGGCCGCCATCTTCCGGCAGCTCGAGGTGTTCGAGCCGGACGTGATCGATGGTTGGGAGAGGCTCTTCGGCGGCCTAGTCCCCGCTCTCAGCTGAGGCCCGCGCGAGGTCGCGCATCGAAATCATGCCCACCAGCTCATCGCCCTGCTTTACGGGAAGGTGGCGGAAGTGATGGTCGAGCATCAGGCGACGGGCCTCGTCAATGGGCGTCTCGGGCGTGACCGTGATCGGCGAGCGGGACATCCAGTCGGAGACGGGCTCCTGCATGGCCATGACGTCGTGCGACACCGCGCGCACGATGTCGCGCTCGGTGAAGATGCCCAGCAGGGTCTGGCCGTCGATCACCAGGACCGAGCCGACGCGGCGCTGCGCCATCAGGGAGGCCGCCGCGGCCAGCCCGGCGTCGGGCTCCACGACCAGGAGCTCCCGGCTCATGTAGTCGGCGACGGCAGCCAAGCCTCGACGCTAGCACCGATCGGGCGACTGTGACGAGGCCGACACAGCCGGCGTCGCCGCGGGCATGGTCGAGGCCGCCGGCCGTGCCTAGCCTTGGCCTGCAGCTGGGAGCGCCCGTTTACCCCCCGGGCGCCCCAGCTCCGAGCCAGCAACTCCGGTACGGCCTGAGCTAACGTGCGGGAGGGTCGCCCGCCGGGGGGCCCTTCACTCTCATGGCATGGACGGGCGTTCGCGGCAAACGGGTGCTGATCACCGGCGCCAGCCGGGGCATCGGCCTCGCCGCGGCTCGCGAACTGACCCGGCGAGGCGCCGCCCTCACGATCACGGCACGCAGCGATCAACGGGGCCAGGCGGCCGCTGGGGCCATCGGCGGCGAGGTCGACGTCCTGATCGCCGACCTGTCGTCCCAGGAGTCTGTGCGGCACCTGGCGGCCGAGGTGCTGGCGCGCTATCCGCGCCTCGACGTGCTGATCAACAACGCG
Source organism: Chloroflexota bacterium (assembly GCA_005881825.1). Taxonomy (GTDB): domain Bacteria; phylum Chloroflexota; class Dormibacteria; order Dormibacterales; family Dormibacteraceae; genus CF-28. The sequence goes on along the minus strand of VBEO01000064.1, from coordinate 11,868 downwards.
GGCGCCGTCAACAGCAGGCGCCGGCTCACCGGCGACGGCCTCGAGCTGACCTGGGCGGTCAATCACCTGGCGCCCTTCCTGCTCACCGAGTTGCTGATCGAGCGTCTCCGCGCGAGCGCCCCCGCGCGCGTCATCACGACCGCCTCCGATGCGCATCAGGGCGCCTCCGCCATTCCCTTTGACGACCTCGCGGGGGAGCGGGCATATGGCCCCTATGGATTCAGGCGCTATGCCCAGACCAAGCTGGCCAACATCCTCTTCACGCGCGACCTCGCCCGCCGTCTAGAGGGCAGCGGCGTCGAAACTTTCTGCTTCCATCCGGGCGTCGTGGCCAGCGGCTTCAACCGCAACAATGGGCCCCTGATGGCGCTGGGCATGACGTTGATCCGCCCCTTCGCGCGCACCCCGGAGAAGGGTGCGGAGACGCTGGTCTGGCTGGCCGACTCGGCCGAGCCGGAAGGCCAGAGCGGGGGCTATTTCGCCGACCGCCGGCGGGTGCGGCCCTCGGCCGCCGCCGAAGACGACACGGCTGCCCGCCGCCTTTGGCAGGTCAGCGAGGAGCAGACCCGGGCCCGGGCCTAGACGGCTGTCACAACCGGCCGTGCTCATCCGTCATAGGTTTGGAGGTGTTCTCAAAGATGCAAAAGATCGCGCCGTACATCAATTTCCAGGGTCGGGCCCGCGAGGCCATGGAGCTGTACCACAGCATCCTGGGCGGCAAGCTTGAGCTTTACGCGGCCGACGAGACAGGCCAGACCCGGCCCGCCCAGCCCGGGGATCGCATCCAGCACGCACGCCTGGCAGGTGACGGGTTTCTACTGATCGGTTCCGACGGCCACCCGAAGTACCCGACAACCGCGGGCGACAACATGGCGGTCGTCCTCGTCGGCAGCGACCGCGACGAAATGCGGGCGGCGTTCGAGAAGCTGGCGGAGGGAGGCCAGGTCAAGATGCCCCTGACCGAAGGACCGTGGGGCGGGGCGGCCGCCTGGCTCAGCGATCGTTTCGGCATCGGCTGGAACCTCGACCTGCAGCCCGCGTGAGATCTGCCACCGTGCAGCCCTGGCTCGCTGAGTACTTCGAAGCGCACCGTCCGCGCCTGCGGGCGGTCGCGCTGCGAATGCTGGGGTCGCCGAGCGAAGCCGACGACGCGGTGCAGGAAGCCTGGATCAAGGTGAGCCGCGCCGACGCCGATGCGGTCGAGAACTTCGGAGGCTGGCTGACCACAGTTGTGGCCCGCGTGTCGCTGGACATGCTCCGCTCACGCCGGACACGTCGCGAGGATGCGCTGGAACCGCTGGCCGGCGTCGAAGCTCAGCCGGCCGAGAACGATCCCGAGGCGGAGGCGGTGCTCGTCGACTCCGTCGGCCAGGCGCTGCTGATCGTCCTGGAGACCCTGACGCCGCACGAGCGCCTCGCCTTCGTTCTGCACGACTTGTTCGACGTGCCCTTCGCGGAGATCGCGGCCATCGTGGACTGCTCGCCGGCCGCCGCCCGGCAGCTGGCCAGCCGGGCTCGGCGGCGGGTGCGCGGCGCGGGCGGCGGCGATGACGTTCAGCGGCGCCGAGAGGTGGTGGGAGCCTTCCTGGCCGCGGCCAGGGCGGGCGACTTCGAAGGCCTGCTGCGACTGCTGGCACCCGACGTCAGGATGCGGGCGGACGCCGTGGCGGTGAGCCTCGGGTCGCCGCCCTTGATCCGCGGCGCGAGCGCGGTCGCGGCAACCTTCGCGGGCCGGGCCCAAACTGCGGAGGAAGCGCTCATCGACGGTTTGCCTGGCCTGATCTGGGCGCCGCGCGGGCGGCCGCGGGTGGTGTGGGAATTCGACGTCGCCGGCGGCCGGATCGTCCAGATCATTATGGTCGCCGACCGCGAGCGGCTGGCGCGGCTGGCGCTGACGTAGCAGCCTGGGGGCTGACGGTGATCCTTCCCAAACAGCGTGACCCTCGTTTCATCACCATCCGCCGCGGTGGGACGCTCACCGATTCGGACCATCACCTGCTCGCGCTGTGGGCCGCAACCTGCGCTGAACATGTGCTGCACCTGTTCGAGTCGGTTAGGCCGTCGGATCCACGGCCCCGCCAAGCGATCGCGCAGGCTCGGGCATGGGTGCGGGGTGAGATCAAGATGTCCCAAGCGCGAGAGTCTGCAGGCCACGCCAACGGGGCTGCTCGAGACTTGACCGGCGGCGCCCGCTACGCCGCATATGCCGCCGCCCAGGCTGCGGCGGTGGCGCACGTCGCCGCGCACGAGCTGGGAGCTGCGGCCTACGCGATCAAGGCGGTCCGTGCAGCCGCTCCTGTCGGTCAGAGTGAGGGGTCCGGTCGGCTCGAGTGCCGATGGCAGCGTGAACAGCTCCCCGACGCGATCCGCGAACTGGTCCTCGATGATCAGCGGCTGCGCAACGACATCTGCTGGGGCGTGTTCGACTGCTGAGGCTTCATCCGGACGGCAATCAGAAGATCAGTTCTCGTGCACCACGGAGGAGACGGCGGACGGCCGGCCGAGAAGGAATCCCTGGCCATAGCGCACACCGAGTGCGCGCAACGTGTCCAGCTCCTGCTTGGTCTCTATGCCTTCGGCCACGACATCGGCAGACGTTTGGCGGCCGAAAGCGACCATGGAGGCTACAAGCGATCGCCTCGCCGCGTGGGCGTCGATGTGCCGAATCAGGCTGATGTCGAGCTTGATGATGTCCGGCTCCAGTCCGAGCATGTGACCGAAGCCGGCGAAGCCGGCGCCCACGTCATCGATCGCCAGCCTCATGCCCTGCAGCCTCGCCGGCTCGAGCGCCAGGCGTATGCGGCCGTAGTCGTCGATGCGCGAGTGCTCCGTAAGCTCCACGACCAGTCGAGAGAGCGGTAGCCGCTCCAGCACGGCGGCGAATGCGGGAGATTGAACGAGGCTCGGCGACGCGTTCATGGCGAGGTAGGCGTTCGACGGCAGGTCACGGAGTCGTTGGATCGCCGTCTCGCAGACCATTAGTTCGAGCTCCATCGCCAGACCGGCAACGTCGGCCTCGGCCAGCAGCAGCTCGGGTCCGGCACCCGTTTCGGAAGGAAAGCGGGCCAGCGCTTCGAGTCCAACCACTCTGCTCGCATCCAGATCCACGATGGGTTGGAGCGCCAGGCCGATCAGGCCGGCGTCGATGATCGTGCGCACGTGCTCGCCGCGCTGGGCGTCTGCCACCTTCAGCTCGTCAACGGTCTCACCAACCACGCGCGCCAGCACTGCGAGAAATTGCCGATCGCGTCGCGCCAGGCGGCGGCGGTTGCGGCAGTACAGGCCGCCGCAAACGGTTCCGTCAGCCAGCACCACAGGGACTGCCTCCCGCGGCTTTCCGATCTCATCGCCGGCCGAGGTGAAGAGCAGCTCAAGCGCAAGGTGCTCGTGGGCAGCCCTCAGGATCGGACCGATGGCTGCTCGGCTCGGCTGTCCACGCGCTGGTGACGGTGACGGTTCGTCACGCTGGTTCGGAAGCGTCTCGCCCTGTGGTCTCGGCTGCCGGTCGAGGGGCGGGAGGTGCTGCCGGCGCGTCGCCGGGCTCTTTCGCTGCGCATAAAGAGCCGCGTCCGCGCGCGCCAGAAGTGTCCGCGCCGTGTCGTCCATGCGCAATTGCGCGAGTCCGATGGACAGGCTGTGACGATGGCGTGACCTGAACTCATGGTTCAGCTCGTGCGTCAGTCGCTGGGCGCCCTCGAGATCGGCGTCAACGAACAGGCAGACGAACTCGTCACCGCCATAACGGAAGATGAGGTCCTGTCCGCGCAGCCTGGCCCTCAGGAGCGCCGCCAACTGCCGCAGCAATTCGTCGCCCGCGGGATGGCCATACATGTCGTTCGTGGCCTTGAGCCCATCCACGTCGAGGAAGGCCGCCACCACTCGAGTCGAGCCGGCACGGCGCGAGCGTTTGATCTCGCGCTCGGCGGCGATCAGTCCGCTTGCCCGGCGCAGCACGCCCGTGAGGTCATCGAAGGCAATCCGCTCTCTGATCGCGTCCAGGACTCGGTCCGGAAGTATTTCGAGATCCGACGGCGGAACTCGAAGCTCAGTAGCTAGATCATCGAGTCGCGCGGGCAAGGTCCCCTCCGGCGGCCGTTCCCACTGGTTTGCCGCTATCGAAATCACCCCCCGCCCGTTCAGGTAGATCGGGCACGTGCGGTATAACGTTCGCCACGGGCGGCCCTTGCGCTTTCGGTGAGGTCGGCGTTTACAACTGCGGCTACTTTCGTTTGCCACGCTGATATCCCGGGACGTGAGCTGCTTGCAAATGGCTGGGGTGGTGGCGGCGTATGGAGGTGTCAGATGAAACTGGTCCCCCTGTTTGAGGGAGAGCTCATCTACGACGAAAGCACGGAGACCGGCATAGCTGCGTACGGCGAGAGCGGTGACATTGCGTCATATGCCCAAGGCGGTGGGCACGTGAGTGGAACCCGGCTGACCGGCAATCTTCGCTGGACCAACCATCCCCGCCGGCGCGCCGACGGCGTTGCATTGCCATATTTCCACGGAGTGCTGTCGACGGACGACGGCGCCGAGATTCTGTTCTCCTTTCGCGGCTACAACTGGGGGGTGGTCAAGGCCGCCAAAACTCACCATCCCTTGCAGCCATTCGAGCGCCGTGCAGGGTTGGCTGCCCTGACGCTCGCAGCCGGCGACGAACGATACAGATGGGTGAACCGTGTCTTTGCGATGCTCGAGGCGGACATCGTGCCCTATGCCGCTCCGGAGCTTTGGCGCATACGGGCTTTCGAGTGTGTCAACGATCTCATCCAAGCGCAGGCATAAGAGCCGCTGCCGGGATCGCATGAAGGCGGTTGTCTACAGGCGATACGGGCCGCCAGACGTCCTGCACATCGAAGAGGTGCCCAAACCCGAGCCGGCTGACGACGAGGTGCTGATCAAGGTCCACGCCTCGGCCGTCAACCGCCTGGATATGCACGTGCGGGAGGCGGAGGCGAGCTACGGGCTCGGATACCAACTGGTCGCACGGCTGGTCCTCGGTGTGCGAGGTCCCCGGCACCCGATCGCCGGTAGTGAATTCTCCGGCCAGGTGGCGGCAGCCGGCGCGGCGGTCCATGAATTCAAACCGGGCGATGAAGTCTTCGGAGTGACTGGGTTGCGATTTGGGGCGAACGCCGAATACGTCGCAGTTCGCGCGAGATCCCGAATCGCACTGAAGCCCGGGAACATCACCTTCGACGAGGCCGCCGGCATCGCGGACGGATTTCTCAGCGCATCCGGATGCCTGCGTCAGGCACACCTCGAGCGCGGGACGACCGTGCTCGTCTATGGCGCTTCGGGATCAATCGGCACAGCCGGCGTCCAGCTCGCACGACACCTTGGCGCACATGTAATCGCCGTCTGCCAGGCAAAAGACTTCGAGCTGGCGCGGTCGCTCGGCGCGGCCGAGCTCATCGACTACACGATCGAAGATTTCACCAAGAACGGCCGCCAATACGACGTCATCTTTGATGCCGTGGGCAAGCTCTCCTTTTCCCGGAGCAGGAACTCGCTGAAGTCGGGCGGTTGGTATCTGCCGACCGATGGTGCGCGCAACCTCGTTCTCGCTGCCACCACCCGCCGGTTCGGTGACAAGAGGGTGGCGATGGGCATGGGATCGACGACCCCGAAGCAGGACCTTCAGTGGCTGAAGCAGCTCATCGAGGCGGGTGACTACCGGCCGGTGATTGATCGCATCTATCCCATGGACCAGGTCGTCGAGGCGGCCCGGTACGTTGAAACACGGCAGAAGGTTGGCAACGTCGTCCTGAAAGTGAGCTGAGGCTTCGAACGCCTCGCGCTGCCGGTCTGCATAACGCCAGGCGGCGGCGCCGGGCCTGAATTCGAAATGGTGGGCGGCGATGGACTCGAACCATCTATCTCGGCGGTAGTCGCACGCGAGTACTGTGTTCCGAGATCGGGACTGACGAGCGAAACGTGCGGAGTTAGGTTGCCCGGTTCGATCTGGGACCGAGGCCGGCCCGGTGCCGCGCGATTGGCTCGAGGGAAATGCGCCGGCCCAAGAGGGCGGCGTAGCGGACAAGAGTTGTGTGCTTAGGATCCACTGCGCCCCGTTCCAGGCGGGCGATGTTCGGCTGCCGAGTGCCAAGCGCGGCGGCGACCCGTGCCTGGCTCAGGCCCTGGCGCTCACGTTCAGCCGCAAGCTCACGGACCAGTCGCCGCGTCTCAAGCGCGGTTTCGAGCAGTTGGGGGAAGTCTGGATTCATCGCAGTACGGCGGGCGATGAACTCGTCGAGGTCGTCCCGTCGGGGCATACGGACATCATACATATCCTTCGTGATATGTCCATCATCGACGACGACCCCGCGCGCGCCAGTCGGCGAGACGCTCCTCGGCGAGCCTGATGTGGCGGTCCTTCGCCTTCTGCCACTTCTTCTTGACCAGCTCGAGCGCGAGTAGGACCTGTCCGGAGCGGCCCTCCTCGGCGAACAGCAGACGGTAGATCACCCGCTCACCGTCTACCTCGAGCTGCCATACGGGTCCTCGCAGATGATTGACGTCGGAGTGCTCGAGCCCTCGCCATCTGACCTCCTTCATCGCCACGGCGAGTGCGGCCGCATCTCTATCGGAGAGGTCGTCTAGGGCTTCTCGCACCGGCTCGCGCCCAGAGGCGGTCCCATAGAAGCGCCAACGTCGGCGCGTGGGCAACCGTCGAGGCGGAGGTCTCAACCGGGTGGCACCATTCGAGGTGGCTCGGTCTCTGACACGGCATCGATCGCGAGACTTTCGATGAAGGACGACAAGCGTTTGACATCCGACGGCGACAGGTCCCTGGGGAGTTGGAGATAAGCCATACCGCCGGATCGAAGCGGGAAGGGGTAGGTAACCAAGTCGGACGTTTCGGCCGGTGATGCATGGCGAGCCTCGGCCGGAGGCACAGCCTCAGATCTTTGAGTTCCGGACGCCGGCTGGCGACGCCCACCAGCCGAACCCTGCTGTCGTGCACGAGAAGACGACGCGCCTTTGAACCCGGCAGGATTGTCGAGAAAACCGAGGTAAAGCTCGATAGCCCTACCAACACGCCGGCGGTATGTCGCCAATGTGTCCGGGCTGGCCTTCTGACCCCGGAGTCGAATGTAGCGGCTCAACTGATCCTCAAGGTCGAGCTCGCGAAGATCAGCGGACCTCCATCTGTCTTCGTCGATCGACAGCACAAGGGAGCTAGCCGATTTGTACGCCTCAGCTGTCTTTCGGGCGAGGATTCCTTTCGCTCGGGCGTAGTCGAGGAATTCGAGGAGGCCGGCCGCCGTGCCCGCGTAAAGGCTCGCAGGCGTCAAAGAGAACCTCCACCGGCGGCTGGAAGAGCCGTCCGGTGAAGACCTTGCCGTTGTCCGTGAGCACCTGGTCCGGCGTCCCGTGCCTGCGCAGCGCCGACCTGAAGCCCTCGCACACCTTGCTCGTGCGTTCGCGGTGCATCAGTCGGGCTGACACGCAGTACCTCGAGTGGTCGTCGATTCCGGTCAGCGCCTTGGCGGTCGAACCGTCGGCGAGGTGGAAGCCGCCCACCACGTCCAGCTGCCAGAGGTCCATCGGGGTGGCCCGCTCCCAGCGTTTGAAGTGCTCCTGGCGCCGCTGCCGGCGCTTGGGGTCGATGACCCCAGCCCTGACCAAGCTGCGATATACCGCCGACTCTGAGGGCAGAGGCTGGATGCCTTCCGGGCCAGTTCAAGCACCAGCCTGCGGGCTCCCCAGTACGGCTTCGACCGCCGCATCTCTAAGACCGCGATCTCGATCTCGACCGGCATCTGATGCGGGCAGTGCAGCGGGCGGAAGGAGCGATTGCCCAAGCCCTCGAGGCCTGCCGCTTCGTATCGAGCCAGCCAAGCGTGCAACGTCTGAGGCTCACCCCCCAATCCCCGGCGACCTCCTTGACCGTGCGGCCATCGCTGATGACCGCCAAGACCCCCTTGTATCGCTGCTCCGCCACGCTCATCTCCTTCATCGGGGCGGAGTGTCAAGCAGCTACCGAAGTAGGTGTAAGGCAGCTGCCGAAGGTGGGTAAAGCAGGTACCGAATGCGATTTGTCGCCTGGCTACCGAACTCGCACATTCGAGATGGTGGGCGGCGATGGACTCGAACCATCTACCTCGGCGTTATCAGCACCGCGCTCTGCCAGTTGAGCTAGCCGCCCCCAGGGAGTGGCAGGGGCGGAAGGATTCGAACCCTCGGCCCTCGGTTTTGGAGACCGATGCTCTAACCAGACTGAGCTACGCCCCTGTGGCCAGCGACTGAGTTTACCCGCTGTCCCGCCTACGATCGACCCGTGGCGGCCTTCCTCGCCAACGTGGGCGTCAACGCCTCCCACCGCGTCCAATCCCCCCTCCACGCCGACGGCAGCTTCCGCCTACTGCCCATCCCCGAAAGCGTCCCCTGGGCCCCGCCCATGGTGCGGCTGCCGGAGGCCTGGGGCGACCGCGCCGTGCACCTCGACCCCGACCTGGCGCCGCCCCACCCCACCTACGGCGACAACTGCCGGCGGGCCGGCCGCGCCTTCAGCCTGCGCCGGGCGCAGGCGGGCGACCTGATCGTCTTTCTTGCCCGCCTCCAGGACACCGAGGGCCGCGCCGCCCTGCACCTCGTGGGCGCGCTCGACATCGAAGACGTACTGGCCGACGCCACGAGGGATCCCGGACCCGGTTGGTGGGATGCCAACGCACATATAAGGAGGGCGCGCGCGACCGCGCGCTGGGATAGCTTCTGGGTCTTCCGCGGCGGCCCGCAAACCCGGCTCCTCGAACGCGCGGTCCCTTTCGGCCTGGACACGGCGCGAGCGCTGCTGGGCATGCAGCCGCACCCGACCCGCACCGAACAGCAGACGATCGCTTCCCACACCCGCGCTGTCCGCCGGCTCACCGGCGCCGCCGAAGACCTGCTCCGCGGCCTTTGCAGCAGCTGATCGTCGGCGATGTCCACGGCGACCTGGAGCGTCTGTTTCAGGCCCTGAGGCCGTACCCCGCGACCGAGTGGCAGACGCTGTTCCTGGGCGACCTGCTCGACGGCGGCGCCTTCGGTGCCGGCGCGCTCCGATATGCCCGCGACCGGCCGAGCAGCGAGGTGCTGCTCGGCAACCATGAAGTGGCAATGCTGTGGGCGCTGCGGGACCCCGGGCGTCTGCCCTACTGGATGGGCATCGGCGGCCAGCTCCACGACCTGGAGGAGATGCGCAAGCGCCCCGACCTGGTGGCGTGGTTGCGCAACCGGCCGCTGCTCCAGCTCCTCCCGGATGGCACCCTGGCCCAGCACACCGACACCGACGCCTACGGCCGCCTGGGCTCGAGCATCGAGGACATCAACGCCGCAGCGAGAGAGCATCTGCACACCGCCCGCGAGGCCGCCCTCAACGACGTGCTCACCGCGGGCGGCGTCTTCCGGCGCTCGCCGGCCAGGCTGCGGGCCTGGTTGGAAGCCTGCGGCGCTCGCCGTTTGGTGCACGGCCACACCCCGCACTCGCACCCGCGGCCGGAGGTCTATGGGGACGGCCTGGCGATCAACTTCGACGGCCGTTTCAGCCGCTTCTACGGACCCCGCTACGGCCGCGGCCGGGGGGCGGCGGCGACGGTCGGGCCACTCCCTCCGCTGGTAGACTGAAGCGCCTACTAATGACGGAGGTCCTGGCGCACCCCGCGACGGCCAAGACCACCAACCTCGCCCCATTCGAGGGGCCGCCCATCCAGGGCGCCGGCAAGCCGATGATCAGCGCTCGCACCATCGCCCGGCGCGTGCGCCAGCTGGGTCAGGACATCAGCGCCCGGTACGCCGGGCTGGACCAGCCGCTGGTCCTCGTGGTGATCCTGAAGGGCGCCACCGTGTTCGCGGCCGACCTCTTACGCAGCCTCAGCATCCCAGCCGAGCTGGAGTTCGTTCGCGCGTCCAGCTACGGCAGCGGCACCAGCTCCAGCGGCAAGGTCAGGTTCGCGCACATGGTCGACGGGCCGCTGACCGGCCGTCACCTGCTGCTGGTCGAGGACATCGTCGACTCCGGCCGCACCATCAACGTGATCGTGCGCAAGCTCAAGTCCCACCGCCCCGCCAGCGTGAAACTGGCCGCCCTGCTCGACCGCCCGGCGCGCCGCGAGGAACCGGTCGACATCTCGTTCACCGGCTTCGTGATCCCCGACCGGTTCGTGATCGGCTACGGGCTCGACTACGCCGGCCTCTACCGAGAACTGCCTGCCATCTACAGCCTCGGCTGAGCTTCTCGGTCGCCTGGTGGCGATCGACTCGGTGAACCCCGACCTGGTGCCCGGCGGCGCCGGGGAGGCGGAGATCGCCCGGTTCGTGGCGGGCTGGCTCGAGGCGGAAGGCCTGGAGGTTCACACCATGGAGCCCAAGCCCGGCCGGCCCAGCGTGGTGGGTGTGGCCCGCGGAAGCGGCGGCGGCCGATCGCTGATGTTCAACGCGCACCTGGACACCGTGGGCGTCGAGGGCATGGACCGGCCGCACGAGCCGCGCATCGAGGGCGGACGCCTCTACGGGCGCGGCGCTTACGACATGAAGAGCGGGCTGGCGGCGATCCTGCTGGCCGGCGCCCGCGCGGCGAAGGCCGGGCTGCCCGGCGACGTGATCGTGACCTGCGTGGCCGACGAGGAGGTGGCCAGCCTGGGCACCGAGGCGGTGCTGCGCAGCTGGCGGGCGGACGCGGCCATCGTGACGGAACCCACGGAGCTCGACGTCTGCATCGCCCACCGAGGCTTCGCCTGGGCTGAGATCGAGACCCACGGCCGCGCCGCCCACGGCTCTAGACCCGAGCTGGGCGAGGACGCGATCGTCAAGATGGGGCCGATTCTGACCCGGCTGGGAGAGCTCGACCAGCGGCTGCGCGCCCATCCCACTCACCCTCTGCTCGAGGGCGGTTCGATCCACGCCTCGCTTATCTCCGGCGGCCAGGAGCTTTCCAGCTACCCCGCCGGTTGCCGGCTCCAGCTCGAGCGGCGGACGATTCCCGGGGAAACCCGCGAGATGATAGAGCGGGAGTTGGGCGAACTGGCGGGCGGCGAGGCCAGCGTCCAGCTCGGCTTTTCCCGAGAGCCCTTTGAGATCGGGGAGGACGAGACGATCGTGCAGGCCGTGCGGGCGCACGCCGAGCGCCTGCGGGGACGCGCCCCCAATGTGTACGGCGAGACCTTCTGGGCGGACACCGGCCTCATCCAGGCCGCCGGCATCCCCACGCTGCTCTTCGGGCCGGGCGGGGCCGGCGCTCACGCCGTGGAGGAGTGGGCCGACCTCGCACAGCTCGAGTCCTGCGTGGAGATTCTGGCAGCGGTCATCGAGGACTTCTGTGGGCAGCCGGCCGCAAGTCTTTCGTAACCCGCACCGCGGGCGCCTCCCCTCCTTCGCGCTGGACGACGCCCAGGAGGTGCTGGAGTTCCACCGCAAGCTGCCCGACTACGCGCCGACACCGCTGGTCAAGGCGGGCGACCGGCTCTGGGTCAAGGACGAATCCCACCGGCTCGGCTTGCCCGCCTTCAAGATGTTGGGCGCCTCCTGGGGCACCTACCAAGCGCTGCGTTCGCGGTTGGGCGATCGCCTCCGGCCCTGGCGCAACGTCGACGAGCTGCGCGCGCAGGTCGCCCAAGTCAAGCCGCTGACCCTGGCCACCGCCACCGACGGCAACCACGGCCGGGCGGTGGCTCGCATGGGCAGGCTGCTCGACCTGCCCACGCGCGTCTATCTACCCAGGACCGCGGGCCAGGTGCGTATCCAGGCGCTGAAGGACGAGGGGGCCGAGGTCATCGCCGTGGACGGGATCTACGACGAAGCGCTGGCGCGCTGCGTGGACGAGCTGCGGCCGGGCGACGTCTTCGCCTCGGACGCCGACCACCGCGGCGAGGAGGGTTTCGCGCGCAC
>VBEO01000102.1 GCA_005881825.1 Chloroflexota bacterium | reverse complement strand
CGCACGAGGTCGCCGGGTGCGATGCTCGACTTCGTCTTGCCGTAGACGACCTGTGTGGAGGCGTCGAGGGCGACGCTCACCGTCTTCCCAGCGAGCTGCGTGTCGTGCTTGCCCGTCCAGAGCACGTCGACGCTCACCGAGTCGGTGGACGTCGCGGTGACCGAGCCGGCGAACCAGTGCGCGTGTTGCGTTCCTGCCGCTTGTGCCGTGTACGGGACCGCGAGCAACGCGACGATCCCGACGGCGAACGATTTCCATGTCATGGGCGAGATCCTCGCCCCGACGCGTAATGCGAACGTCAGGCGGACGTAAGACCTTTATCGCGCAGCTCCGCCTTTGCCTTGTCGCTCTTCTCGAGCTCGAGGCCCATGCCGCGCAGGACCGCCGGCGTCTTCGTGAACTGCACGTCGCGGTAGTCGACCGCCTGCACGTGGTTGCCCCACGGGTCGCGGAAGTCGAGCGAGGGTGGAAGCGAGACCTGCACGCCGGCCGCCTCCAGCTCAGCGCGCAGCGCGTCCTTGTCGTCGACGACGAGCCCGAAGTGACGGTCGGTGTCGGGCGGCTGCGATCGTCCGCGCGCGAACGCGAGGAACTGGTCGCCCATGTCGACGAACGCCATCGCCTGGCCGGCGCGGCCGCGCAGCGTGAGGTCGAAGAAGCGCCCGTACCAGGCGAGCGCCTCGTCGACGTCGCCGACCTCGAGCGCGACGTGGTTGATCCCGACGAGCTTCACCACGACATGGAACGTAGCTCGTCAGGCACGCTCTGCGCATGCGTGTGTTCGTCGCAGGAGCGACGGGCGTGATCGGTGTGCGGCTCGTCCCGCTGCTCGTCGCGGCAGGGCACGAGGTCGTGGGCATGACACGTTCGGCGGAGAAAGCGGAGTCGCTGCGCCGACTCGGCGCCGACCCGTTCGTGTGCGACGTCTTCGACCGCGACGCGCTCGGGCAGATCGACGCCGACGTCGTCATCGACCAGCTCACCGACCTGCCCGACGACGTCGACGAGCTGCCCGCGTCGTTCGGCGCGAACGACCGCATGCGCACCGAGGGAACGAGGAATCTCCTCGACGCCGCCGGCGGCGCGAAAGTGCTGTCGCAGAGCATCGCCTGGCGGCCGTCCGGGAAGCGGCAGGAGGCCGTGGACGAGCACGAGCGGATGGTGCTCGACCGCGGCGGCGTCGTCATCCGCTACGGGCAGCTGTACGGGCCCGGGACGTACTACGAGAACGAGCCGCCCGACCCGCCGCGCGTGCACATCGACGAGGCCGCGCGCAGAACGATGGACTTTCTCGACGCAGAGCCCGGCATCGTCACGGTCTGCGCGACCTGCTCGAGGAGATCGAGCTCGCGGACCAGGTCGGGCTCGACGTGTTCGGCGTCGGCGAGCACCACCGTCCGGACTTCGTCGTCTCGGCGCCGGCGGTCGTCCTCGCGGCGGCGGCGGCGCGCACGCAGGCCATACGGCTGACGAGCGCGGTGAGCGTCCTCAGCTCGGACGATCCGATTCGAGTCTTCCAGCAGTTCGCGACGCTCGACCTGCTGTCGAACGGGCGGGCGGAGATCATGGCCGGACGCGGATCGTTCATCGAGTCGTTCCCGCTCTTCGGCTACGACCTGAAGGACTACGACGAGCTCTTCAGCGCCAAGCTCGAGCGCCTGCTCGAGATCCGCGCGCGGCCGGCGGAGCTCGGCGTGTACCCCGTGCCGGTGCAGCCGATCCTGCCCGTCTGGGTCGCGGTCGGCGGCACGCCGGAGTCTGCGGCCCGCGCCGGCGGGCTCGGGCTGCCGATGGCGCTCGCGATCATCGGCGGCATGCCCGAGCGCTTCGCGCCGTTCGCGGAGATCCACCGCCGGGCGGCGCTCGAGGCCGGCTTCGAGCAGCCGCCTGCGCTCTCGATCAACTCGCACGGGTTCATCGCCGACACGTCGCAGGCCGCTGCGGACGAGGCGTTCCCCGCCCTCAAGGTGATGATGGACAGGATCGGCCGGGAGCGCGGATGGCCGCCGCTCGAGCGGCCGAGCTTCGACGCCTCCCGCACGCTCCGGGGCGCGAGCTTCGTCGGCAGCCCGCAGGAGGTGGTGGAGAAGATCCTCTTCCAGCACGAGATCTTCCATCACCGCCGTTTTCTCCTGCAATTCAGCGTGGGGACGCTGCCCCACAGGAGCATCATGCGCTCGATCGAGCTCTTCGGAACCGAGGTGGCGCCTGTCATACGGCGTGAATTGGCCACTTTCAGGGAACCTTTACGAATCCCCTAAACCGGACGGGCCGTTTTACCGAATAAGAGGAGACGATGTCTGCGGTCGATACCTACATCGAAACGGAAACCGAGCGCGTCGAGCGCTGGCGGATGGGAGAGCTGCTCCGCGTCGGCTTCGACGTCGAGTCCGCGGCGCTGCTCGCGTCCGAGCTCGAGGTCGACCTGCACGGCGCGATCGACATGGTCGAGCGCGGCTGCCCGCCGGATCTCGCCGCCCGCATCCTCCTCTAGCTCAACACCTTCGCGAGGTTGTCGAGCTCGTTCTCGCGACCGGCGACGAGCCTCTGCGTCCACTCCTCGTCGTGCAGCGGGTCGACGGTCATGACAACCAGGACGCCGCCATCCACGCGCACTGGTACGGGCCGTTCGCGGTGTGGTCGGGCGGGCTCGGCATCTGGGGCGCGATCCCCTTCGGCGTCGCCGCCGGCGCGTGGGTCGTGCGCCGCTCCGGGAACAGCATCCGCCTGTTCATGGACGCGGTCGCGCCCGGCCTCTTGCTCGCACAGGGCATCGGCCGCTGGGGCAACTACTGGAACCAGGAGCTGTACGGCAAGCACACGACGCTGCCGTGGGCGCTCGAGATCCACGGCAAGGGCGCGGCGAACGAGTACCACCCGACGTTCCTGTACGAGTTCACGTGGGACGTGCTCGCGGTGCTCGCGCTGCTCTGGATCGACCGGCGCTTCACGCTCCGGCGGCCGGCGCTGTTCTCGCTGTACGTCGCCTTCTACACCGCGTTCCGCACGTACGAGGAGACGCTCCGGATCGACCCATCGAGCCATTTCGCCGGCCAGCGGATCAACTTCTGGGTGTCGCTCGTGTGCTTCGTCGTCTCGGTCGCGTTCTTCGTCTGGTGGCAGTTCCTGCGCACGCCGTCGGAGGAGAGGCCGCAGGTCAAGAAGGCTCGTCCGATCCCGAAGGGGCCGACCATGGCCGTCCCCAGAGGCCGCGTCCGGCAACGCGGATAGGGTCCAGCCCGTGATCGTCCGGGAGCTGGAACTCGACCTCGACGCCTTCGAGGGGCCCTTCGATCTGCTGCTGACGCTCGTCCTCAAGGACGAGCTCGACCTGGCCGAGCTGGACATCGCCGCGATCGTGCTGGCGTTCCTGGAGCGGCTGGCGGGGCGCGAGCAGCTCGACCTGGACGCATGCGGGGAGTTCCTCGTCCTCATCTCCGCGCTGCTCGAGCTGAAGGCGCGCGGGTTGTTCCCCGAGGAAGCGGCCGAGCTGGCCGAGCTCGAGCCGGAGCAGGCGGCCGAGGAGCTTGCGCGGCGGCTGGCCGAGTACCGCCGCATGAAGGAGGCGGCCGGCTGGCTGCGAGAGCGGCTCGAGACGGAGGGCGACCGGTACTTCCGCGTCGGGCCTGCGCCCTTGGCGCCCAAGGTGGAGCCGACGCTCGCGCCGCACGATCCCGCGCGGCTCGCCGCCGTGATCCGGCTGCTGGCCGTTCCGCCGCCCGAGGTGTCGCTCGCGCACATGGCGCTGCGCTTCCCGCCGGTCGTGCAGTTCCTCGAGCGGTTCCGCTCGGTCTTGCAGAGGCGCTCGCGGTTCGACTTCGACCAGGAGGTGGGGGAGCTGTCGCGCATCGAGCAGGCGGTGGCCTTCCTCGCGTTGCTCG
>VBEO01000007.1 GCA_005881825.1 Chloroflexota bacterium | reverse complement strand
GGCCCAGGTGCAGGAAAACCTGCGGCCTGGCCGCACTTTCGGCGAGATCTACGAGGTGCACCGCGCGGCGCTGGCGCGGCATGGCTACGAGAAGGCCGCGCTCAAGGCCTGCGGCTACACGATGGGCGCGACATTCCCGCCGACCTGGATGGAGATGCCGATGATCTACCGCGACAATCCGCAGGTCATCGCGAAGGACATGGTGCTCTTCACGCACATGGTCCTCAGCGACTTCGACACCGGCCTGACGATGTCGCTGGGGGAAACCTCGATAGTCACAGAGGGCGCGCCCGAGGTGATCACGCACGTCCCCCGGGAGCCGATCGTCAGGCCGTAGGGGAGGGGCTTGCCCCTCCCCCGGGCGAGGCGAGCCTCGCCCCTACGAACCGGTGAACTTCGGCGGGCGCTTCTCGGCGAAAGCTCGCTTCGCCTCCTGGTGATCCTCGGTTTCGGTCAGGCGCAGGCTCGACATGACCTCGAAGTCCTGGACCGCGGCCAGCGACATCTCCAGGGCCGCGTCGAACAGGCGCTTCTGGGCGGCCACCGCCAGCGGTGCGCCCTGCGTCACCTCGGCGGCCAGCTCCAGCGCGCGCGCCTCGTGCCCGCCGGCCGGAGTCACCTCCACCACCAGGCCCATGCGCAGCGCCTCGGCGGCGTCGATCTTGGCGCCGGTCAGCGCCAGCCGCTTGGCGTTGCCCAGGCCGACCAGCAGCGGCAGCACCTTGGCCACGCCCGAGGTCATGTTGAAGCCCACCCGCACCTCGGCGAAGTAGAAGCGCGCGTCCTCGGCGGCCAGGATCATGTCGCTGGCGATGCACAGCTCCAGGCCCTGCCCCGCGGCCCAGCCATGCACCGCGGCGATGAAGACCTTGTCCGGCCGCCGCAGGAGCCGGATCAGGCGCAGCCAGGTGTGCTGGCCGGCGCGCGTCGACAGCGGCTGCGTCTCGGCAGAGGTGAGGTCGCTCTCCCCGAGGTCCCAGCCGCCCGAGAACCCTCGCCCGGCCCCGGCCAGCACCACCGCGCGCACCTCCTCGTCGGCGCAGGCCCGCTCCAGAGCAGCCAGCAGCTCGCGCTCCAGCGGCAACGAAAAGGCGTTGAGCTTGTCGGGGCGGTTCAAGCGCACGATCGCCACGCCGGGCGCGGCGGCTTCGTACTGGACCAGGTTCATCGGTTCTTGAACGACGGCTTGCGCTTCTCCGCGAAGGCGGCGGTGCCTTCGACCAGGTCCTGCGAGGCCTCGACCTGGCGCTGCAGCGCCTGGTAATAGCGCACCCCATCGGCCACCGTGATGTCCCGGGAACGCAGCGCCAGCTCCTTGGTCATGCGCACCGCCATCGGCGCATTCGCGCAGATCTGCTCGGCCACTTCGCGGGCTCGCGCCAGCACCCCATCCGCGGGCACCACCTCCTGCACCAGCCCTATCCGCAGCGCCTCCCGGGCGTCGATGAAGCGCCCGGTCAGCAGCAGGTAGAGCGCGTTGGACATGCCCACTATGCCCGGCAGCAGCTGAGCGCCGTAGCCGTGCAGGAGGTTCCACTTCACCTCCGGCGTCCCGAACTGCGCGGTCTCCGATGCGATCCGGATGTCGCAGACCAGCGCCAGCTCCAGGCCGCCCGCCAGGCAGTAGCCGTTGACGGCCGCGATCAGCGGCTTGGCGACCTCCAAGCCGAGGTCGAAGCGATCCGCTCGCACAGGCCGCCAGCCGGAATCGTCCGCGCCCGGCGCGTGCATGCTCACCAGGTCGGCGCCCGCCGTAAAGGCGCGCTCGCCGGCCCCGGTGACGATGCCGACCCAGATCTCGTCGTCGGCGTCGATCTCGCGCAGCCGCTCCGAGATTCCCGCGTACATCTCGCGGTCCATGGCGTTGAGCTTCTCCGGCCGGTCGAGCGTAAGAGTCGCGACGTGCCCGTCGCGTTCGAAGCGAATCGCCATGGCTATTTCCTCAAAAGGTGTTTCTGGATCTTGCCGGTCGGCGTCTTGGGCAGCTCGTCGAGCACTTCCACGATGTCCGGGAGCATGAACTTGGGCACCCGCGCGCGCAGGAACTCACGCAGCTCC
Organism: Chloroflexota bacterium; assembly: GCA_005881825.1. Lineage (GTDB taxonomy): Bacteria > Chloroflexota > Dormibacteria > Dormibacterales > Dormibacteraceae > CF-28. The sequence goes on along the minus strand of VBEO01000007.1, from coordinate 19,349 downwards.
TCGGGGTCGACGGTCATGCCGGGCTTGGGAACCACCGCGACCTTGAGGTCGTCCTCGGTGTGCGGCGAAGGCACCGCTACCGCCGCGGATTCGAGCACCGCCGGGAAGGTGTTGACCTCGCGCTCGACCTCGAACGACGAGATGTTCTCGCCGCGGCGGCGGATGTAGTCCTTGATGCGGTCGACGAAATAGAAGTTGCCGTCGGCGTCGCGCATGAAGGCGTCGCCCGAATGCAGCCACAGGTTGCGCCAGGCGCTGACGGTGGCCTCCGGGTTCTGGTGGTAGCCGGCCATCACGATCCAGGGCTCGTCGGTGCGCACCACCAGCTCGCCGACCTCGCCCACCGGGACCTCTCGATCCTGATCGTCGACGATGCGCACCTCGAAACCGGGTACCGGCCTGCCGGCCACCTTGGGATCGCTGACGCCGAAAGGCGCGATCAGCGGCACGCCGTTCTCGGTCGAGCCGTAGCAGGTCGCGATGCGCACGCCGAAACGGGTCGCGAAGTCCTCGAGATCGGCGACCAGTGGCACCAGGAGCATGCGCTCCAGCGGGTTGTCGGAATCATTGGGGAGCGCCGGCTGGCGGGCCAGGAAGTTGGCCATGGCGCCCAACAGGAAGCTGACCGTGGCGCCGGTCTCGCGCACCACCGTCCAGAACTCGCCGGCGCTGAACCGGCGGCGCACGACGGCGGTGGCGCCCAGCTGCAAGCACGCGTAGACCAGCGCCCACTGGCCCGCGATGTGGAAGAGCGGCAGCGGCGCGTAGTAGACGTCGCCGGCGGTCAGCTCCAACGCTTGCGCCGCGAGATTGGCGTACATGTACGCGTGCGCGTGGGTGACGCGCACACCCTTCGAGGGGCCGGTGGTGCCGGACGTGTACATGATCGCGACCAGGTCATGCTCGGCCACCTCCGCCAGCTCGGCTTCCGGCAGCTCCACGGCGTTCGCGAAACCCTGCGCCCAATCCTCCTCCACGACCAACTGGCGAAGGCCTTCGGCGCCCTCGACCCGGTCCACGAACTGGCCCTCCAGCAGCATCAGGCGCGCGCCGGAGTTGCCCACCTGGTGCTGCAGGATCTGGCCTCGATATTCCGTGTTGACCGGAACCTGCACGGCACCCAACAGCGCGCAGCCCAGCCAGGCGTCGACGAACTGGATGGTGTTCTCCTGCATGACCAGCACGGCGTCCCCTTGGCGCACACCGGCGGCGCGCAGCACGCCCGCCGCCCGCCGCGCGCGCGACCACAGGTCGGCGTAGGAGTAATCCGCTTCTTCGAAGCGGGTGGCGGCGCCCCCAGCCGCTGGCGGCTTCATAGCCGGCGGCCGCGGCCAGCACCCGCGCGTCGTCGCCGGTACGTCCAATGAACTGCACGCCCATGGGCAGGCCCTCGGCGCTGAAGCCGCAGGGCACCGACACCGCCGGGCCGCCGAAGAGGTTGACCAGCCAGGTGTAGATCGGCGCCGGCTTTCGATTGATGCGCATCCCCAGCGGCCGCGGCCCCTCCGGCAGTGGGTCCGCGAGCACGCCGACCGTCGGCATCACGACCACGTCGCACCGGGCGGATGCGCGCTCCATGGCCTCGCCCACGCAGCGCCGTGCGCGCTGCGCCGCGACGTAGGCGGTGGCCGGGAGACGGCGGCCAGTTTCGAGCACCAACCCGAACTCCCGCCCATAGGGGCGGGGCTCGCCCCGCCCGCGTCCGTGGTAGGCCGCGGCCTCCGCCATCGTGATCAGGTAGCCGGTCGCGATCACATCGGTGGGCTCGAGGCCGAGGTCGACCTCCACCACTTCAGCGCCCTGCTCCGCGCAGCAGGCCAGTGCGGACTGCACCGCGGCCGCGATCTGACCATCGCAGGTCTCGGCCCAAAAGGACCGGGCGGCACCCAGGCGCACGCCGGACAGCCGCCCCTCCACGCGCGCGGTGGGGTCGACCAGCAGCGCGGCGTCGACCACGCTCCGCGCCAGTGGACCGGCGTGGTCGAGACTCCAGGCCAGCGGGATGACGCCCGTCAGGTCGAGCCGGCCATAGGTCGGCTTGAACCCCACCACCCCGCAGTGCGCGGCCGGTATCCGCACCGAACCTCCGGTGTCGCTCCCCCAGGCGCCGAACGCGAGTCCGGCTGCCACCGCGACCCCCGCGCCGGTGCTGGAGCCGCCTGGCGTCCGGGTCACATCCCAGGGATTGCGCGCGGGCGGGAAAGGATCGGAGAGCGTGGCCGCAGCCAGCGCGAACTCGTGGGTCGCCAGCTTGCCCAGGATCACCGCGCCCGCCTCGCGCATGCGCGTCACCTGGGCCGCCTCGACAGTGGCCAAGTTGTGCTCCAGGACCCGCGAGCCGGCGGTCGTCGGGCCGAGGTTGTAGAGGTCTTTGAAGGCGATCGGAACCCCGTGCAGGGCGCTCCGAGGGCGGCTTCCGGCCAGCTCCGCATCCGCGCCGCGCGCCTCCGCCAGCGCGCTCTCCGCGAACACCGTGTAGTAGGCGTGCAGCTTTGGGTTGAGCTCGGTAATGCGGTCAAGCAGGTGCTGCGTGACCTCGACCGACGACAGCTCCCGCGCCGCGATGGCGGCGCCGGCCTCCTCGAGCCCTAGGTAGTGCACTCCTCACCCCACAAATCAGGATTTGCGGGGACCCCGAGATTCGCCGCCAGGCGCTCGACCCGCTCGATCCACTCCTTCAGCGCCTCGAAGACCGGCTCCAGCTCGGCCTCCTCGTCAGGAGTCAGCTCCATCTCGCTCACAATCTCGGAAGTTTGATCGAGTTCCGGGGCGGGGCGCCCACCCGCCACCGCTTCGCCATCATCGGCTTCCCCTGGGACTTCGGCGCCTCGCTCGGCCGGCCCGGGGCCCGCCACGGCCCGGAGGAGATCCGGCGAAGTGCGGCCTGGAACCTGAACCGGATCCGGCAGGATCGGGTCTGGGACGTGGAGGGCGGGAGGATCGTCGACCTCTCCGCGGTGGAGATCAGCGACCGAGGCGACGTCCCGATCTCGGCCCACGACACCGAGGCCACCTTCGGCCGGGTGCAGGCGCAAGTCGCCGAGGCCCTGGCCGAGCAGCAGCTTCCAATCGTGCTGGGCGGCGACCACTCCATCTCGCTGCCGCCGATCCGCGCGCTGGCGGCTGTCCGGGAGCGGGTCGGCATCGTCCAGCTCGACGCCCACCTCGACCTGGTCGACTTCGACCCTCGGCAGGGCTCCTTCTCCCAGAGCAGCCAGATCCGGCGCGCCCTCGAGCTGCCCCAGATGGACGCGCGGCGCCTCATCCAGGTCGGGCTGCGCGGCCTCAACTATCCGGAGATGCACGATTTCTGCCGGGCACAAGGCATCACGCAGCTGACGGCGGCGGAGGCGCTGGACGCCGGCGCAGAGGCCGTGGCCGAGCGCTGCCTGACAGTGGCGGGCGCGGACGGCGCGGCGATCTACCTGACGCTGGACATCGACGCCCTCGACCCCGCCAGCGCGCCCGGGGCCGGCGCCCACGAGCACGGCGGCCTCACCCCGCGCTTCGTCTCGGCGCTGATCCGGCGTCTGGCCCCAACGGTCGAGGCCTTTGACATCGCCGAGGTCAACCCGCTCTTCGACGTGCACGGGATGACGGCCAATCTCGCCAGCAAGCTGATCTGGGACCTCATCCTGGCGCGAGTCTGAGCCGCGCCCAGTCGGCGGTCATGGTCAGCCAGGCCAGGGTGCCTACCACCGGCAGCAGGACGGCCACCGCCCCGATCCCGTAGGCCTGTGCGGCCACCGCGAACACCGCCCCGCCCAGCATGACGCCGCCGTCGAAGGCGGCCGACCAGGTGGCGGTGGCCAGCGCGTGCCCGCTGTCCTCGATCCGCTCCAGCATGGCGACGTAGCCGGCGTTCGATATCGCGCCCAGGCCGCTGCCGAAAAGGGCGGCGCCTCCGACCAGCCCCGCGCCCCGCGGCCAGGCGGCCAGGACCGCGCACCCTCCGGCCACCAGCAGTGCCGATATCACCGACACCAGGAGGGCGCCCGCGCGGTCGACGGCGAAGCCCGCCACGGGCCGGGAGGCCGCCCGCAGCACGCCGAAAACGAAGAAGAGCAGTGGCGCGGCGGCGGTACCGCCGCCGGCCACCAGCGCCGGACCGAAGCTCACCAGCGCGCCGTAGGTCATCGTGATCAGGCCGATCACCGCCGCCACCGGCAGCAGCGTGGGCAGCGCCGGTGGGTGGAAGCGGGGCGCCGTCACCGGTGGCGGCGGCCGGCGCAGGACGAAGACCGCGAAGCCGAGGCCCACCAGCAGCGCAGGCAGGCCGCCCACCACGTAGAGGAGCTGCGGGCCCTGGGCGGACTGCACGAGCAGCCCCAGGGAGACGCCGAAGATGGCCGGCACCGATACCGCCAGCCCATAGATGCCGAGCGCACGCCCGCGCTCGGCGGGCGCCGCGTAGGCCGCCACCAGGTAGCTGCCGGTCACCACGTTGATGCCAAAGGCGCCGCCCCGGACGGCAGTCAGCACCAGCATGGCGGGCACGGAATCGGCCGCCAGCAGGTAGGCGAAGGTTCCCGCGCCCATCAGTGACGCGCCTGCTGCCAGCAGCAGCGCCATCGAAACGCGCGTCGCCAGCAGGGCGACCAGCAGCTCGCAAGCCACGGTCCCGGCCGAGAAGAATGCCGTCGCCTCGCCGACCTGCAGCCGGGAACCGCCCATGCGCGACACCTGCACGGGCAGCACGGCCAGAAAGAGGGCGAGGTTGGTGAAGACGGCCACGGTGACCGCCAGCACCCAGCGCCGGAGGGTTCCGGTCAGGCTCGGGCTTGCTCGATCGCCGCCAGCACCTTGGGCGGCGTCAGCGGCAGCTCGTTGAGCTGCACGTTGAGCGGCCGGAGCGCGTCGATGATGGCGTTCGCGATCGCCGCGGGAGGCGCGATCGGTCCGGACTCCCCCACGCCTTTGACCCCCAGCGGGTTGCGCTCGGACGGCGCGCCCTCCAGTGACTCCTGCACGATCTCGGGCACCTCCGCCGAGGTCGGCAGCAGGTAGTCGAGAAACGTGGTGGCGCGCGGCTGGCCGGCCGCGTCGTAGACCACCTCCTCGTACAGCGTGGCGCCAACACCTTGCAGGAGGCCGCCCTCGACCTGGCCCTCCACGATCAGCGGGTTGATGACCCGACCGCAGTCGTGGAGCATCACCAGCTTCTCCACCTTGACCACGCCGGTTTCCGGGTCTACCTGGACCACCGCGCCCACCACGCCGAAGCCCCAGGTCACGGTGGGCGGCACCCAGTAAAAGGTCTCGGTGGTGCCGGCGTCCATGCCGGCCGGCAGACGCGCGCCCGGACCCGGGCTGGATGCGCGGAACACCTCCTTCAGGCTGACGCCCCGGGTGGGCACGCCGCGCGCCCGCACCATGCCCTCGCCCACCTCCAGGTCCTCGGGCGCCATCTCCATCAGCTCGCCGGCTATGGCTTTGATCCGGTTCAGCAGGCGGTTCGAGCTCTCGATGATGGCGGCGCCGGCGGTCACGACCGAGCGGGAGGCGAAGGTGCCGGCGCCAAACGGCATCAGCGCGGTGTCGCCGGCCTTGAAGACGACCGCCTCGGGCGTCAGCCCGAAGGCATCGGCGACCACCTGCGACATCGTTGTCTCCAGCCCCTGGCCGTGGGGCGCGCAGCCGGAGTAGACGACCACCCGGCCCTCGGAGTCGAGCTGCAGCTGGCCGCTTTCGAAGGGCCCCACGCCGGTGCCCTCGACGTAGGTGCCCAGGCCAATCCCGCGCCCGGGCCGCGGTGAGCGCCGGTGCTCCTCATAGCCGATCAGCTCCAGCAGGCGTTCGAAGGCCGCCGGGAAGCCGCGCGCGTCGTAGACGACCTCATGCCCGTCGCGATAGGGCATCCGCATGCTGTAGGGCTGCGCCTCGTCGGGGATCAGGTTCCGGCGGATGACGTCCGCCGGGTCGAGGCCCAGCTCCTGGGCGACGGCGTTCATGACGCGGTCCATCACGAAAGCGGCCTCCGGCCGTCCCGCGCCGCGGTAGGGCAGGTTGAACATCTTGTGCGTCAAAACGCACTCCCCGTCGATGGCGAAGTGCGGGATCGCGTACATGCTCCGGAAGTGCGAGGCCACGTTGTAGGCGCTGCTCAGCGGGTAGGGGCAAGCGACGCCGGAGTCGAGCACGAATCGGTCGCGGACGGCCGTGATGCGGCCGTCGTCCTCGAAGGCCGCCTCAACGTGGTGCAGCTGATCTCGCGCGTGGCCGCTGGCGATGAGGTGCTCGACGCGGTCCTCCACCCAGCGCACCGGCCTCTGCAGCAGGCGGCTGAGGTAGGTGATCAGCACTTCCTCCGGGTAGACGTTGACCTTGAGGCCGAAACCGCCGCCCATGTGCGGGATCTGCACCCGCACCAGGCGCTGCGGGATGCCCAGTGAACCGGCGATGGCGTTGCGCACCCACCACGGGATCTGGGTCGAGCTCCAGACGTTGGTCTCCTCGCCGACCGTGCTCGCCAGCACCCCGCGGGTCTCCATGGGCGCCGCCGTCACGCGCTGGCTGCGGACGTTGAGGGCCAGGCGATGGGCGGCGCCCGCGAGCGCGGCGTCCGCGTCGCCGACACGGATCCGGTAGCGGGCCTGGACATTGCCGGGAACGTTCTCGAAGACGATCGGGTTGTCACGCTTCTGGGGATCGATCGCCGCCGGCAGCTCCTCGTAATCCACGCGTACCAGCTCGGCGGCGTCCTCTGCGCGGTAGCGGCTGTCCGCGACCACGGCCGCCACCGCCTGCCCCACGTGGCGAACCTCGCCGTCGGCCAGGATCTCGATCGTGGCGGGGTGGATCTCAGGCTCGGCGGTCTCCAGGCCCGGCGGCGCCGCCTCCTGGTCCAGCACCATGGGCCGCACCTTGCCGCGGATCTCGGGGCCGGTGAGCACACACACCACGCCTTCGGCCTGCAGCGCCTCGGCGGTGTCCAGCGCTGTGATCCGTGCGTGCGCGTGGGGGCTGCGCACGAAGGCGACCTCCAGGGTCCCGGTGAGCTTCAGGTCCGGCACGTAGAGGCCGGTGCCGGTCACCAGCGGCAGGTCCTCCTTGCGCGCCACCCGCTGCCCGACCCAGGTCATGAGGACATCAGCTCCGCCGCCCGTTCGATCGAAGCGAAGATCTTCACGTAACCGGTGCAGCGGCAGATGTTGCCGCTCAAGTCACGGCGCATCTCCTCGCGATTGGGCTGTGGGTGCTCGCGCAGGTACTCGAAGGCGGACACGATGAAGCCGGGCGTGCAGAAGCCGCACTGCAGCCCGTGCATCTCGCTGAAGGCGCGCATCAGGGGATGCGGGTTTTCCGGTGTGCCCAGGCCTTCGATGGTGGTCACCTCGTGGCCGGCCGCCTGCACGGCCAGGGTCAGGCAGGAGCGCGCGCTGGCGCCGTCGATGAGGACGGTGCAGGCGCCGCACACGCCGTGCTCGCAGCCCAGGTGCGTGCCGGTCAGCCCGAGCTCGCCGCGCAGGAAGTCCGCCAGCGTCATGCGCGGCTCGCAGCGCGCGCTGCGCTCCTGGCCGTTGACGCGCAGGCGGACCTGGACCTCGTTCAGCGCGCCCGCTCCTTGGCGAGCTCCAGGGCTCGCCGGGCCAGGGCGCCGGCCAGACGCCGCCGGTAGGCGGCGGGCGCGTGGATGTCGTCGACCGGGTTGACGGCCGAGGGCGCGGCTTCGGGATCGGGCGCCACCCGCAGGGGGACGCTGTCGAAGCCGCCCAGCGCCAGCCGTACATCGTCGCCGGCGACCACGGCGCCGGCCGCGCCCAGGGCGAAATCACCGTGCCGGCGGGCGACCTCGACGAAGGCGGTACCGGCGCCCTCCGGCGGGAGCTGGAACCTGGCCTCGACCAGGATCTCGCCGGGGTCCAGGGCCGTCGAGAACGCGCCCTTGAAGAAATCGGCCGCGCGAATCGACCGCCGGCCGCCGGATCCCTCGGCCACCAGCTCGGCGTCGAAGAGCATCGCCAGCAGCGGCCACTCGGCGGCCGGGTCGGCGTGCGCGAGGCTGCCGACCACCGTGCCGCGATTCCGGATCCCCAGGTGCCCGATCAGGGGCAGGGCGTCGGCGATTGCAGCGCAGCGAGCCAGCACCGCCGGGTCTCTTTCGAGGTCGCGCTGCCGGCAGAGCGCGCCCACCACCAGCACGTCACCTTCCAGCCGGTGGTAGGCCAGGCTTTCGATGCGGTTGAGGTCGATGATCGCCTTGGGCCGGGCCAGGCGCAGGTTGAGGAGCGGCACCAGGCTCTGCCCGCCGGCCAAGGCCCGTCCCTCGTCGCCGTAGGAGGCCAGCAGGCGGACGGCCTCGGCCACTTCGGTGGGGGCGTGGTACTCGAAGGGCGCGGGCTTCATGCGGCGCTCTCGGTAATGGGCGGCGTGCGGTCGGCCCGGCGCATGCGCGCGGCCAGCTGCGGTGAGGCGCCGAAGGCCCAGATGATGCGCGACCGCACGCCGCTGAGCGGGTTAGGCCAGTACTTGGTGACCAGGTCGTAGTAGCGCGCCCAGCGCTGGGTGGCCTCGGTGGTGTCACGCACCGCCCGCTCCCAGGCCTGCAGCGCGTCGGCCACCGCGTCGAACCGCCCCAGGAAGGTGACCAGCGAGCGGGCGTTGGACATCGCCAGGTTGCTGCCCTGGCCGAGGGTGGGGGGCAGGGCGTGGGCCGCGTCGCCCAGCAGCGCCACCTTGCCCCGGGACCAGGCGTGAGCCTGCACCCAGCTGTAGTACGCCTTGTACGGCTCCGAGCGGTGCAGCAGCTGGAAAAGGTCGCCCAGGCGCGGGAAGTGGTCGCTCCAGGAGTCCACGTGCACAGGCACCTCAGACCCGGCGGCGTCGCCTTCGGGGCAGGCCATGTAGCAGTAGGTATGGTCGGGCCCGCTCGCCGCCAGCGCCACCCGGCGGCGCCGCGACCAGTACTCGGTCGACATCGGCTCGGGCGAGAGCTGCCGGCCCGGGAGCAGGAACCGGATGGAGGTCGTGGGCAGCCGGCGCTCGACCCGCGTCAGACCCAGCGAGGTGCGCACCGCCGAGCGGTAGCCGTCGGCGCCGATCACCAGGTCGGCGGGGTGCCGCTCGCCGTCCTCGGTCAGCAGCGCACCTTCGGGCGTCGCCGACCTCACCACCGACCGCGTCCGGACTTCTACGCCGACTGCCAGCGCCGCCGCGTGCAGCACCTCCAGGGGCGCCTGCCGGGGGAAGCTCCAGCGGCGGGTGCGGGTGACCGCGAGGTCGCGCTCCTGCATCAGCCGCCCGCGGTGGTCCACCATGCGATCGCGCAGCAGGCGGGTGCCCTTGGGGGCCAGCGCCTCCATCAAGCCCGCCTCCTCGAGCACGACCAGGCCGTTGTTGTGCAGGAAGATGCCCGCGCCGATCTCGCGCACCGCGTCCGAGCGCTCGTGCACGGTGACGGTCCACCCACGCCGGGCGAGCAGGGTGGCGATCGTCAAGCCGGCGTAGCCGGCGCCCGCGATCTCCGCATGGCCGGTGTTCACAGCTTCCAGCCTCCGTGCGCGGTCCAGCCGCCGTCCACGGTGACGCTGGTGCCGGTCAGGAAGCCGGCCTCGTCGGAGGCCAGGAACACCGCGACCGCGGCCAGCTCCTCCGGCCGGCCGAAGCGGCCCATGGGCGTGCGGCCCTCGATGTCCGCGGCCGTGAAGACGCCCAGCTCCTGGCCCTTGAGACCGAGGCCGGCGGCGATGTACCCGGGCTCCAGGCAGACCACGCGCACGTTGTGCGGCGCCCACTCCGCGGCCAGCGCTTTGGTCATCCCGACCAGGCCATGCTTGGCCGTGGTGTAGGGCGCGCGGGTGGCCAGGCCCACCTCCCCGAAGATCGATCCGACCTGGATGATCACCCCGCTCCGGCGGGGCAGCATGACTCGGGCGGCGGCCTGGCTGCCGAAGAAGCAGCCGTTGAGGTTGGTGTCGATCACCCGCCGCCAGTCCGCCGGGTCCATCTCGACGGCCGGGCCGATGGCGTTGACGCCGGCGTTGTTGACCCAGATGTCGAGCCCGCCGAAGGCGTTCACCGCTGCTTCGGCCAGCGCTCGGCCCTGCTCGGGGTGCTGGACGTCGGCCTGGACCGCCACGGCTCGCGGCAGCTGCTCCGCTACCGCCTGGGCGCGCGCCGCCTCGCGCGAGTTGATGACGACGGCCGCGCCTGCCTGGGCGAAGGCTTCGGCGATGGCGCGGCCGAGGCCGCCGCTGGAACCGGTTACCACGGCGACCTTGCCCTCCAGACGGCCGCTCATGCCGGATTGACCAGCACGCGCAGCGGCGCCGCCGGGTCGTTCAGGCTGCGCTCGAAGCCGCCGCCGAGGATCTCCGCCAGCGAGATCGGCGGGCACAGCAGCGGCGAGACGTCGAGGCGTCCCGCCGCCAGCAGCGCCACCACCCGCTCCAGGTCGTAGCGGTAGCCGAGCGCGCCTATGACCTCGCGCTCGTAGTAGACGATCCGGCCCAGGTCGACGGTCGCCGGGGTGTGCGCGATGCCGGCCAGGACCAGGCGCCCGCCGCGGCGCACCATCTCCAGGGCCGCCGGCATCGCCTCGGCCAGGCCGGAGCACTCGATCACCACGTCGAACCGGTTGCGGCCGGCGGGCTCACCGCCGAGCTCGGTGGCCAGGCGCAGGCGCTCCGGCCGGGGTTCCACGACCGCGATGCGGGCTGCCCCGGCCGCGCGGGCCGCGAGCAGGGCAGCGCAGCCGACCATGCCGAAGCCCACCACGGCGACGGAGTCGCCGGGCGTCACCCGCCCCTGGCGCACTGCGTGGAGGCCGACGGCCAGGGGCTCCACCAGCGCGCCGGCGGCGTTTGAAACCGCGTCGGGCAGTGGCACCAGCGTGTAGGCCGGGACCGTCAGGTAGCGCGCGAAGGCGCCGTCGCGGTGCAGGCCCACCGAGGCGCCGCTGCGGCAGATGTTGTACTCGCCGCGCCGGCACCACTCGCAGGTCCCGCAGCGGATGCAGGCGTCCCCGCAGACGCGCTGTCCGGGCTCGACGCCGGAGACTTGCATTCCCAGGGCAGTCACTCGGCCGGACCACTCGTGGCCGAGCGTCACCGGGCCGCTGCGGATCATGTGAGGCCCGTCGCGGTACTCGCTGACGTCGGTGCCGCAGATGCCGGCGCAGGCGACCTCGACCAGCACCTCGCCGGGCCCCGGCACCGGCTCCGGCACCTCCTCCAGCCGCACGTCCCGCGCGGCGTGCCAGCGGGCGGCTAGCAACCCAGTTGGCGCGCGATGACCAGCTGCTGGATCTCCGAGGTCCCCTCCCCGATCTCCAGGATCTTGGAATCCAGGTAGAGCCGCGCCACCTTGGAGTCCAGGATGTACCCGTAGCCGCCGTGGATCTGCACGGCCTCGGCGGCGCAGCTGACGGCGGTCTCGGAAGCGACCAGCTTGGCGATAGCCGCCTGCTTCTTGTAGGGCTTGCCCTGGTCGTAGAGCCAGGCCGCCTGGTAGGTCAGCAGCCGGGCGGACTCCACCGCCGCCGCCATGCGCGCCAGCTTGAACTGGATGGCCTGGTGCCGCGAGATGGGCTGGCCGAACTGGATGCGCTGCTGCGCATAGGCGATCGCCTCGTCCAGCGCGGCCTGCGCCAGCGAGAGGCTCAGGGCCGCAAAGGAGATGCGGCCGGCGTCGAGGGAGGAGAGGAACGCCCGCAGCCCGGTGCCGGCGCCGCCCACCACGTGGTCGAGCGGCAGGCGGACGTGGTCGAAGACCTGCTCGCGGGTGTCCAGTGCGTGCCAGCCGATCTTGCGGTAGGGGTTGCCCTGGCTGTAGCCGGGCGTCCCGCGCGGCACGATCACGCTGACGAAGCCACCGTCGGGGTCCCGCGCCAGGGCGACCACGCCGTAGCTGATGGAGGTCCCGGCGTTGGAGATGAAGACCTTGCGCCCGTCGAGCACGACGTGCCCGTCTTCGAAGGTGACCCGCGTCTCCAGCGATCGGTTGTCGGAGCCGCCCGCCGGCTCGGTCAGGGCGAATGCCCCCAGGACCTCACCCCGCGCCAGGGGCGTCACCCAGCGCCGCTTCTGCTCCTCGGTGCCGTGGTCGAGGATGGGCAGGGTGCCGATGGTGCAGTGGGCGCCCCAGCCCGCGGCCAGCGACTGGTCTCCCTGGCCCAGCTGCTCCATGGCGACCACGCAACCGACCATGCCGATGCCGGACCCGCCGTACTCGGGCGGTACCAGCGGCCCGCAGAGGCCGAGCTCGCCCATCTGCTGGAAGACATCGGAGGGAAAGGCGTGGGCGAGGTTCCATTCCTCGGCGTGGGGTGCGACGCACGATCCCGAGACCTACGACCGCTACAGCGCCGCCGCGCAGACGACGTTCGCGGGCTACGGCGAGGTCAAGTACCTGGTGCGCGGCGGGGAGGCGACGGTCCTGGAAGGCGACTGGACGCCCAAGCGCTTCTTCGTCATCCGCTTCGAGGACCGGGAGAAGGCGATGGCCTGGTACAACTCGCCGGCCTACCGGGAAGCCATGCAGCTGCGCGAGGCCTCCTCGACCTCGAACCTTTTCATGATCGAGGGAGTCGACTGGGTGGTTCCTGGAACCTAAAGACCTCCAGCGGACGATGCTCCGGATCCGCCGCTTCGAGGAGCGGGCGGCGGAGCTCTACCGGGACGGTGAGATCCCGGGCTTCCTGCACCTGTCGGTGGGCCAGGAGGCGGTCGCGACCGGTGTCTGCAGCGCGCTGCGCGCAAGTGACGGCATCGTCTCCACGCACAGGGGGCACGGCCACTGCCTGGCCAAGGGCGCCGACATGACAGCGATGTTCGCCGAGCTGATGGGCCGCGAAGGCGGCACCGGCCACGGCCGCGGCGGGTCGATGCACATCGCCGACCTGGGCGCCGGCGTGTACGGCGCCAACGGCATCGTCGGGGCTGGCATGCCGATCGCCGCCGGCGTGGCCGAGGGTTTCCGGCAGCGCGGTACCGACGCCGTCGTCGCCGTCTTCTTCGGCGAGGGCGCTGTCGTCCAGGGCGCCTTCCACGAGGCGCTCAACCTGGCGGCGCTGTGGCGGCTGCCGGTGCTCTTCGTCTGCGAGAACAACGGCTTCGCCGAGTTCTCGCCGCTGGACCTGCAGCAGCCCCTCGCCCCTCACCAGCGCGCCTCCGCCTACGGCCTCAGCGCCCAGGTCATCGACGGCAACGACGTGGAGGCGGTGCGGGCGGCGGCCGTCGCCGCCGTGGCCGAGCTGCGCGCCGGCCGGGGCCCGGCCTTCCTGGAAGCGCGCACCTACCGCTGGCGCGGGCACTACGAAGGCGACCCCGAGCGCTACCGCTCGCCCGAGGAGGTGGCGCAGGCGCGCGCGGGCGACCCTCTCCTTCGCTTCACCGCCGATGCGGATCTGGAGGAGCAGGTGGCCGCCGAGGTCGAGGCCGCCCTGGCGGCGGCCCGGGCCCAAGCGGCCCCTCCGGCCGAGGAGATGGCGCGCTACACCCTGGCCGAATGGTCCGAGCCGGCCTACGAAGCGGTGGACCCGGGCGAGGAGATCAAGTACATGGACGCCGTCCGCGAGGCGCTGGCGGCGGAGCTGGAGAGCGATCCCGGCGTCTGGATCGCGGGCGTGGACGTCGGCCGCGGGGGCGGCGTCTTCGGCATCACGCGCGGCCTGGCTGAGCGCTTTCCGGGCCGCGTCCTCGACACCCCCATCAGCGAGACGGCGGTGATGGGCCTGGCTGTGGGCGGCGCCCTGGCCGGCACCCGGCCGGTGGTGGAGCTGATGTACGTCGACTTCCTGGGCGTCTGCTTCGACCAGGTCCTCAACCAGGCGGCAAAGCTGCACTTCATGACCGGCGGCGCGGCTTCGCAGTCGCTGGTGATCCGGACCCAATGCGGGGCGGGCCGCTCGTCTGGTCCCCAGCACTCGCAGAGCCTGGAGGGCCTGCTGGCCCAGGTGCCGGGACTGAAGGTGGTGATGCCGGCGACGGCGGAGGACGCCTACGGGCTGCTGCGCGCGGCCGTGCACGACCCCAACCCGGTGGTCTTCATCGAGCACCGGCTGCTGTACGGGCGGCGGGGGCCGCGGCCGCGGCCGGAGCACCTGGTGCCGCTGGGCACCGCCGCCGTCCGCCGCCAGGGCACCAAGATCACTGCGGTGTCCTGGTCGCGGATGGTCCACGAGGTCCTGGAGGCCGCCCAGGCCCTGGCCGCAGACGGCGTCGAGGTGGAGGTGATCGACCTGCGCACGGTCGCGCCCATCGACCGCGAAACCGTCGCGGCGTCCGTGCGCAAGACGCACCGGCTGCTGGTCGCGCACGAGGCGGTGCTCACCTCGGGCATCGGCGCCGAGCTGGCGGCCTGGGCCGCCGGTGAGCTCTTCTACGACCTGGACGCCCCGGTGCGCCGGGTGGCGCCGCCCTTCAGCCCGGTTCCCTACGCCCCCGGGCTGGAGCACGCGTGGCTGCCTGACGCCGCCCGCATCCAGGCCGCACTGCGGGAGCTGTCGCTGTCTTGACAATAACTGTCTAGACAGCTATCTTTCGGCCTCCCATGTCCGACCCCGAATTCCGGATGGACTCGCTGCCGGGCGAAGTTTTCAAGCTCGCCCGGGATCTCCGCAACGCCATGGACCGCGAGCTGGTGGATTACGGCCTCACGACCCAGCAGGCGACGGTGCTGGTGATGGCGCGGGTGCACGGCGAGGGGGGCATCGGGCACCTGGCCGAACCGCTGGGCACCGACACCGCCGGGCTGACGCGGCTCATCGACCGCCTGGAGGCCAAAGGCCTCGTCGCGCGGCGCAATTCGGATCGCGACCGGCGAGCCGTGGTCATCGAGCTCACCCCCGCCGGCGAAGAGTTGATCCCCCACCTGACCAGCGCCTTCCGCCGCGTGCACCAGCGCTTGCTGGAGGCGATGCCCGAGTCCCACGTCGAGCAGTTCCGCGCGATGGTGAACCGCCTGCGCGAAAAGGCTCAAGCGTAGGGATGCGGCCCAAGAGCACGACCGGATCTTCGCCGCCCATGCGGCGCGTCTGCGTTGTCGACTTCTGCGCTCCTCGCTCACGCGGCTCGGGCCGCGCTCGCTCCGGTGCTGGGCGTCTCCTAGCATCCACACCACCTGGCCGCCGAATCTCTCGGTCTGCCCTCGGGCCGCATCCCTGATGCTGGTCCGGCTCCTACTCGGCGGTCTGAGGCCCTACCGGCGCGACGTGACGCTGGTGCTCGCGCTGCTGCTCGGCGTGGCGGTGTCCAACCTCTACCTGCCCAACCTGACCGCCGACATCATCAACAACGGCGTCGTCAAGGGCGACGTCGGCTACATCTGGCGCACCGGCGCCGCGATGCTCGTCATCACGCTGCTGGTCTCCGTGCTGCAGGTGATATCCGTGTACTTCGCCGCGCGCGTCGCCATGGGCATGGGACGCGATTGGCGCGCCGGCATCTTCGAGCGCGTGCAGAGCTTCTCGGCGCAGGAGATGAATCACTTCGGCGCGGCTTCGCTGATCACGCGCAACACCAACGATGTGCAGCAGGTGCAGATGTTCATGGTGATCGCGCTCACCGTGCTGGCGTCGGCGCCCATGATGGCCGTCGGCGGCGTGATCATGGCGCTGTACGAGAACGCGCAGCTGTCGCTGCTGCTGCTGGTGGTGATCCCGGCCATGGCGGGCGTGATCGGCGGCCTGCTCTACTTTGCGGTCCCTCTGTTTCGCTCCGTGCAGGCGAAGATCGACCGCATCAACCAGGTGCTGCGCGAGCAGATCACCGGCGTGCGCGTGATCCGCGCCTTCGTGCGTGCGCGCTACGAGTCCGAGCGCTTCGAGACTGCCAACGAGGACCTGACGCAGACCACGCTCAAGGTCACCCGCATCTTCACGCTGGCCATGCCCTCGATCATGATCATCCTCAACCTCTCCAGCGTGGCCGTGATCTGGTTCGGCGGTCACCTGGTCGACAGCGGCAGCATGCCCATCGGCAACCTGACCGCCTTTCTGACCTACCTAATGCTGATCCTGATGGCCGTGATGATGGCCTCGATGATGATGATCATGGTCCCGCGCGCCAGCGCCTGCGCCGAGCGCATCCTGGAGGTCGTCGACTCCCCGCCCACGATCCTGGAGCCGGCGCAGCCGCAGCACCCTGCGCAGCGCACCGGGCGCGTTGAGTTTCGAGGCGTCGGCTTTCAGTACCCGGGCGCCGAGCGCCCCGTGCTGCACGACCTTAGCTTTACGCTGGCGCCCGGCCGCACCACCGCCATCATCGGCAGCACCGGCAGTGGCAAGTCGACCGTCGTCAACCTGCTGGCGCGATTCTTCGACGCCACCGCGGGCGCGGTGCTGCTGGACAGCGTCGACGTCCGCGAGCAGTCGCTGAGCTCGATCTGGGAGAGCCTTGGCCTGGTGCCGCAGCAGGCCTACCTGTTCGCCGGCAGCATCCGCAGCAACCTGCTGCTGGGCCGGGCTCAGGCCACCGAGGCCGAGCTTTGGCGCGCGCTCGAGGTCGCGCAGGCGGCCGATTTCGTGAAGGCGATGCCCAAGGGTCTCGACGAGCCGGTCGCCCAGGGCGGTACGACCGTGTCCGGCGGGCAGCGCCAGCGCCTGGCAATTGCGCGCGCGCTTGTGAAGCGGCCGCAGCTCTACGTGTTCGACGATTGCTTCTCGGCGCTGGACGCGGGCACCGATGCGCGCCTGCGCGGGGCGTTGCGGAGGGAAGTCGCGGACGCCACCGTGCTGATCGTCTCCCAGCGCGTCAGCACCATCCGCCACGCCGACTGCATCCTGGTCCTGGACGAAGGGACCCTGGTCGGATCCGGCACCCACGACGAGCTGCTGGCGACCAACGCCACCTACCAGGAGATCGTCGACTCCCAGCTGCGCGGCGCCGAGGCGGTAGCATGACCACCCCACAAAATCTCCGATTTTGCGGGGACCCCGGATGATCGCGCGTCCACCGGCGGGCGGCGCACGGCCCGCAGGCGGGCCCCCGGGCGGCGGCTTCGGCCGCATGTTCGGCCTGACGGGCCCGCCTCAGAAGGTCAAGGACTTCCGGGGCACCATCCGCCGGCTGCTCTGGCGCCTGCAGCCAGAGTGGGGCTGGATCCTCTTCGCCATCCTGCTCACGGCCGCCGGCGTCGCGCTTACGGTGCTGGGGCCGAAGATCCTGGCCAACGCGACCAACCTCCTCTTCGATGGCCTGGTCGGCAAGTCGCTGCCCTCCAACCTGACCAAGGCGCAGGTGATCGCGCTGCTGCGCGCGCGGGGTCAGAACCAGCTGGCGGACATGCTCGGCGGCATGGACGTGACACCCGGCCATGGCGTGGATTTCGCAGCCATCGCCTCAGTGCTGATGCTGGCAGTCCTGGTCTACGTCGGCGGCGCCTTGCTGGTGTGGATGCAGGGCTACATCATGGCCGGCGTCACTCAGCGCACCGTCTTCAGGATGCGCCGCGACGTCGAGGAGAAACTGCACAGGCTGCCTCTCTCCTACTTCGACCAGCATGAGCGCGGCGATCTGCTGAGCCGCGTCACCAACGACATCGACAACCTCGGCACCACGCTCAACCAGACGCTGGGACAGCTTCTCAACTCCGTGCTCACCGTGATCGGCGTGCTGGCGATCATGCTCACAATCAACGTGCTGCTCGCCCTCATCTCGCTGGTGGTGGTGCCGGTGTCCGCAGCCGTCACGATGCTGATCGCGCGCCGCTCCCTGCGCCGCTTTGCCGAGCAGTGGAAGTGGACCGGCATGCTCAGCGCGCACGTCGAGCAGATGCATACCGGCCATGCGCTGGTGCAGGTCTTCGGCTACCAGCCGCGGGCGCTCGAGGAGTTCTCCAACCTCAACGAGCAGATGTACCGCGCGAGCTTCATGGCCCAGTTCCTGTCCGGGATCATCCAGCCGGCCATGCAGTTCGTGTCCAACCTGAACTACGTCGCCATCGCCGTGATCGGCGGCTACAAGGTGGCCTCGGGGACCATGTCGAGCGCATCTTCGAGCTGCTGGACGCGGCCGAGCAATCACCGGATGCCCGCCCGCGGACTGAAGCCGCACCCACGCGAGGCCATGTCCGCTTCCAGGACGTCAGCTTCCGCTACCTGCCCGACCAGTCGCTGATCGCGGGCTTCGACCTGGACGTACGGCCTGGCCAGACCATCGCCATCGTGGGTCCGACGGGCGCCGGCAAGACGACCATCGTGAACCTGCTGATGCGCTTCTACGACGTTGACGGCGGTGCCATCCGCATCGACGGCAGCGACATCCGCGACCTGCCCCGCGACGAGCTGCGGCGCAAGTTCGGGATGGTTCTCCAGGACACCTGGTTGCTGGCGGCGAGCATTCGCGACAACATCCTCTACGGCAACCTGGACGCCACCGAGGAGGAGGTGGTGGCCGCGGCCGAGGCCGCGCACTTCGACGCCTTCGTGCGCACGCTGCCGGAGGGCTATGCCACCCACATAGACGACGATGCATCCAACCTTTCAGCCGGCCAGCGCCAGCTGCTGACCATCGCCCGCGCCTTCATCGCGGACCCGGCGATCCTGATCCTCGACGAGGCCACCAGCAGCGTCGACACCCGCACCGAGGTGCTGATTCAAGAAGCGATGGCCCGGCTGCGCAAGGGCCGCACCAGCTTCGTGATCGCCCACCGGCTCTCGACGATTCGCAACGCCGACAGCATCATCGTCATGGACCACGGCCGGATCGTCGAGCAGGGCGACCACGACGAGCTGCTGGCGCGCCGCGGCTTCTACCACGACCTCTACCGCAGCCAGTTCACCGAGTCGTTTGCGGAGACGGCCGGTACTCCAGGATGAGGATGCCGGTGTCGAAGCTCTGCGTCCCGACCAGCTCCAGCACCCGCTCGGTACCGCCGTCGTCGAGCAACCGCGCGCCTTTGCCCAGCACGACCGGATGCACCATGAAGCGGTAGAGGTCGATCAGGTTCTCGCGCATCAGCTCGTTGAAGAGCCGGCCGCTGCCTGACAGCAGCAGGTCGCGACCGGGCTTTTCCTTGAGCTTGGCGATCTCGGTGGCGAGATCACCGCGGACCAGCTGGGAGCCGCTCCAGGTGACTTCCCGCAGCGTCGACGAGACGACGTACTTGGGCATCGTGTTCATGCGCACGCCGAACTCTCCGGTGCCCTCCATGGTGGGCCAGGCGGCGGCGAAGCCCTCGTAAGTCTTGCGACCCAGCAGCAGCGCCTCGGTGGCCTCCAGCTCGTCCGACTTGAACTTCGCGGCCTGCTCGTTGAAGTAAGGGAACGACCAGTGGCCGGGCTCCGCGAAAACGCCGTCCAGGGTCAGGTATTCGGTGGCGACCAGTCTCATCTCGATGTGCCTCCTGGAAGGTTTCTAAAAGCTCATCGCCCAGCCGGGTCCTAAATCGACAGCCGGTCGGCGAGGTCG
>VBEO01000006.1 GCA_005881825.1 Chloroflexota bacterium | reverse complement strand
GCCGGATGGCGCTGATCGGGGCCTCCGGCGGGGCGCCACCGGAAGTGCCCGGCTTCGACGCCCTGCGCCGGCGCAACGTGGGCATCTTCTGCTTCAGCTTCGGGATGCTGCGCCGGGCCGATCCCAAGCTGGTGGCGGCCACGGCGCCCAAGGCGGTGGAGCTGCTGCTAAGCCGCCGGGTGCGGCCGCCGGTCGGCGAGGCGCTGCCGCTGGAGGCCGCGGCCGAGGCCCACCGCCGCCTGGTTTCCCGGCAAACCGTGGGCAAGCTGGTGCTCAGGCCCTGACGGTTTGGGCGTTGCGCCGGCGCAACGCCCTTTGGCGCCGGGCAGTCCACGTCGATGCGCCGGCGCAAGTCCCTTTCTCAGCTCTTGATGAGGGCGGTGCCAGCCGCGCGGTCGCCTGCCAGCAGGCGCAGCAGAGCCTGCGCCGGGGTCGCCCGGGAGCCGTCCACCGAGCGCAAGCGCACCCCGCAGAGCGCGCCGCCCACGGTCTGACCGGCGAGCGACCAGGCCACCAAGTGATAGGCGGCCCAGACCGCCGGGAACGCACGGATGCGGCGCCGGCTGACCGCCGCGCAGAGCGCGAGGTCGAGCGCTGCGGCCGCCAGCCGGGCTCGGGGCTCGGCGAGTGCGCCGGGCAGAGGCTCCCGGCCCCGCAGCTGCAGCAGGACCAGCCTGGTCACCGACCGGTGGAATGGTCGCTGCGTCAGGTCGTACAGCGCCCGCGGTACCCGGGGCCGGTAGCCGCGGACGCCACCCCGCAGCCGGCCGGCCTCCCAGGCCACCTCGAGGTCACCGCCCGGCCCGGCAGCCAGCAGGCCGCCGCGGATCGGCCACGCCACACCGGCAGGAGAAGTACGAGGTTCGCCGAAGTCGAGCAGCGTGAGCGGACCGAGGCGCAGCCGCCAGCCGCTGGCCCGCACCAGCCCCAGCGTGTAGCGGGCGGTGACGGCCAGGAACCCCTCGCGCAGGCGCTCGACGGGGACGGGCAGCGGCGCCGCGACCACGTCCTCGACGTCAACCACCTGTGGCATTGTCGCCAGCGTGCGCGTATTCCGGGCCCGGGTGCTGGCCGAGGTCCCGCCGGCGCGGGCCTTCGATTTCGTGGCGGACTACCACAACGTGCGCCGGGTGCTGGACGGCGTCACCCGCTGGGAGCCGCTGGGTCGCGCCCGCGGCACCGGCGCCCGCTTCGACGTCGAGATGCGAACCCTTGGCATCCCATTGCGCAACGTCCTCGTCCTGGACCGTTGGGACGAGCCCCGGGCGCTGGGCTGGCGGTCGGAATCGGG
Organism: Chloroflexota bacterium; assembly: GCA_005881825.1. Lineage (GTDB taxonomy): Bacteria > Chloroflexota > Dormibacteria > Dormibacterales > Dormibacteraceae > CF-28. Next base: position 11,730 of record VBEO01000006.1, on the reverse strand, counting down.
ACTGATAGCCCAGCGAGGCGGCTGGACCTTCACGCCGCGGAGGGGCGGCACCGAGATCGAGCTGGAGATCGCCTACCAGCCCCCGGGCGCCGCCCTCGGCAACCTGCTGGCGGGGCGGGCGGACGCCCTGGTCAGGCGCCGGCTGGAGAAGGCTCTGCAGCGGATGAAGCGCGCGCTGGAGGGATGACCACGACCGCCAGGGCAGAGACCGCGAATGCGACCACGCACAGCCAGAGCGCGGCCGTGTAGGTGCCGTGGCGGTCGTACAGATAGCCGGCGCCGAGAGGCCCAACGGCGCCCAGCACCTGCGCCGGCAGCCCCTGCACCGCCGTGATGACGCCGAAGGCCAGGCGCCCGAAATACTCGCCGGTGACGGCCGCGCGCAGCGGCGAGACGGCGCCGAACGCGAAACCGTAGACGACGATGTAGAGCCAGACCAGCGCCGGCGTGGCGGCCACGATCAGGAGCACCACGCCGAGTGCCTGCAGGCCCGCCGAGACCGCCAGTAGGGCCCGCGGCCCCAGCCGGTCGCTGAGCAGGTTCATCACCACCCGCGACGGCAGCGACGCCAGGCCCAACAAACCCGCGACGCCAGCGGCGAAGACCGGGTCGAAGCCTCGCCCGCTCGTCCGGGTGCCGGCGCAGGAGCAGGAAGTGAATGGGCGCGCAGATGACCAGCTGGCAGCCGGCCATCACCAGCAGCGTCGGCCGCCAGCCGTGGCGCGCGATCAGCACGCCGGCCAGCGGGTAGAAGATGACCGAGGCGAACCCTCCCAGCAGCGTGAGCAGCGCCAGGGCGCGACCGCGGCGGGTGAGGAACCAGTTGGTGATCACCGTGAAGGTGACCGGGTAGAAAGTCAGGGCCTGAGCCAGGCCCAGGCCGCCCGCCCAGAGCAGGTAGAACTGCCAGGGCTCCCGGACCTGCGACAGCAGCGCCAGGCAGGCGGCGCCGAGCAGGGAGCCGCCGGTCATCAGGGCGCGCGCGCCGCGCCGGTCGACCAGGCGGCCGATCGGGATGCCGAGCACGCCCGCGATCGCGAAAGCCAGCGAGAAGGCACCCGAGAGGAGGGCGCGGGACCAGCCCAGGTCCCGCTGCATGGGCACCACCAGGACCCCGAACAGGTATTGCGTGGTGCCGTAGGAGACGATCGTGGTGGCGCCCAGGGCGCAGACCAGCACCCAGCCGTAGTACGGGCGCCGCACTGGCAGGTTCAGCCGGCGACGGGTCGGACGCGAGGCCGCCAGGGGAAGCGTCCCTCGAGCTGGTCGTACAGCAGCAGGCCGAAGCCCGTCAGCCCGAAGGGCAGGTACACAGCGAAGCTGCCGGCCAGCGTGAATCCCCAGTTGAGCTGCGGGCGGGGCAGCGGCGTCAGCAGGAGCACCGCCAGGTCGAAGAGCGCGTGGGCGCCGACCACCGGCCAGAGGGTGCCCATGCGCAGGCGGAGGGCGGCGAAGAGGAGACCGACCTGGAAGGCCGCCAGCACCTGCAGGCTGGTTGGGCCGAGCGGTCGCGCCGTGAGGTTGATGAAGTGGAGGAGGCCGAAGATGGCGGCGGCGCCCGCACCCGCGCCCAGCGGCCCCAGCCGGCGCAGGCCGTAGAGCACCAGGCCGCGACAGCTCAGCTCCTCGCTGAGCCCGACCAGCGCCACCAACGGCAGCAGGATCGGCAGCAGGCCCCAGCGCGCGTGGCCGGTGACCAGCAGCGGGGTAGCGACCAGCCAGACGAGGGCCACCGGGGCGGCAGCGAGCAGGACCAGGGGCCGCTGCCGCCAGGCGTCGGTGAGGCCCGACTCCCGCCACCACCCGAGCACCCCGGTGGCGGCCACGGCGACCAGCGCGAAAAACGCCTCCGCGGCCAGCGCTAGCAGCGGCCGTGTGCTGGAGGTGGCGCCGAGGGCACGTAAGGCCACGCCCAGCGCCGCGGGGGTGGCCAGGACGAGCACGACCACCGGCCAGGGGCGGCGCCTCAGCGCGAGCACGCGCTAAACGCTACGTCCGGTGCTTGCGCCAGGCCAGGGCCGCGCCCAGACGCTCCTCGAGCAGGCCTCGTACCTCGCCGGCTCGCGGCATCCGGCCGGCCTCGGCCTTGTCGAAAATGAGCTCGCCGTCGGCCAGGACCTTGAAGACGCCCTTGGTGCCGGTCTTCAGCTCCAGGCCGCGGAGGACGGGCGCCCAGCCCACCAGAATCTCGGTTGCCACACGGACAGCCTCATCCAGGTGGTCTCAAGGGACGCAGTACTCGACGACCACCTCGTGCTGCGGTTTGACCATTCGATTTTCAGTACCCGGTTGACGGGGCGTTGATTCCGGGCTGTCGGCAGGTTCGAACTAAGCTGATCCAGTGAAGGTCGGCCTCAAGCTGGCGCCGCAGCACGTCAGCATCGACGACCTCCACTACGTCTGGCGGGTGGCCGAGGACGCGGGCTTCGACCACCTCTGGGACTTCGACCATTTCAACCCCATCGTGGGCGAGCTGGGCGGACCCGTCTTCGAGGGCTGGACGCTGCTGGCGGCGATGGCCGAGTGCACGAAGCGGGTGCGCATCGGCTGCATGGTCACCGGCAACACCTACCGGCACCCGGCGGTGCTGGCCAAGATGGCGGTCACCATCGACCACCTCTCCGGCGGCCGGCTGGAGTTCGGCATCGGCGCCGGCTGGGCGGAGGCCGAGCACCGGATGCTGGGCTTGGAGTTCTACACCACGGGCCGCCGCATCCGGCGCCTGCGGGAGGCCGTGCAGGTTTGCAAGGCGCTGTGGACGCAGCCGGAGGCCACGTTCGAGGGCCGCTATTACCGCCTCGACCGGGCGCTGGCCGAGCCCAAGCCGGTGCAGAAACCGCACCCGCCGGTCTGGATTGGGGGCGGGGGCGAGCAGCTGACGCTGCGCGTGGTGGCCGAGGAGGCGGACGCCTGGAACTACACCGGGCCGCCCCCGGAGGCCGGGCACAAGGCCGAGGTGCTCGATCGCCACTGCGCCGACATCGGCCGGGACCCGGCCAGCGTGCGCCGGACCATTCAGATGCGCTACGACGGCGACGTCGAAGGCACGCTGCGCACCACCGAAGCCATGGCCGCGCTCGGCTTCGCCGACGTCATCTACACCGTCAAGGTCGACGAGGGCCGGCGCCTGGCGGACGAGGTCGCCGAGAAGATCCTGCCCCGAGTTCGAACTTTCTAGGGGGCGGGCGTGCGTCTCGACGCCGACAGCGGCCGCCTGCTCGGTTCGGCCCGGATCGGGATGCTGGCGCTGCACGCCGGCCGCTTCCCGCTGGTCAACCCGGCCGCCTTCGTCTACCAGGGCGATTCCATCTGGATCACCACCTCCCGATTCGCGGCCAAGTTCGCCCTGGCGCGGCGGGATCCCCGCGCCTCCTTTTTGGTGACCGGGAGCGGGCGCAGTGTCGAGCTCCAGGGGCTGCTCGAGCCGTACGACCTGCGCTCGGTGGCGGGCATGCTGCGGGCGGCCGCCGACGGCCCGCGCTTCGGACTGGCGATGGCAGGCTACACGCTCAAGAACGCCGGTTACATCGGCGGCTACCTGGTCGACCTGGCGGGCATCCCGCGCGAGTGGTGGCCCTGGAACCGGGTGGTGCTGCGCCTGCGGGCGCAGAGCTATCGCACGTTGGTGGCCGCGGCGCCGGCACGCGCGGCGCGGTCCGGCCTGGAGGGGCTGCCGGTCGCGGTTGCGCGCAGCCTGGAGACGCAGGGCACCGGCTTCCTGTGCTGGGCGCGCAAGGGGTATCCGAGCCTGGCGCCGGCGCTGTGGGCCGCCGCCGGGACCGATCTCGCCTGCTGGCTGCCCGAGGGCCTGGGCTTGCCGCGAGAGGGCACGCCCGCCGCCCTGGTGATCGAAAGTCACCACCGCTACCGGGCCACCCGCATGCTGGGCGCCTGCGTGCGCGGGCTGCTGCGCCGGGAGGAAGCGGTGCTGCCGCTCATCGAGGAGCGCTACGGGGACGCCGTGAGTGGGGGCACGGCGCTGCGCCTGGAGGCGCGGCGTGCCACCTACTGGCGCGGGTTCGCGGTGGCCACCACCGCGCTCGGCGCGCGGGTGGCATCCTGACCCCATGCCCAGGCCACAGGCGCCCGACGTCGAGACCAGGCGCTGGCATGCGGGGTCCTGGTCGGAGGCTGGGGACCGGCTGGCGGCGGAGGAGCCGCTGCAGCTGAGCCTGGGCGGCGCGCCGCTCAGCATCGTGATGCGCACGCCCGGCCACGACGTCGAGTTGGCCCTGGGCCTGCTCTGGGCGGAGGGGGTGATCCGCTCGCTGGAGGAGGTGGCCACCGTCCACGTCAGCGCCGAGGCCGGCGAGTCGGGCGGCTTCGTCACCGCCGACCTGGTGGAATCCAACCAGGTCGACGTGCACCTGCGAGGCGCGCCCGCGCGCAGCCTGGAGCGGTCGTTCCTGGCCAGCAGCGCGTGCGGAGTGTGCGGCGCGACGACCGTGGAATCGCTGGCGCTGGATTTCGCGGTGCTAGCGGATGGTCCAGTTTTTGACGCCGGGCTGGTGCCCCGGCTGGTCGAGGCGCTGCGCGGGCAGCAGCGCGTGTTCGACCAGACCGGCGGGCTGCACGCGGCCGGCCTCTTCACGAGGTCCGGTGAGCCGCTGCTCGTCCGCGAGGACGTGGGGCGCCACAACGCGGTCGACAAGGTCGTCGGGCGGTCGCTCCTGGAAGGGCGCGTGCCCGCCCGCGAGTGCCTGCTGGCCGTCAGCGGGCGCGGCGGCTACGAGATCGTGCAGAAGGCGGTGGCGGCAGGGATACCTGTGGTGGCGGCGGTGGGAGCCCCCTCCAGCCTGGCGGTGCAGACCGCGCGCCGGTTCAACCTGACACTGGCCGGCTTCGTCCGCGACGGCCGCTTCAACGTCTACTCGGCCCCGGACCGGCTGCAGTAGGCCGAGCGCCGGCGCCGGGATGCATTTTTGAGCTCTAAAGCGTTCCGCCGCCGGCGCTCGGCTGGTTGCGACGTGCGAAGTGGTTGCGGGCGATGATCCGGATCACGACCTCGCCGCGCTGGTTGGTCAGCTCGCCGAGGCCGCGCACGGTGCCGCGGTCCGGCCTGCTCGCTGAGGGGGTGACCTCCAGGACCTCGTAGGTGCCGTGGAGGGTGTCGCCCGGCCGCACAGGCTTCAGCCACCGCACCTCCTCCAGGCCGGGCGAGGCCAGCGAGACCGCCTGGTTGAGCACGCCGATCGCGGCCAGCCGCATGAACAGGGAGCCGGTGTGCCAGCCGCTGGCGATCAGGCCGCCGAAGATGGTCCCCCGGGCGGCTTCCGGGTCGACGTGGAAAGGCTGGGGATCGAAGCGGCGGGCAAAGTCGAGGATCTCCTCTTCGGTCACGGTGACCGAACCGAGGTCGACGACCTCGCCGACCTGGAAGTCCTCGAGGTATCTCACCGGAGGTCGTAGCGCAGGAACAGATGCGACCCCTGGCGCCGCGCCGACGCCAGCCGGCCCCAGGCGCCGTGCTCGGGCAGCAGCTCGATGCCGCCCACCATCCCGGGCCGCCACTCCCGGTCCCGCCCGGCGAGGACCGGCGACAGCGTCAGGAACATGTCGTCCAGCAGGCTCTGACGCAGAAGCTCACCGATGACGCGCGGGCCACCCTCGCACAGCACCCGGCGCCAGCCCCGGGCGCGCAACTCCTCAAGCACCGACCCCAGCGGGCGCTCCCCCTCGAGGACCAGCGGCCGCGCCGGCTGCGACCGGTCGACGTCGCCGGACTGCGAGAGCACCACCAGCTGCGGCGTTTCCGGCAGCTTGAGCGCAGACCGCAGCGCTCCGAACTCGCCGGCGGCGGGCGGGTAGATGTAGCCGGGCGTCCAGAGGTGGCCGGCGTCGTCCCGGAAGGTCTGGGCGCCGACCAGCACGCAGTCCGCGCAGGCCCGCAGGAGTCCCATCAGGAAGCGGTCGCCTTCGCTGCGACCGCTGATGGCGGGGCCCGAGGAGGCCCCCTTCATGGCCACCACGCCGTCCAGCGAGGACACGAAGTTGGAGTACACGCAGTCCGGCCGCAGCGCCAGGGCACCCCCATACAGATCGCGCAGCTGTTGCCCCAAGGGCAGCTCCGAAGCGTCCGGCGGAGGCGCTTCGAACAGGCTCTGGAGCGCTTCCACGACCCTCCAAGATGGCAGAAGTTCTGAGTACCGCGTGCTAAGGTCGCGCGCAATCGTGCCTTCGAAGGCCCCGCAGCCGCCTCGCGACGCCTTCACCACCGAAGCCACCCTCCGCGCGCTGCAGGACATCTCGGTGGCGACCACCTCCGCTCACGACCCGGTCACCGTGGCCGAGCTGGCGGTAGAACGGGCGCGCACCCTGACGGGGGCCGACGGCGCCGTGGTCTTCGCCTATGACGCGCCGACCCGGCTGCTGCTGCCGCTCTTCGAGACCCAATCCGCGGTCGAGGAGGCGCCTGTGCGGCCGGGCCAGGGGGCTATCGGCATGGCCTTCAAGTCGGGCGTGCCGGTCGTGGTCGACGACTACCGGACCTGGAAGCACGCGGTGCCCCAGTCGCAGGTCCGGGGCATGGTCAGCGCGCTCGCGGTTCCCCTGCTCAGCGACGACCGCCCTACCGGCGCCCTGGGCGTCTGGACCTACGCGCCCCGCCAGTTCAGCGACCGCGAGACGCAGCTGCTCACACTCTTCGCCGCACAGCTGGCCCCCGCCCTGGAGGGCGCGCGCCTGACCGAGGAGGCGCAGGCCAAGGCGGGCATGTTCCAGGCCCTGCACGAGGTGGCCGTGGCCTCGAGCGGCGTTTTCGACACCGAGACCCTGGGCCGCCTGGTGGTCGAGCGCGCCCTGCGCCTGCTGGGCTTGGAGGGGGCCGGTCTGTGGTGGTGGGACGCCGCCGACAAGCTCCTCAACCCGGTGGCCTGGCGTGACGCCCGCGAGGGCTGGACGATCGGCCCCTACAAGAGCGGCGAGGGGGCGGTGGGCAGCGCCTTCGCGGGCCGTCACGAGATGTTGATCGAGGACTATCAGAACTGGACGGGCGCCACAGCGCCCGCCAAGCACGCCGGCGTCAAGGCCAGCCTGGCGGTGCCGCTGCTGGCCGGCGACCGGGCGGTGGGAGCGATGTCGGTCTGGACCTACGAGAGCCGCCGCTTCCGGCGCGAGGACAGTCAGCTGCTGGCGCTCTTCGCGGCCCAGGTGGCGCCGGCCCTGGAAGGCGCGCGCCTGACCGCCGAGCGGCAGCACCAGGCCGAGGTCCTGAAGGCCCTCAACGAGGTTGCCGTCGCCGCCAGCGGGCTGCTGGAGCCGCGGGCCCTGGCCGCCCTCGCGGTCGATCGCGCGCGCGACATCGTGAAGGCCGACAGCGTGGCCCTGATGTGGGGCGACCGCACGCGCGGACTGCTGATCAAGCTGGCCGACAATGACCCCGACGATCTGGCGCCCAAGATCATCCCCCACGACGACGGCGTCGTGGGGCTGGTCTACGGCAGCGGCAAGGCCCACAGCGTCGGTGACTACGGCAGGTGGGAGCACGCCCACCGACCGGCGGTCGAAAAGGGCATCGGCAGCGTGGCCGCGGTGCCGCTGCTGGTCGCCGACCAGCCCGTGGGGGGCATGGTGCTGCGCTCGCGCCAGCCCGCCTTCTTCGGCGAAGCCGAGCTGGAGCTGGCGTCGCTACTGGCGGCCCAGGTGGCCCCGGCCCTGCAGGCCGCGCAGCTGCACTCCGACCTGCTGGGCTCCGAGCAGCGCTTCCGCTCTCTCTTCGAGACCATCGCCTGCGGAGTGCTGGTGCAGGGCGCCAAGGGCGAGGTCCTGGCCGCCAACCGGGCGGCCGAGGAGATCCTGGGAGTCGGCCTGGCCGAGATGCGCGGCCGCTCCTCGGCCGAGCTCTGGGAGGTCGAGGAGGAGGGCTACGGCAAGCAGCGACCGGCCCTGATCGCGCTGGCCACGCGGCAGCCAGTGCGCAACTACACCTTCCGGATCCGGCGCCGGGACGGCGAGGTGCGCTGGCTGCAGGCCGACTCCATCCCCGTCCTCGACCAGGAGGCCGAGCCCACGCAGGTCGTCTCCTCGATCATCGACGTCACCGAGCGCAACCGCGCCGAGGACGCTCTGCGTGAGTCCGAGGAGCGGTTCCGCGCCGTCTACGACCAGGCCGGCCTGGGGATCGCGCGCCTGAGCCTGGAGGGCAAGATCGAGGACGCCAACCCGGCGCTGGTGCAGATGCTGGGTTTCGCCGCGGCCGAGCTGGTCGGCCACGACGTGCAGGAGTTCATCCACACCGACGACTTCCGCAGCGAGGCCTGGCCCGACATCGTCTCCGGGCACCGCCGCTCACTGCAGGCCGAGGTCCGCTTCCTGCGCAAGGACCGGGGCCTGATGTGGGGCCAGACCACGCTCACGGGCGTGCGCGGGCGCGACGGCAAGATCACCTTCCTCATCGGCATGGTGGAGGACGTCACCGAGCGCAAGGCGCAGGAGGCGGCGATCGCCCACCAGGCCATGCACGACGCGCTCACCGACCTTCCGAACCGCGCCCTGCTGGCCGATCGCCTGCACCAGGCCATTCGGGTGGCCCAGCGCGAGAAGCACCACCTGGCCCTGCTGATGATGGACCTCGACCACTTCAAGGAGGTCAACGACACCTTCGGCCACCAGGCCGGCGACGTCCTGCTGCGGGACGTCGCCGCGCGCCTGCGCGGCCAGCTGCGCGGCTCCGACACGGTGGCCCGGCTGGGCGGCGACGAGTTCGCACTCCTGCTCAGCCGCGTGGAAACCGCCAACGCCGCCGCCCACATCGCCCGCAAGCTGCTGCACGCGCTGGACGCGCCCTTCGTGGTCGAGGGCGAGACCGTCGACATCGGCGCCTCGATCGGGATCTCGATGTATCCGGAGCACGGCAGTGACGCCGACCTCCTGATGCGTCATGCGGACGTCGCCATGTACGTGGCCAAGCGGGCCGGTACGGGCTACAGCGTGTACTCGGCCGACGCCGACCGCCACTCGCCTTCGCGGCTGGCGCTGATCAGCGAGCTGCGTCATGCCATCGACCGCGACGAGCTGGTGCTGCACTACCAGCCCAAGATCGAGGTCAAGTCGGGACGCGTGGCCGGCGCCGAGGCGCTGGTCCGCTGGGCCCACCCCAGGCTGGGTCTGATCACGCCCGACCAGTTCATCGACCTGGCCGAGCACACCGGCCTGATCCGGCCCCTGGGGATCTGGGTGATCGAGGCGGCGGTCAAGCAGTGCCACGAGTGGCGGGAGCGCGGGCTCGACCTCACCGTCTCCGTCAACCTTTCCATGCGCAACCTGCACGACCCGCAGCTGCCGCAGGTCGTGCACGCCGCGCTCCGCCGCCACCACGTCCGGCCGGCCTGGATCATGTTCGAGATCACCGAGCACACGCTGCTCACCGACCCCGAGAACGCGATGCGGATCGTCACCGGCCTGGCCGAGATGGGGGTGCGGCTCTCCATCGACGACTTCGGCACCGGCTACTCCTCGCTCTCGTACCTGCGCCGCCTGCCGGTGCGCGAGATCAAGATCGACCGCTCCTTCGTCCTGGCGATGGCGAGCGAGGAGAACGCGGCGGTGATCGTGCACTCGGCGATCGACCTCGGCCACAACCTGGGGCTCTCGGTGGTGGCCGAGGGCGTCGAGGACCAGGGCACGCTGGACCTGGTCCTGGGCGGCGGCGCCGACCTCGTCCAGGGCAACCTGCTGGCGCCCGCCCGGCCGGCGGCCGAACTGGAGTCTTCGCTAGACAGCCTTAAGCTGGAACGATTTAGGACTGCCTAACTTATAATTTAGGGCGGCGAATGATGACCGTCCGGCAGCGAAACGTGCTCTCCCAGTCCCAGGAGGACTACCTGAAGGCCCTTTACGAGCTCGGCGCGCGCGCCCATGGGCCGGTGGGTACCAACCAGCTCTCCGAACGGCTCGGGGTGTCGGCGCCCTCGGCGGCGCAGATGCTGAACCGCCTGGCCGAGCTTGGCCTGGTCCGCCACGACCGCTACCGGGGCGCGGCCCTGACGCCGACCGGTGAGGCGGTGGCGCTGGAGATGGTCCGCCACCACCGCCTGCTCGAGATGTACCTGACCAAGGCCCTCGGCTACCGCTGGGACGAGGTCCACGAGGAGGCCGAGCGGCTCGAGCACGTGATCTCCGAGCAGATGGAGCAGCGCATCTACGACGCGCTGGGACGGCCCGGGCTCGACCCCCACGGCGACCCCATCCCGACCCCGGCCGGGGAGCTCTCGCCGGCCGCCGGCCGGCCCTTGCACGAGTGCAAGGCCGGCGAGTCGGTGCGGGTGGTGCGGGTTTCGGACCGCGACCCCGGCAAGCTGCGCGAGCTGTCGCGTTTGGGGCTCACGCTGGGCACCACCGTCGAGCTGGTCAGCGAGAGCCGCTACGAAGGGCCGCTTGCGGTGCGGGTCGGCGGCCGCCGGCGCCAGGTCGCGCTGGGCGTGGCCAGGGCGGTGTACGTGTCATGAGAGCCGTAGCCCCCTTCGATCCGGCTTCCGCCGCCCTTCCCGGCGAGCGGAGCGTCCTGCGCGCGGCGCACGAAGCGCTCAACGGCCAGCGCCGCGGCCTGCGCGCGCTGCTCCCGTTCCTGGGCCCGGCCTTCATCGCCTCGGTGGCCTACGTCGACCCCGGCAACTTCGCGACCAACGTCCAGGGCGGCGCCCGCTACGGCTACATGCTGATCTGGGTGGTGATCGGCGCCAACCTCACCGCCATGCTGGTCCAGTCGCTGAGCGCCAAGCTGGGCATCGCCACCGGCCGCAACCTGCCCGAGGTCTGCCGCGACCGCTTCCCCCGGTCCGTGAGCCGGCTGCTCTGGGTCCAGGCCGAGCTGATCGCCATGGCCACCGACCTGGCCGAGTTCGTGGGCGCGGCCCTGGGCATCAACCTGGTCTTCGGGATCCCGCTGCTGCCGGCGGCCGCCATCACCGGCCTGGCCGCCTTCGGGATTCTGGCCCTGCAGTCCCGCGGCTTCCGGCCCCTGGAGGCGCTGATCGCGGTGCTGGTGGGGGTGATCGTGGTCGCCTTCGCTTTCGAGGTTTTCCTGGCGCGGCCGTCAGCGGCTGGCATCGCCAGCGGCTTCCTGCCCACCCTGGACGGGCCGGACAGCATCCTGCTGGCCGTCGGCATCATCGGCGCCACCGTGATGCCGCACGTCATCTACCTGCACTCGGCCCTCACGCAGCAGCGGGTCGTGGGCGGCGACGCCCGCGAGCGCCGGGCGATCTACCGGTTCGAGCGCTGGGACGTGGTGATCGCGATGGCCATCGCCGGGGTCGTCAACTGCGCGATGCTGATCACGGCCGCGGCGGTCTTCCACAGCCGGGGTCTGGACGGGCTGGCTTCGCTGCCGGCCGCGTACCACGACCTGGGCCGTTTCCTGGGCCACGGCGCCGATGTGCTCTTCGGGCTGGGGCTGCTGGCCTCGGGCTTGTCGTCGTCGTCGGTCGGCACCATGGCCGGTCAGGTGGTGATGGCCGGCTTCATCCGGCGCCAGATCCCGCTCTTCCTGCGTCGCACGCTCACGATGCTGCCCGCCCTGGTCGTGATCGGCCTCGGCGCCGACCTCACGCACGCGCTGGTGCTGAGCCAGGTCGTGCTCTCCTTCGGCGTGCCCTTCGCCCTGATCCCGCTGGTGCTCTTCTGCCGGGACCGGGGGCTGATGGGCGACCTCGTCAACTCGCGCGGCGTGACTGCGCTAGCCTCCGTGGTAGTGGCCGTCATCGTCTCGCTCAACGTCTTCCTCCTCTACCA
>VBEO01000005.1 GCA_005881825.1 Chloroflexota bacterium | reverse complement strand
CTCGCGCACCACCAGCTCGCCGCGGCGGGCGCTGGTCCGCCAGTGGATGCGGCGCAGTGGATCTCCGCGCTGGTACTCGCGCACCCCGAAGATCTCGTTGCCGGAGCCGGCGCGCGGCGCCGCCAGCGCCGCTTCCACCTCGCGCTGGCGCCTCAGCGCCCCCAGCGAGGCGTAGCGCGGATAGACCAGCGCCAGCTCGCGGTCCGGGAGCGCGCGCCGGCTGGCGAATAGTCCCAGCGGATCGCCCGACTCCTGCACAAAGCCGGAGGTGCGCACGACCCCGCGCCGCAGCGTACCCAGCCCGCGCAGCTCCTCCACCCCGTCTTCCGGCACCCTGCCGGCGCCGGCGCCGGCGCTGCGTCCCGCGACCAGCCCGCTCACCCGGGCCGGGCCACGGGTCCCGCGCACTGAGCGCAGTCCCACGAGCAGGTCTGCCTCGTCGCCTTCGAACAGCGCCTCTGCCGGCCGCAGCTCGGCCGTGGCTTCCAGTCCGCGCGCGTTCCACGCAGCGTATAGGCCGCCCGCGATGGCCAGGGCCCAGAGCCAGTACGCCAGCAGGAAGAGCCAGGCCACTTCAGAGGTGCTCCCGTAGGCGTAGACGACCACGCCCAACAGCACGACCCCTATGACCCGGGCGCGAGGCACCGCCAGCTACTCCCGGCGCAGCGGGGGGATCGGCGTGGCCGCGACCACCTCCGCGACCAGGTCCTCCGCCCGCACGCGGCCCCTTAGGGCCAGGCGGTGGGCGAGGACCGGCAGCGCCAGGGACTTCACGTCGTCGGGCAGCACGAAGTCGCGCCCCTCGAAGAGCGCCCATGCCTGCGCAGCGCGTTGCAGGTAAAGCCCGGCGCGCATGGAGGCGGGTAGCACCACCTCCGGGCGGGCGCGGATCGCTTCCAGGAGCCCGACCAGGTAGGTGCGGATGGCGGGCGCCACCACCACCGCCAGCGCCGAGGCCTGCAGCTCGAGAACGTCGCCGGCGCCGAGGACCGGCCGGAGGTCCGCGATGGGATCGCCATGCTCGCGCCGGGCCAGCACCTCGGCGGCTTCCTCGGACGTGGGAGCTCCCATCTCGATCGCGCATAGGAAGCGGTCGAGCTGCGACTCGGGCAGCGGGTAGGTGCCCTGGAACTCGGCCGGGTTCTGGGTCGCGATCACGAAGAAGGGCTGTTCCAGGCGGTGGGTCACGCCCTCGACGGTGACCTGGGCCTCGGCCATCGCCTCCAGCAGGGCCGACTGGGTGCGCGGCGTGGCGCGGTTGACCTCGTCCGCCAGCACCACGTTGGCGAAGATAGGCCCGGGCAGGAACTCGAAAGTGGCGTCGCGCTGGTTGAAGACGCTGGCGCCGGTGATGTCGGCCGGCAGCAGGTCGGGGGTGCACTGGATGCGCCGGAACTCGCCGCCGATGGTCGTGGCCAGGGCTCGGGCGAGCATGGTCTTGCCGGTGCCGGGCAGGTCCTGGAGGAGCACGTGGCCGCCGCCCACCAGGGCCGCGGCCGCCAGCCGGACGCTGCGCCGCTTGCCCACGATCACCTGGTGGACGCTCGCCTCCAGCCGGGCCAGGAGCTCGGCCGCCCGCTCGGGCTGGAGGGCCGGGGAGGCCATCGCGAAGCGATTCTAGGTAGCGGCCGCCAGATCGCAGCCTTGCCAAATTCACCCGGCGGTGATAGTTATATTGATGCTGTCAGTTATTTTGCAATTACTTAGGGGGTGAAATCCCAATGACCCTGGATCAGCTACTCGTCATCCTTCTGGTCGGCCTGGTGGCCGGCTTCCTGGCCAGCCACCTGATGGCCGGACGCGGCTTCGGGCTGCTCGGCGACATCCTGGTCGGCATCGTGGGCGCGCTCGTCGGCGCTTGGCTCTTCCTGCACGTGCTGAACATCACCGCCAGCGGCCTGCTCGGCCAGATCGTGATCGCCTTCATCGGCGCTTGCATCCTGATCGGGATTGTGCGCCTGTTCAGCGGCGGTCGCTTCGGCCGGCGCCGGGTGTACTAGACCCTCAGATCGCAGGGAGGGACATGGACCCGCCCCCCTCCGGGGCGGGTCTTTTTATGTTCTAGGCAACCCCGACCACGCGGTTGATGACCTCGCCCAGATTGGGACCCCCCTTGCCGAAGGGGACCGTCCGCAGCCGGTGGGCGAAGACCATCTCAGCCACCTCGGTGACGTGGTTGAGGCCGACCTCCTCGGCGCGGTCGTAGGCGGCCTTCGCCTGCGCGGCCCGGGCGCAGACCAGGTCGGAGCGGTGGCCGTCGACCTCCAGGGCCACGCTGAGCTGGGCCACCAGGCGCAGGATGGCGCGCGGGAGCTCGACCTCGGGGAAGGTGTTGATGGCTTCCGAGATCCGGTTCTTGACCTCGTCCTCGCCGTCCTGATGGGAGGCGTAGAAGGCGCCCGGGTCGTCCTCCCAGTGCGCGCGCTGCTCGACGATGGCGACCCGCTGCTCGAGATCGCGGATCCCCTCCACGTCGACGCAGAGCCCGAAGCGGTCGAGCAGCTGCGGCCGCAGCTCGCCCTCCTCCGGGTTCATGGTGCCGACCAGGATGAAGCGCGCCGGGTGGCTGACCGACACCCCCTCCCGCTCCACCGTGTTGACACCCATCGCCGCGGCGTCCAGCAGCACGTCGACGATGTGGTCGTCGAGGAGGTTGACCTCGTCGACGTAGAGGATGTTGCGGTTGGCCTCGGCCAGCACGCCGGGTTCGAAGCGCCGCGAGCCCTCCTTCAACGCGGCCTCCAGGTCGATGGTGCCCACCACTCGGTCCTCTGAGGCGTTGATGGGCAGCTCCACGACGCGCATTCGCCGCGTGCTGGTGGGCAGCGGGTCCTCGCCCGCCTCCACCCGCTCGCGGCAGTCGCTGCAGAGCGTGTCGCGGTCGGCGGGGTGGCAGCCGAAGTGGCAGCCGGTGACCACCTGCTGCTCGGGTAGGAGGCGCGCCAGGGCGCGCACCGCGGTCGATTTGGCGGTGCCCTTCTCGCCCCGGATCAGCACACCGCCGATGGCCGGGTGGATGGCGTTGAGCACCAGCGCCAGCTTCATCCGCTCCTGGCCCACGATCGCGGTGAACGGGAAGGAGTAGCGATCGACGGCCATCAGAAGACGCTCGCTCGCGCTTCGCTTGGCGGGCTGGAACCGTGCCGGTTCCCCCCGCCTGCCCCCTTCCGCCGCTCGCCGCCGCGCACGGTCCCCAACGCCTGGAAGACGGACTCAAACGGCCCGGCGCAGCCGGGCCTCACCTGCCTCGCCCGTCCTTGAAAAAGTAGCGATCGACGGCCATCGGAGCTCCCGATTTTACCGGCGCAGTTCTCGCTCCACGGCCGAGGCGATCTCATCCCGGGAGAGGTCGTAGAGGCCGTAGTAGCGGGCGCCCATGCGCTCGGCCAGGTCGGCGCAGGCGTTGATCGCGTAGGTCTGGTACATCGGCGCCACCCGGGCCAGGTGCTGGACCGAGGGCAGGTGTGAGAAGTCGCGCGCGGAATCGATCACCAGCGCGTCGATCTTCTCCGAGAGGATCAGCTGCGCGACCTTCTGGGCCTCCACCAGCGGCTCTTCCTTGAACATCGAGATGTTGCCGCGGCCGTCGGAGATGAGTACCAGCAGCGGCCGCACCGTGGGGTCGCGCATGAGCTCCGTCTTGACGACCTTGAAGCCGGCCATCAGCCCGTGCGTCAGCGGTGTGGTCCCACCCACCGAAAGCCGCTCCAGCCGGCGTTGGGCCAGCGACACCGAGGAAGTCGGCCGCAGCACGACCTCCGCCGAACGGTTCTTGAAGATGACCACCGCCACCCGGTCCCGGCGCACGTAGGCGTCCTGCAGCAGGGACAGAATGGCGCCCTTGGTGGCGGCCATGCGCTGCTCGGCGTCCATCGAGGCCGAGGCGTCGACAACGAACACGATCAGGTTGCCGACCTTGCGCTCGCGCACCTTCTGGTGCAGGTCCTGGCGCTCCAGCCGCAAGCGGTCGCCGGTTTCCCGGCCCCGCTCGACCTGGTGCGGCGCCGCCGCCCGCACGGTGGCGTCCAGGGCGAGGTCGGTGACCTTCTCCTGCGGTGTGGCCCGCACGTACCGGCCGCGGCGGTCGGCGGACTGGCTGGAGGCGCGCTTGCCGCCCTGCTTGCGCTGCCGGCGCTGGCGCGGCAGCTCGATTCGGCGCACGTTGAAGATCTCCTCGGGCTCGATCCCGGCCTCGGAGCCGCCTGAAGCCCCGCTCGTCTGCCCCTGGTCGCTGCCTGCCGACTGCTGGCCGGACTCCCCCTCGCTGGCCTGGGGTTCGGCCTCCGCCTCCTGATCGCCCTCGCCGCCCGCCGGCTGGTCGGGCGTGCCCTCAGGCGGCTGCTCGTTGCCGGCTTCCTGGTTCTCGGCGCTCTCCGGCGTCTGCTCCTCGGACCGGTCCCGCTGGATCGGCGCCCGGGCCCGGTGGGCCAGCGCCAGCTCTGCGGCGTCGTAGACGTCGCCACGGCCGGGCGCGTGGTGGGCGCGCAGGGCCGCCATAGCCCGCGCGGCGCGGCCGGTCACCACATCGCCCCGGTGCCCCTGGAGCGTGCTGCTGATAGAACCCGTTGGGGTCGCTCTCCCATTTGGCGCGCTTCTCGACGATCGCGACACGCTGGTCGAGGTCGCGGATGCCCTCCACGTCCACGCAGAGCCCGAAGCGGTCCAGCAGCTGCGGCCGCAGCTCGCCCTCCTCGGGGTTCATGGTCCCGACCAGGATGAAGCGGCTCGGGTGCATCACCGAGACGCCCTCCCGCTCGACCACGTTGACGCCCATCGCGGCGGCGTCGAGGAGCACGTCGACGATGTGGTCGTCGAGGAGGTTCACCTCGTCGACGTAGAGGATGTTGCGGTTGGCCTCCGCCAGCACGCCCGGCTCGTAGCGGCGCTCGCCGTGCTGCAGGGCCGACTCGATGTCGATGGTGCCCACCACACGGTCCTCGGAAGCGTTGATGGGCAGGTCGACGACCCGCATCCGGCGCTCGCCCGCCGGCAGCGGGCCATCGTGCGAGCGCTCGATGCAGTCGGCGCAGAGCGAGGCCCGGTCGTCGGGGTCGCAGCCGTAGTGGCAGCCTTCAACAATCCGCTGGGGCGGCAGCAAACGGGCGAGCGCCCGCACCGCGGTCGACTTTCCGGTGCCGCGCTCGCCGCGGATGAGCACGCCCCCGATGCCCGGGTGCACCGCGTTGAGCAGCAGCGCCAGCTTCATGCGCTCCTGCCCGACGATCGCGGTGAAGGGGAAGCTGTGCCGAGCCGGGGCCAGGGCCACGGCCCAAGCATAGGTTCGGCTCCGGCGGGTACTTCGTACCCTCCGCGCGTCTTACCTGACGTGTACCGGCCCGGCAACGCCGAGGACTTCGACCGCCTGTACCGGGCCGCCTATCCCCGCCTCCTGCGGACCGTTTACGCGGTCCTGGGCGACCAGGGCGCCGCCGAGGACTGCGTGCAGGACGCCTTCGTGCGCGCCTTTCAGGCCTGGCCTCGCTTCCGGCCCGACCGGCCGCCTGAGGCCTGGCTGCACCAGATCGCGCTGAACGGCGCCATCTCCTACCGGCGCAAGATGCGGCTGCGCCAGGTCGGCGAGCTGCTGCGCCGGCTCGGGCGGCCGGGCGAGGAGCCCGACCCCTCCACGTCAGTCGTGGCCGGCGAGGTGGTCACGGCGCTCTCCAGGCTGCCCGTCAAGCTGGCCGCCGCGTTCGTCCTGCGCCACTACCACGGCTACAGCAACCGCGAGATCGCCGCTGCCACCGGGGTTTCCGAGCGCATGGTCGGCATGCGGCTGGCCCAGGCCCGTGAGCGGCTGGCCGGCGACCTGGAGCCCGGGCGGCTTCCGAATTCGGCCTCCCCACGCGTTCCGTTGAGCGAGAGTGGAGATGCCTGACCGCCTGGTCGCCCGGCTGGCCGCCGAGCTGGACGCTGTCCGGCCCCGGCATCCCCGGATCGCGCAGGCCCGCTATCGCCGGGCTTCGGCCGCGCGCGCGCCCCGGCGCCGGCTCGGCGGCCTGGCCACGGCGGCGGCGGTTGCGGCCCTGTCCCTGGTCGCGCTGGCCACCCTGGCCACGGGCAGTCCCAACCCGAGGGTCTGGACGGGCACTGTCGCCGGCGAGCTGCAGCGCCTGCAGGAGCCCTCCCCGCCGCCGGCAGCCCCGCAGCCGACGCCGCCGGCGCCGCTCGGCGCCCCGGCGGCGCAGGACACACCGACCCAGGCGGCCACGTCCGCGCCCAAGGCCCCCGGGCGCCCGGAACCCATCGACAACTCCCGCAACGGCCACGGCGGCCGGCCCGAGGAGCGGCCCAGCCCCAGCCCGAGCGGCCGCGCTGGGCATGAGCCCGCGACTTCCGACTCCTCGCCCCCCGGGCGTTAACAGAACAGCATGGGAATTGGGACTTTCGCAGACTTCAGCTCAAGTCCGACCGCCGGCTAGGGAAGCCAACACCATCGGTCCGGAGGCTCTCGCCGCGCGGGAGCCTCTTTCCTTTCTAGACTGAACCTCCGTGGCTGAGCAGCCGGTCCACGTCGCGGTCACCGGCGCGGCCGGGCAGATCGGGTATCAGCTCCTCTTCCGGCTCGCATCCGGCCAGGCCCTGGGGCCAGACCAGCCGCTCGTGCTGCGCCTGCTCGAGGTCGAAGCGGCCCTTAAGGCCCTGGACGGGGTGGTGATGGAGCTGCAGGACTGCGCCTTCCCGCTGCTCCGCGACGTGGTCACCACCAGCGACCCCCGCCAGGCGTTCGACGGCGCCGGCTGGGCCCTGATGGTGGGCGCAATGCCCCGCAAGGAGGGCATGGAACGGCGCGACCTGCTGAGCGCCAACGCCGGCATCTTCTCCGAGCAGGGCAAAGCCTTGAACGCGGTTGCGGGCCGCGACGTCCGCGTCCTGGTGGTCGGCAACCCCTGCAACACCAACTGCCTGATCGCGCGCGGCAACGCGCCCGACATCCCGGCCGAGCGCTGGTTCGCGATGACCCGGCTGGACGAGAACCGGGGCAAGAGCCTGCTCGCCTCCCGGGCCCGAGTGGACGTTTCCGAGATCAGCAACCTGGGCATCTGGGGCAACCACTCCGCCACCCAGTTCCCCGACGCGCGCAACGCCCGCATCGGGGGACGGCCGGTCCCCGAGGCCATCGACGACGAGGAATGGCTCCTGGGCGAGTTCGTGACCACCGTGCAGCAGCGCGGCGCAGCCGTGATCAAGGCTCGCGGCGCCTCCTCGGCCGCATCGGCGGCCAATGCCGCAATCGACTCCGTGCGCAGCATCGTCGACCGCACGCCGGATGGCGACTGGACGTCACTGGCCGTGGTCAGCCACGGCGAATACGAGATCCCCGAGGGCCTCCAGTTCGGCTTCCCGGTGCGCAGCGACGGCCGCGGCTGGGAGGTCGTGGAGGGGATCTCGCTGGACGAGAAAGCCCGGCAGAAGATCAAGGTCACGACTGAAGAGCTGGAAGGGGAGCGCGCCGAGGTCCAGCACCTCCTGCCCGTCTGAGAGCTGAAGAGCGGACGGGCGCCCGGCGCCCGCCCGCTCCCATTGCCCGGGGTGCTTTTAGCTGGTCGTCCGGCGCCTCCAGGCCCGGGCGCCGCCCGCCAATGCGAGGCTGAGGCCGAGCGCTCCCGCGCCGATCAGGCCCAGGAGCCCGATGGTGGGGGTGCTGGCGCCGTGGTGGACCGCGGCCACCGGCGCGGCGCCCTCCGGTTCGGGCTCGCTGCCGTTGGCGCTGGCCGCGCTGGCCGCGACGCTGTCGGCGCTGGTGGGCTGAGCCGCCACCGCCTCTCCGGTGCCGGTGGCGCTGGCCGCGCTGGCCGCGACGCTGTCGGCACTTGTCGGCTGCGCCGCCACGGCAGCCTCGGTTCCATTCGCGCTGGCGGCTGAGGCCGCGGCCGAGCCGGCGCTCTGTTCGTTCTCGGCCTCGCCGGCGCCGGCGCCCGCGCCGTCGTCGCCGCCACCGTCGCCGGTACGCGGCTGGTCGCCGTCACCGCCATCGCTGGTCTCCGGCTCGCCGTCGCTGCGCTGGGTGACCACCGCATGGCTGCCGCTCTTGTCGCCGCCATGGCCGCCGCCGTCATGGCCGTCGTCCGCCCGGACCGGCTGCACCCGGAACATGACCAGGATGACCACGCAGGCCAGCACGAACGCCCAGAGGACGACCTTCACCAACAAGGGCCTCGACCGGTCGAGGCTTTCGAACTCGAAGTCCATCAACGTGCCTCCTTCACCGCCTGGGGCGGGTAGGTATTTACGTGTGGTTAACGCCGGGCCGGCCGCCCAGCGGCAACCCGCGGGCAAACGGGCCTAGAAGCCCTCTCCCTCTGCCTCGAAGAAGCGATCGCCGGCCAGGCGGCGAGCGAAGGTCAGGAATCCGGTGTGCGCCACCATGCGGTGGGCGGGACGCAGCGAGCGCCCGCGGATGGTCCAACCCCGCTGCAGGAGCTCCATCGTCTCCACCAGCCCGAAGCCGCCGGCCTCACGCAGCGCCTCGCCGAAGCGCTGGACCTGGCTCACGTTGGGGCAGTGGGCGAATACGATGCCGCCGGGGACCAGCGCCTCGCGCACCCAGGGCACCGCCTGCCAGGGCTCCGGGAGGTCGAGCAGCACGCGGTCGAGCTCACGCTCGCCGGGGTCCTGGTAGGCGTCGCCGGTCCTGAGCTCGAGGTTTGCCGGCAAACCCTGGAACGCGTCCGCGATCGCCTGTCGGGCGGCGTCCAGGAACTCTTCCCGCGCTTCGATCGAGACCACGCGCCCCCCATTCCCCACCGCGCGCAGGGCGGCGATGGTGAGCGCGCCGGTGCCGGTGCCGGCCTCCAGGACCCGGGCTCCCGGGAAGAGATCGGCGAAGACCAGGATCGCGCCCAGGTCCTTGGGATAGATGGGCTGAGCCTGCCGGCGCCGCTCCGTGATCGACTCGGCAAACGTCGGGCGCAGGGCGAGCAGGATGGCGCCTCGCGCGGTGGTCACCAGGCTGCCGTCCGGTTTCCCCAACAGGTCGTCGTGCGCGACCGTCCCGGTGTGCAGAGAGGTTTTCTCGCCGGCTTTCAGGACCACCCGGTAGCGGCGGCCGGAGCGGTCGTGGAGGAGGACCAGGTCACCCTCGGCCAGCGCCTCGGCCACGCCGGCAGTCTACGATCGGCCGGTGCAACGGGTGACCGCGGTCTGGCAGGGGAAAACGCGCAGCAATGGGACGCCGATCACGACCTTCGAGGTGCAGGGCGCCTCCGGCCACACGGCGATGGTCGACGAGCCGCCGGCCTTCGGTGACGACCTCGGGATGCGTCCCACCGAGATGCTCCTGGGTGCCCTGGGAGCCTGCACCGGCGTGAACGCGGTGCTGCTGCTCCGCAAGTACAAGCAGCCCCTCCGCTCACTCCAGGTCGAGGTGGAGGGCGATCAGCAGCCCGACTGGCCGCACGCCTTCACGCAGGTCCGGATCACGTTTGCGGTCGAGTGGGACGGCGAGATCGAGGGCAAGGTGGTCGACGATGCCCTCGATCAGGCCTGCAACAAGTACTGTCCCGTCGACGCAACCCTGACCCACGGAACGCGGATCGACGTCAAGCGCCGAGACCTTAAGGCTGCTCGATAAACCAGCGCTCGCCGCGGTCCGTGCGAGTGTCGCCCAGCCCTTGCCGGGTGTCGGCTCCCCAGAGCTGGGAAGCCACCCCGAGAGCGGCCATTCCGATCACGAAGATGATGCCTTCCATGACCGAAGAATATGCCGCCCCAGCTTCGAAATCTATGCCTTTTCAACGGCTGTGCGCACGTGCGGCCGTGGTTTCGGGGTAAGATCTGCCACATGGCCTTTGTTTCAACGCCGAATCTCGACCCAACCGACTGGGGTCTCCTGGAGGCACTCCAGGAGGACGCTCGGATGACCTTCGCCGAGCTTGGAAGGCGGGTAAATCTGAGCCCGCCGGCGGTCGCCGAGCGGGTCCGTCGGCTGGAGGATGCGGGCGTCCTGCGCGGCTACCACGCCGAACTCGACCTGGCCGCCCTCGGCCTGCCCATGCAGGCGATGGTGCGGATCACGACCAGCAACGCCGCCGAGTGCACCAACTACGCTCGCCGCCTGGAGGACGTCGACGAGGTCCTGGAAGCGCAGCGGGTCACCGGCACGGACAGCTACATCGTCCGGGTGGCGGTGCGGTCGATGGAGCACCTGGAGGACCTGCTGAACCGGATGGCCCCCCACTCGGGCGACACCATCACGGCCATGATCCTGTCCACGCCGGTGCCGTCCAAGGTGGTGACGCGGGAATTGGTGGAGGGAGCACCCCCTGCGCCCGGCCGCGACCACGTCGCCTGACCCGTAGGGGAGGGGCTTGCCCCTCCCGGGCGAGGCAAGCCTCGCCCCTACGCTCTGACCCGTAGGGGAGGGGCTTGCCCCTCCCGGGCGAGGCAGGCCTCGCCCCTACGCCCCTGACCCGTAGGGGAGGGGCTTGCCCCTCCCAGGGCGAGGCGAGCCTCGCCCCTACGCCCTGACCGCAAGGGAGGGGCTTGCCCCTCCCGGGCGAGGCAAGCCTCGCCCCTACGCCCTGACCCGTAGGGGAGGGGCTCGCCCCTCCCGGGCGAGGCAAGCCCTCGCCCCTACGCCGGCCAAAGGCCGTCCCTAGAATGAGGAGCGTTCCCCTCCCGGTCGTACACCTACGGAGCGAAGAGCCGCCGACGTGCTGAGCGACTACGCCCCCCTGGCCATCTACGCGGTCATCGTGCTGGCCGTGGTCGGGCTGATGCTGACGCTGT
Organism: Chloroflexota bacterium; assembly: GCA_005881825.1. Taxonomy (GTDB): domain Bacteria; phylum Chloroflexota; class Dormibacteria; order Dormibacterales; family Dormibacteraceae; genus CF-28. Next base: position 27,956 of record VBEO01000005.1, on the reverse strand, counting down.
CGTTCGTGCTCGCCCCAGTCAAGCGCTACCGCTCCAAGCTGCTGCCCTATGAGTCCGGCATCGTGCCCACCGATCCGGCGCGCAAGCGCATGTCGGTGCGCTTCTACCTGACGGCGATGCTCTTCATCATCTTCGACGTCGAAGCGGTCTTCTTCTACCCATGGGCGGTGATCCTGCACCAGCTGCGCTGGTACGGCGTGATCGAGATGTTCGTGTTCATGCTGATCCTGCTGGTCGCGCTCGCCCACATCTGGCGCAAGGGCGGCCTGGAGTGGGAATAGACGCGCTGGCCGAGACCCTGGGCGACAACGTCCTCACCACCACCATCGGCAAGATCGTGGGCTGGGGTCGGGCCAACTCCGTCTGGCCCGCACAGTTCGGCCTCGCCTGCTGCGCCATCGAGATGATGCACACCGCGGGACCCGGCTTCGACATCGGCCGCTTCGGCAGCGAGGCCATGCGCGCCTCGCCGCGCCAGTCTGACCTGATGATCGTGGCGGGGCGCGTCTCCCAGAAGATGGCGCCGGTCCTGCGCCAGATCTACGACCAGATGCCCGAACCCAAGTGGGTCATCTCGATGGGCGCCTGCGCCTCCACCGGGGGCATCTTCAACAACTACGCGATCCTCCAGGGCGTCGACAAGGTGGTGCCGGTCGACGTGTACGTCCCGGGCTGCCCGCCGCGTCCCGAAGACCTGCTGAACGCCCTGATGATCCTGCAGGAGCGGATCAAGGCGCAGGGCATCAAGCCCAGGGTATGACCAAGGCCAAAAGCCGCGCCGCGACCTCACACAAGCACGTCGAGGAGGAGGGCGTCAGCGCCGGCGACCGCTGGATCAGGGTCAGCCGCGAGCACCTGGTGGCAACGCTGCGCGCGCTCCAGGCGGAGGGTTACAAGAGCCTGCTCTTCATGAGCGCGGTCGACCACCTGGCCACGCCCGTGCGCCCTTCGCCACCGGAGCGCTTCGAGCTCATCTACCAGCTGCGCAACCTGGATACCCGCGAGGAGCTGCGGGTACGCGTCTGGGTGCCCGAGGACGACCCGGTGGCGCCCACGGCCAGCGAGATCTACGCGCCAGCCGGGTGGGACGAGCGGGAGACCTGGGACATGTTCGGGATCCGTTTCGACGGCCACAAAGACCTGGTCCGGATCCTGATGCCGGAGGACTGGGAGGGGCATCCCTTGCGCCGCGACTTTCCGGTCGGCGGCGAGACCGTCGACTTCTCCGAGGACCACGAGGTCTGGCAGACGGCGCCCGAGGAAGCATGAGCAGCTCCCCCACCGGCGTCACCATCTCCCGCGAGCCCGCCGAGGGCCACGTCGGCGGCGAGCTGCTCACCGTCAACTTCGGCCCGCAGCATCCGTCGACGCACGGCGTGCTGCGGCTGGTGGTGATTCTCGACGGCGAGGTAATCCGCGGCGTGCGCCCGGTCATCGGCTACCTGCACACCGGGATCGAAAAACAGATGGAAGCCCTGCGCTGGCAGCAGGGCGTGGTGGTCACGGACCGCCACGACTACCTGTCACCGCTCCACAACAACCTGGCCTACGCGATGGCGGTGGAGCGCTTGGTGGGCGTCGAGCCGCCGCCGCGAGCGCAGGCCCTGCGCGTGATCATGTGCGAGCTCACGCGCATCTCGTCCCACTGCCTGTGGCTCGGCACCAGCTCGCTGGAGCTGGGCGCGATGTCGATGTTCATGTACTGCCTGCGCGAGCGCGAGACGGTGCTGGCGATGAACGAGGAGATCTCGGGCTACCGCATGCACACCTCATACATCCGGCCCGGCGGTGTGATGGCGGACGCCACCGAGCGCTTCTGGGACATGCTCGCCGACTTCGTGGAGAAGATGCCCGGCCACGTCGACGAGTACGAGGACCTGCTCACCAACAACCCCATCTGGAAGCGGCGCACGGTCGGCATCGGCTACCTGTCGGCGGAAGACGCGGTGCGCCTGGGCGCCAGCGGACCCATGGTGCGCGGTTCGGGGCTGCCCTGGGACCTGCGCAAGACGATGCCCTACAGCGGGTACGAGAAGTACGACTTCGAGATCGCCGTCGAGGAGGCCGGAGACTGCTACGCGCGCTACCTGTGCCGGATCAAGGAGTTCCGGGAGTCGGTGCGCATCCTGAAGCAGGCGATGGCGAGCATCCCGGACGGGCCCATCAACGTCGACGAGCGCAAGATGCTGCCGCCGCCGCGCGAGGAGCTGGAGACCTCGATGGAGGCGGTCATCCACCACTTCAAGCTCTTCACCGAGGGGTACTCGGTGCCCTCCGGCGACGTCTACGCCGCCGTGGAGTCACCGCGCGGGGAGCACGGCTGCTATGTCGTCTCCGACGGCACCCACAAGCCGCGACGCGTGAAGTTCCGCAGCGCCTCGTTCGTCAACCTGCAGGCGCTGGAGCACATGGCGATGGGCTCGATGATCGCCGACATGATCGCCATGATCGGCACCGCGGATACGGTCCTGGGGGACGTTGACAGATAGCCCTTTCCGAGCACGCGCTGCACGAGATCAAGGAGCTGCCCAAGCGGTTTCCTGAGCCGCGCTCGGCGGTGATGCCGGCGCTCGACATCGCGCAGGAGCAAGAGGGCTACCTGACGCCTGAAGCGATGACCGAGGTTGCGCACGCGCTCAACCTCGACCCCGGCTATGTGGAGGGCGTCGCCACCTTCTACTCGCTGTTCCACCTCGAGCCGGTCGGCAAGCACCGCATGTACATCTGCACCAACCTCGCCTGCATGCTGCGTGGCGCTTACGACATCCTCGCCCATGCCAACCACGCGATCGGCGTTGCGGAGACCGGCGAGGTCTCGTCGGACGAGCTGTTCAGCACCGAGGAGGTCGAATGCCTGGGCGCCTGCGAGTACGCGCCCATGATGCGACTCGACCACGCTTACCACTACGACCTGACGCCCGAGAAGATCGACGCCCTGGTGGCCGAGCGACGCCAGGGCAAGCGGACGAAGCATCGTGGCTGAGCTGCGCGGCAGTCACGGCAAGGCCCGCCACCACCTGCTCACCCAGCACTTCGGCGCCGCCGGCCTGGCCACCCTCAAGGGCTACCAGAAGCTGGGCGGCTACGACACGCTCGAGAAGGCGCTGGCCATGGAGCCCAAGGCACTGGTCGACGAGGTCAAGGCTTCGGGGCTGCGGGGCCGCGGCGGCGCGGGCTTCGCCACCGGCGTGAAGTGGGGCTTCATGCCGCCACCCGACGGCGGTCCGCGCTACGTGGTGGTCAACGCCGATGAATCCGAACCGGGAACCAGCAAGGACCGTTACATCATCGAGAACTCGCCGCACATGGTCCTGGAGGGGATCCTGATCGCGGCCTTCGCCGTGCAGTCGCACCAGGCCTGGATCTACATCCGCGGCGAGTACGACCGGCCCTACCGGATGCTGATGGATGCCATCGGGGAGCTGCGCGAGGCCAAGATCCTGGGCCCCAAACCGTTCGGCAAGGATTACCCGCTCGACATTCAGATGTATCGCGGCCACGGCGCTTACATCTGCGGCGAGGAGACCGCGCTGCTGGAATCGCTGGAGGGCAAGCGCGCGCAGCCGCGCTCGCGTCCTCCCTATCCGGCGGTCAAAGGCGCCTGGGCGCGGCCGACGCTGCTAAACAACATCGAAACCCTGGCCACGGTGCCGTGGATCATCAAGCACGGCGCGGCCGAGTACACGAAGTTCGGCACCGAGAAGAACCGGGGCACCCGCCTCCTCAGCGTGAGCGGCAACGTGCGCAAGCCGGGCGTCTACGAGATCGAGATCGGCGTGCCCTTCACGCACGTGATCATGGAGCTGGCGGGCGGTCCCTTCGAAGGCCGCCAGATCAAAGCTTTCTGGCCCGGTGGCTCCTCGGCGAAGGTGCTGCCCGCCTCGCGCATGGACGTCACCACCGACGCCGAGGCGCTGGCGGCGGCCGACTCCATGGCCGGCTCGGGAGGCTGCATGGTCGCCGACAACAGCGCCTGCATGGTCGAGACCACCTACCGGCTGCTCAAGTTTTACGCCTACGAGTCGTGCGGTAAGTGCACCCCGTGCCGCGTGGGCGGCAACTGGGCGGTGCGCACGGTGGCCAAGATCCTGGCCGGCGAAGGCTCGCGCCTCGACCTGCAGATACTGGACAAGATCCAGGCGGGCCTCCAGGACGGCCGCTGCCTGTGCGGACTCGGCGACTCCGCGGGCTGGGTGGTGCAGTCGGCCATGAACCACTTCCCCGAGGAGTTCGAGGAGCACGCCGTGCGCCACACCTGCTCGGTCAAGCGCGAGAGGGCCGCCGCCAGTGCCTGACCAGACCGCACCGGACCTGGGGCGGCGGGGGAACCCCCCGCAAACGGCCAAGCAGCCAGGGGCCCCCGGCGAGTCACCAGACTCGACGGGGATCACGCTCAGCATCGACGGCCGCACCGTGACCGTGCCCAAAGGCACGCTGCTGGTGGAAGCGGCCAAGCTGCTCTCGATCGAGGTCCCGGTTTTCTGCTACCACCACAAGCTCAACCCGGTCGGAGCCTGCCGGCTCTGCCTGGTCGAGATCAGCCCGGGTCCCCCCAAACCCCAGACGGCGTGTACGACGCCCGTGGCCGAAGGCATGGTGGTGCGCACCAACACCGCCGGCGCGGTGGCGGCGCGCGCCGACATCCTGGAGTACGAGCTGCTCAACCACCCGCTCGACTGCCCGGTCTGCGACAAAGGCGGCGAGTGCCCGCTGCAGGACTACACGTTCCGGCACGGCTATCCCACCAGCCGTATCGACGCCCCCCGGCTGCACTTCGAGAAGCCGATCCCACTTTCGGACAAGATCGCGCTCGACCGTGAGCGCTGCGTGCTCTGCTACCGCTGCACGCGCTACTACGACGAGATCGCCTGGGAGCAGGAGCTGACCACTGACCAGCGCGGCGTGCAGAGCTACATCACCAACCAGTTCGACCGCCCGCTGCAGTCGATCTTCAGCGGCAACATCATCGATCTCTGCCCGGTGGGCGCGCTGACCTCGCGCGTGTGGCGCTTCGAGTCGCGGCCCTGGGACATGGACCACACCGCGTCGGTCTGCTCCAAGTGCGCGGTGGGCTCGACTACGCCGAGGTCAACGCGGCGGAGCGCGTGCGCACACCGCGGGTGGGTGGCAAGCACGCGACCTGGAACGATGCCCTGGAAAGGCTGCTGTACAACCTGCGCGGCAAGAAGCTGGGCATCTCGGTGCGCCAGGACCTCACCAACGAAGAGGCGTTCTTGCTGAAGCGCCTGGTGGACGGGCCCTGGAAGGGCGCGCGCGTGGTGATGCCGCGGCGTACGCGCATCCCCGCGGCCGCGGGCGACACACTCGCCATCGCCGACCTGGAACGCGCGCGCTGCATCGTCGTGATCGCATCGGACACCGCTGACGATGTTCCGGTCGTCAACCTTCGGATCAAGAAGGCCGTGAGCCGGCACGGCGCGCGCCTGGTGCTCGTCCACCCGGACGACCTCGACCTTGATCGCTGGCCTCACGCCGTTCACCATGTCCGCCCGCAGGCCGGGGGCTATCCCGAAGCCGTCCGCGCGCTGCGCAAACACGAGTACCTGCAGGAAGGTCCGGTAGCCGTGCTTTACGGGGATGGCCACGGCACCGAGGATGGGACCGCCATCTCAGCCGCCGCCGCCGAGCTGGCCAGCGCCGCCGGCGGAACGCTGATGCCCCTATACCGCGGCACCAACGAGCGCGGCGCCCTCGCGCTGGGCCTGCTCGGCGAGGAGGCCGACCTGGAGGGCTGCGACGCCGTGCTGATCATGGGCCCCGGCGCCCCGCCGGCCTCCGCCCGCTTCACCGCGGTCTGGGACTTTCTGCTCCGGCCCGAGCACGGCGAGCCCGATGTCTTGCTGCCGGCCGCCTCCTTCGCCGAGGACCAGGGCAGCTACACCAATCTCGAGGGGCGCGTGCAGTTCCTGCGGCCGCCGCTGCACGTCGAGCCGCCGCTGCGGGAAGGCTGGGACGTCCTGCTCGACATCGGCCACCGGCTCAACGCCGACGTCGAGTTCCTGGGCATCGCTCAGATCCAGAAGGCTGTCGCCGAGGCGGTTCCCGCCCTGGCGGCGCTGGCCGACCCGCCGGCCACCGCGCTCGCACCCACCACCGTCCTCTACGGGCCCGCGCGGCCGTGATCCGGCTCGACACGCCGGATCCTTTCGGCATCTACAGCAACCCGGTCGGGCACTGGTTCGTGGTGGTCATCGCCATGCTGCTGCTGGCGTTCGTGCTGATCACCGCGACGGCTTACGTCGTGTTCTTCGAGCGCATCGCGCTGGGCTGGATGCAGCGGCGGCCGGGCCCGAACCGGGTGGGTCCGGGCGGGTTCCTACAGCTCGCGGCGGACGGCGTGAAAGGCCTCTTCAAGGAGGGCTTCGCGCCGGTCGGCGTCGACCGCGTGCTGTTCGTGGTCGCGCCCGGCATTGCGGTGGCGTCCGTGCTGCTGGGCTGGGCGGTGATCCCCGTCGGGATCTGGGGCAGCATCACCTACTGGATCTCCGACCTCAACATCGGGATTCTGCTCGTGCTCGCCGTGAGCTCGATGAACGTGTACGCGATCATGCTCGGCGGCTGGGCCTCCAACAACAAGTACTCGCTGCTGGGCGGCATGCGCGCGGCCGCCCAGCTGATCAGCTACGAGATGGCGATGGGCCTCTCGCTGGTGCCGGTCTTCCTGATCGTGGGCTCGCTGCGGCTGCAGGACATCGTCGGATTCACTGTGCATTGGGGTCCGTACAGCGGTCCCATTCCGCTGCTGCTGCTGGCGCCGGTCAGCTTCCTGATCTACCTGGTGGCCGCCGTGGCCGAGACCAACCGCGCACCGTTCGACCTCCCGGAGGCAGAGCAGGAGCTGATCGGAGGCTTTCTCACCGAGTACTCGGGGTTCCGGTTCTTCATGTTCTATCTCGCCGAATACCTGGGCGTGCTCACGCAGTCGACGCTGATCGCGCTGCTCTTCTTCGGCGGCTGGTACCTGCCCTTGATCCCGGGCGCGATCGCGCTCTTCATAAAGGTCGTGCTGCTGGTGTTCATCTTCATCTGGCTGCGCGGCACCTTGCCCCGGCTGCGCTACGACATGCTGATGCGCCTGGGCTGGAAGGCCCTGCTGCCATTGGGCATCGCCAACGTGCTCGTGACGTCCATTCTCGTGGTGCTTCTGAGTTGAGCGTCTTCAGCGACGTCGCCGCGCTGCTCGTCGGCCTGAAGACCACGCTTGGTGAAACGTTCAAGCCGCACGTCACCGTGCAGTGGCCGGAGGAGAAGTCGGTGCGGTCCGAGCGGTACCGGGGCCGCCACTACCTGCGCCGCTACGACAACGGCCTCGAGCGCTGCATCGGATGCGAGCTGTGCGCGGCCGCGTGTCCGGTGGGATGCATCCTGGTGATCGCGGCCGAGAACACCGCTGAGAACCGCGTCAGTCCCGGCGAGCGCTACGCCAAGGTCTACGAGATCAACATGCTGCGCTGCATCTTCTGCGGCTACTGCGAGGAGGCGTGCCCCGTGCAGGCGATCGTGCTGGGTCCGGAGTACGAGCTCTCCAACGTCAGCCGCGAGCAGTTCATCTACACCAAGGAGATGCTGCTGGAGCCGTCGCCTCAGCAGCCGCCGCTGTACGCCGGCAAAAAGAGCCAGCACTAACCATGGGCCCGGCCACCATCGTGTTCTGGCTCGCGTCCGCGGTCGCCCTCGCCGGCGGCCTGGGCGTGGTGCTCTTCAAGGAGCCGATCCGCAACGTGCTCTCCCTGGTGCTGGTGATGCTCTCACTGGCGGTGCTCTTTCTACTGCTCTCGGCGCAGTTCGTCTTCGCGGTGCAGGTGATCGTGTACGCGGGCGCGGTGATGGTGCTGTTTCTGTTCGTGATCACGCTCTTGGGCCCGGTTCGCGAGCAGGGCACCGTGCGCCTGCCCTGGCAGATCTTCATCTCGGCCGTGGTGATCGCGGCATTCGCCGGGTTCCTGGTGGCGATGCTGAGGGGTGTCAGCTACCGCACGCCGGATGCGGCCGACCCCATCTTCGGCAGCGTGCAGTCCATCGGCGTCGGGCTCTTCACCGACTACCTCTTCCCCTTCGAGCTCACCTCGATCCTGCTCCTGGTCGCGGCCGTGGGGTGCTGATCCGCCGCAACCCGCTGGTGATGCTGATCTGCATCGAGCTCATGCTCAACGCCGTCAACCTCACGCTGGTGGCCTTTTCTCGCCAGCTCAACAACCGCGAAGGCCAGCTCTTCGCGCTGATGACGATGACTGTGGCGGCGGCCGAGGCGGTGGTCGGGCTGGCGATCCTGGTCGACATCTTCCGAGTGCGTGACCTGGAGGACGTCGACGACCTGAGTGAGCTCAAAGGCTAGCGTGCAGGCGCTCGCGCTCGCCATCCTCCTCTTCCCCGCCGCCGGTGGGATCTTCCTCGGCGTCTTCAACTGGCGCGGCTCGCGCCTGCTCACGGCCATGGTGGGACCGGGCGTGATCTGGGCCGCGTTCGTGTGCGTGCTGATCCTGCTGGGCAACAACGTCGACCAGGACTTCACCTACTGGACCTGGATTCGCGCCGGCAGCTTCGAAGTGCCCTTCGACATCCTGATCGACCACCTCTCCCTGTTCATGTGCCTGGTGATCACGGGCGTCGGCGGGCTGATCGTCACCTACGCAGTCGGCTACATGGAGCACGAGACCGACGGCAGCTACGCGCGCTTCTTCTGCTACATGGACGTCTTCGTCCTGGCCATGCTGATCCTGGTCCTGGCCGGCAACACGGTCTTCCTGATCGTGGGCTGGGCCGGCGTCGGCCTCAGCTCCTACCTGCTGATCGGCTTCTACTACTGGCGGCGCTCGGCGGTGATCGCCGCTCGCAAGGCGTTCGTGATGAACGTGATCGGCGACATCGGGATGATCCTGGGCGCCTTCGTGCTCTTCGTGAGCTACCACCAGGTCGTCTACCTGAAGCTGTTCCCGGCGCTTCCGCACACGCCGGACGCCACCACCGAGCTGGCGGCCTTCCTGCTCCTGGTCGGTGGCATCGCCAAGTCGGCCCAGCTGCCGCTGCACACCTGGCTGCCGGACGCCATGGAAGGACCGACGCCGGTCTCGGCACTCATACACGCGGCCACCATGGTCACCGCCGGCGTGTACCTGGTGGCGCGCTTCCATCCGCTGTACGACGCCACCATCTATGCGCACGCCGCCGTGGCGATCATCGGCGCCGTCACAGCACTGTTTGCGGCCTCGATCGCGCTGGTGCAGACCGACATCAAGCGCGTGCTCGCCTACTCGACCATGAGCCAGATCGGCTACATGTTCCTCGCCGTGGGCATCGGCGCCTACAGCGCCGGGCTGTTTCACCTGCTCTCGCATGCGTTCTTCAAGGCGCTGCTCTTCATGGCCGCCGGCAACGTCATCCACGCGCTCCACGACGACCAGGACATGCGCCACTACGGCGGTCTCTGGCACGACATGCGCCGGAGCTCGGTCACATTCCTCGCCGGTTCGCTGTCGCTGGCCGGGATCATCCCCTTCGTCGGTTTCTTCTCCAAGGAGAACGTGCTCGGCGAGGCCTTCAGCCGCGGCGACGGGCTGGGCTACGCCGTCTGGTTCATCGGCTTCGTCACCGCGGTGCTCACCGGCTTTTACACCGGCCGCATGTGGTGGTTCGCTTTCTGGCGCCCGGCCTCGGAGGAGCGCCCGGTCGCGGGCCACCTGCACGAGGCGCCGCTGGTCATGCTGGTGCCGGTCGCCGTCCTGGCCGTGCTGACCACCGTCGGCGGGTTTCTGCAGATCAAGGCCATCGGCGGCTGGGCACTCGTCGACGACTTCCTGAAGCCGGTGCTGGGGGAGGAGCGCATCCGCACCAACGGCCTCGAGTATCTCGCCACGGTGCTCACGCTGGTGCTGGCGGCGCTGGCGTTCGCGGCCGCCTACAACTTCTGGATCCGCGGCACCTGGAGCCCGGCCGGCTGGCGCGCGCGCTACGGCTGGGGCGCGCGGGTGCTGGAGCGCAAGTACTACTTCGACGAGCTGTACGACTGGGCCTTCGTGCGCCCGCTCGACCGGCTCGCCGGTTTCACCGACCGCGAGGACCGTTCCCTAATCGACACCGGCGCGGTCGACGTCGGCGCCTACACGGAGCGCGGTGCCGGCGCACTATCGCTCACCCAGACCGGCTTCCTGCGCAGCTACGTGCTGGTGTTCGTGGCGGGTGTGGTGATCGCGGCCGTGCTGGTGCTCTGGAGAGCTTCGAGCTGATGCTGAGCGCGATCTGGATCCTGCCCGCGCTCGGCGGCCTCATCGTCTGCTTCCTGCCGCGCGGAGCGGCGCGCGTCGGCGCCATCCTGGTGGCGCTGGCGGAGCTGGCGCTGACGCTGGTGGTGGCGGCTACCTTCGACGCCTCGCACCACGGCTATCAGTACGCCGAGCAGGCCAGCTGGATCGCGCAGTTCAACGTCTCCTACCACCTCGGCGTGGACGGGCTCAGCGTTTGGCTGCTGGTGCTGAACGCGCTGATCGGCGCGCTGGCGGTGCTGGCCACCCCCGCGGCGTGGCCCCGCGCAAGCGCATTCCTGGGCCTGATGCTGCTGATGGAATCGGGGATGGCCGGGGTTTTTCTGTCCGTGGACCTGCTGCTCTTCTACGTCTTCTGGGAGGCGATGCTGATCCCGGCCTACTTCCTGCTCTGGCTGTGGGGCGAAGGTGAGCGGCCGAACTACGCCGCGCTCAAGTTCGTGCTCTTCACACTGGTCGGGTCGCTGCTGATGCTGGTCGGCGTGCTCGGAGAGTACGTGTTCTCGAGCGCGCATACCTTCGACCTGCCGGCGCTGGCCGCACAGCCGCCGTCGCCGGCCATCCAGTTCGGCCTCTTCGCACTCTTCGCGGCCGCGTTCGCGGTCAAGATCCCGGTCTGGCCGCTGCATTCCTGGCTGCCCGACGCCTACATGTCGGCGCCCACGCCTTTCCTGCTGCTGCTGGCCGGCGTGATGGGCAAGACGGGCGCCTACGGGATGCTGCGCGTGCTGCTGCCGCTAAACCCCCACCCCGTCAACTGGTGGGACTGGAACTGGGTGCTGCCGGTGCTGGCCGTGATCGGCATCGCCTGGGGCGCCCTGCTGGCGCTGGCCCAGCGCGACCTCAAGGCGCTGGTCGCCTACTCGTCGATCAGCCACATGGGCTTCATCGTGCTCGGCATCTTCGCGCTGAATGCGCAGGGCCAGGAGGGCGCCCTGGTGCAGATGCTGAACCACGGCATCATCGTGCCCGCGCTCTTCCTGATCGTGGCCTGGATCTACGCGCGCACCGGGTCGCGCGACCGCTCGGTGCTGACCGGGCTGGCGCCGGCGATGCCGGTCCTGGCGGGCGTCTTCCTGGTGGTGACGATGGCCGCGCTGGGCCTGCCAGGGCTCAACAGCTTCGTCGGCGAATTCATGACGCTGCTCGGCGCCTGGCAGCTGTCGCCGTGGCTGGCAGTGGCCGGCTGCATCGGCCTGATCCTGGCGCCCATCTACATGCTCCGGCTCTTCCAGGGAGCCATGTACACCGAGGTCGCCGGCCCGCCCGACCATCCGGCCGAAGGCGTCGTGCGTAAAGACATGGCACGCGGCGAGCTGGCGCTGATCGCGCCGCTGCTGGCGCTGATGTTCGTGCTCGGGCTCTACCCGTACCTGGTCGTGCACGCGCTGCCGGCGCTCGGCCAGGGCATGCAGGTGCTGCACTGGTGATAGCCGCCGCGCAGGTCACCTACACCGCTGCGCAGGCCTGGTCGGACCTGGCGCAGATCGGGCCGATCGTCGCCGTCACCGTGGCGCTGCTGGTCGCCGTGGTCGTCGATCTGCTGCTGCCGCGGGGCCTGCGAGGGCCGGTGGTGACGGTGATCGCGATCGTGGGCCTGGTCAGCGCGCTGGCGATCGCCGCCTACCGGCTCGTCAACGGTTACGGCGGACCTGCCTACTTCCGCTTCGTCAGCGGCGACGCTTTCGCGCTCTTCTTCGAGATGCTGTTCGCGCTGATCGGCGTGCTGGCGGTGATCGTGAGCTCGTCCTACGTGCGCCGCCGCGGTCTTTACGAGGCCGAGCTGCAGGTGCTCACGCTGGCCGCCATCGTGGGCATGATGTCGCTGGCCGCGGCGGGCTCACTGGTCACCGTTTTTCTCGGCCTGGAGCTGCTCTCGATCGCGCTCTACGTATCCTGCGGCTACAACCGCATCGAGCTGCCGTCGCAGGAATCGGCCGCCAAGTACCTGATCATCGGCGGCTTCGCCAGCGCCTTCGTGCTGTACGGGATGGCGCTGATCTACGGCGCCACCGGAACGACGGTGCTCTCGGACATCGCCACCCGTGTCACCTCCGACAGCGCGGGCAACCCGCTGCTCCTGCTGGGTGTTCTCTTGATGGGCGTCGGATTCGCCTTCAAGGTCTCGGCCGCGCCCTTTCACATGTGGACGCCCGACGTGTACCAGGGCGCGCCGCTTCCGGTCACCGCCTTCATGTCGGTGGCGACCAAGGCCGCCGCCTTCGCCATGATCCTGCGCGTCTTCAACTACGGCCTCGGTCACCTGGGACCGGAGTGGCAGGTGCTGCTCGCGTTCACGGCGGCGGCGTCGATGGTGGTCGGCAACCTGATGGCGATCGTCCAGGCCTCGCTCAAGCGCATGCTCGCGTACTCGGGCGTGGCGCACGCCGGCTACATCCTGGTCGGCGTGCTGGCGGGCGGCCGGGCCGGGGTGGCGGCCGTTCTCTTCTACCTGTTCGGCTACGTGTTCATGAACTTCGGGGCATTCGCGGTCGTCTCCACGCTTTCCGGACCCGCCGGCGACGGCGACCTCTACGAGGACCTCAACGGCCTCGCCTATCGCAACCCGACGCTGGGTGTGCTGATGAGCGTGTTCATGCTCTCGCTGGCCGGCTTCCCACCCATGGTCGGCTTTTTCGGCAAGGTTTTCCTGTTCACGGCCGGCATCTCGGCCGGCTGGACCTGGCTGGTGGTGCTGGCGGTGCTGACCAGCGTGGTCTCCGTCTACTACTACTTCCGCGTGCTCTTCCACGTCTGGTCGCCGCTGCCGGAGGCGCCCGTGCGTTTCGCGTTCGGGCCGGTGCGGGGGCCGGTCACGGTGGTGCTGCTGGCCGGCGTGTTCGCGGTGGCGCTGGGGCCGCTCTCGGGCTTCCTGCTCCAGGTCGGGCTGAACGGAGCGGCGCCCCTGCTCAGCGGCCGATAGCGTAGCCCTGCATCCCGCGGGGGTTGGCCGCCGCCAGCAGCAGGCCCCGGCCCGGCTCCCGGGCAGTGGCCGACAGGCGCCCCTGCGACCACGGCCCCACCACGCTCACGCGATGGCCGCGGCGCTCCAGCTCCGACACCGATTCGGCGCCAATGCGTTCCTCGACGAAGAGAGAGCCCGGCAGCGCGTCGTGGGGATAGAAGGAGCGCGGGAAGTGGTTGGTGTGCCACATCGGCGCGTCGATGGCCTGCTGCAGGTTCATCTCAGAGGCAGCCACCATCACGAAGAAGTTGAGCGACCACTGGTCCTGCTGGTCGGCGCCCGGCGTGCCGAAAGCCAGCCAGGGCTCGCCGTCGCGGAAGGCCAGCGAGGGGCTGAGTGTGGTGCGCGGCCGCTTGCCCGGCTCCAGCGCGTTGGGATGGCCCGGCTCGAGGTTGAAGATCTGAGCGCGCGTGCCCAGGGCAAAGCCGAGGGCCGGCACCGCCGGCGAGCTCTGCAGCCAGCCCCCGCTGGGGGTGCAGGAGACCAGGTTGCCCTCCCGGTCGGCGACGTCGACGTGACAGGTGCCGACCGTCGGATCGCCGACGCCGGCTTGGGCCACGGCCGCCGTCGCGGCGCCCCAGGGAATCCGCGGCGGGCGCCCATCAGGGCTTCCCGGCCGGAGCTCCAGGGACGCTTGGGCGCCCAGCAGGCGCCGCCGCTGATCGGTGTATCGGCCGGCCAGCAGCTGGGCCAGGGGCACGTCGGCGAAGCCAGGGTCGCCGTACCAGGCCTCGCGGTCGGCGAAGGCCAGCTTGGCCGCCTCCACGACCTGGTGCACGAACTCCGCGCTCGGCACGTCCTGCAGCCGCAGCCCTGAGGCCTCCAGCAGCCGCAGCTGCTGCAGGAAGACCGGCCCCTGGCTCCAGGGCCCGGGCTTGTGCACCGTGTAGCGGTGGTAGTCGCCGGCGACGCTGTCTTCAACGGTGGCCCGCCAGGCGGCCAGGTCGGCGCCGCGCAGGAAGCCGCGGTGAACGTGTCCGCTGACGTCAAACCGCTCCGCCGCGGTGAAGAAGCGATCGATCGCGTCGGCCACGAAGCCCTCGTACCAGGCCCGGCGGGCCGCCTCGATCTCGGCCTCGCGACTCCGGCCAGTGCTCGCGGAACATCGCCTCCACACCGGCGATGGTGTCGGTGATGCGGGGCACCACCGGCCAGCCGTGCTCGGCGTAGCCCAGGGCCGGCTCCATGACCTCGCGGAGACGCCTGGTGCCGAACCGCTCCAGCAGCAGCAGCCAGCCACCGAAGGCGCCCGGCACGCAGGGGGCAAGCAGGCCGGTGCCGGGGATCATGTCCAGGCCCAGCGCGCGGACAGCCTCGATGCTGGCCACGGCCGGAGCCACTCCCTGACCGCAAACCACCTGGACGCGCTGGTCGCGGGCGCTGTAGAGGACCACCGGCAGGTCGCCGCCAGGCCCGTTCAGATGCGGCTCCACGACCTGGAGCACGAAGCCGGCGGCGACGGCGGCGTCGAAGGCGTTGCCACCGCGCTCCAGCATGGACATGCCGGCCGCGCTGGCGAGCCAGTGCGTCGAGGCGACCATGCCGAAGGTCCCGGCCAGCTCCGGGCGGGTCGTGAACGGAGGCGGCATCTGGCTCAGGTTATGGATCGGCCTTGACCGCCGTCGACGGCGATCACGGCTGCGTTCACGAGCCCGGCTTGCACCGAGGACAGGAAGGCCACCACCGCGGCCACCTCTTCGGGCGTCCCGAACCGGCCCAGGGGCAGCTCACGGCGCACGAACTGGTCGATGCCCTCCGGGTCTTCGCGCCGGCGCCGCCACCAGGAGCCGCCCTCGAAGAGGATGGAGCCGGGTGCCACCGCGTTGACGGTGATGCCGCGCGCCGCCACCGCCCGGCCCATAGAGGTCACGAAGCTGTTCTCGGCCGCCTTGGCCGCGTTGTAGGCGGGTGCGCCACCGGCCTCGCGGCCGAACAGCGACGACACGACCACGATCCGGCCCCAGCGCCCCCGCTCCATGTCCGGCAGCGCCGCCCGGCTCAGGCGGACGGCCGGCAGCAGGTTGCCGGCCATCGCCTGCTCCACCTCGGCGACGCCGGTGTCCTCCCAGCTCGAGCCCGCCCGCAGGCCGAGGTTGTTGACAAGCACGCTCACCGGGCCGAGCGCCCGGCGGGTCTCCTCCAAGGCGCGGGCGCAGCCCGCCTCGGTGGTGAGGTCGGCGGCCACGCCATGTCCCCGGAGCTCTTCTGCGACCTTCTCCACGTCAGTCGCGGTGCGGGCGGCGACGGCGATCCGCGCTCCTTCCGCCGCCAGCGCGCGGGCGATGGCAAGGCCGATGCCGCGGGTGCCGCCGGTCACCAGCGCGATCTTCCCGGCCAGCCCCAGGTCCACGCCCGAAGCTAACTACACTCCAAGAATCGAGATACCGCCGGGCCTCGCCGGCATGCTCCAGGACGGACCGCCCGTCGAGCCCCGCCCCTCGGCCACAGTGATCGTGCTGCGCGGGCGCTCACCGTTCGAAGTCCTGATGATGCGGCGGCCGGGCGGCGCGGAGTTCGCGCCCAACGCCTACGTCTTCCCCGGTGGCAGCGTGCATGCCGAGGACCACGCCTTCGGCGACTTCTCGCGAGCCGCCGCCGTGCGCGAGCTCTTCGAGGAGCTGGGCGTCCTGATGGCGCGGCGGCCGGGCGGCCGTTTTGCGCGCAACCGCGACTGCCTGGCGCTGCGCGAGCTGCTGGGCTTGGGCGAAGCCTGGGGAGCCGCCCTGGAGCGACTGAGCTTGCGGCCGGCCCTGGACCGGCTGGCTTTCCTGGCACGCTGGATCACGCCCGAGCCGCTGCGGCGTCGCTTCGACGCCCGCTTCTTCGTGTGCCGGCTGCCGGCCGGCCAGGTCGAGCACCCGCAGGCGGGCGAGGTCGTGGAGTGGCGCTGGACCAGTCCCGCCGCCGCGCTGGAATCCCTGGAGATGGTGTTCGCCACCCGCCGCATCCTGGAGTCGATCGCTCCCGAGCCGGACGCCGCGCGCCTGATCCGCAAGCTGCGCCGGCGCCGGGAAGGTCCCGCCATCCTGCCGCGGATCGTGCGCAAGGACGGCGGCTTCGAGGTGATCCCGGAGCCGGTGCGGGTCTAGGCCTTCCGGTACTGGAGGTAGACAACACCGCTCTCGAAGCGGTGCTCGTCGACCAGCTCGAGCCGCGTTCGCACGCCCTCCGGCAGAAACGCCGTGCCTCCCCCAACCAGCACGGGCACCAGGAAGAGCTGGAATTCATCGACCAGCCCGGCGGCGATCGCCTGGCCGGCGAGCTCCGGGCCGCCTATCGCCAGGTCGCGGTCGCTGGATGCCTTCAACCGCTCGACCCAGTCCGGGCTGAACTCGCGCTCGATCCGCGTTCGGGCGCTAGATGCCGTGTCCAGGGTCCGTGAGAAGACGACCTTGTCCGCCGCCCGCCAGATCTGCGCGAAATCTCGCATCACTTCAGGCTCGCCGGCGACCGACTCTGGAGTCTCCCAGAAGAGCATGGTCTCGTACATCCGGCGGCCGTAGAGGTACATGCCGACCGGACGCTCGAGATCGTTCACGAAGCGGTGCAGCTCCTCGTCCGGCGCGGCCCAGTCGAAGTTGCCGTTCTCGTCGGCGGTGTAGCCGTCGAGCGATGCGATCGCCGAGTAGATCAGCCGCGCCAATGGTCGCGCCAGCGGTCGTACTGCTCCGCTTCCACCCCACCTCGGCGGAGCACCTCCACGCCCGCGGGGTCGCGGTAGGCCTGGCGGTAGTAGACGCGCTCCACGTTGGAGTTGACCACCATCTTGGCGCACATCACGCAGGGCGAACAGGTCACGAACATGACCTTGCCGGGGGTCTGGGCGCCGGCCTTGATGAGCGCGTTGGCCTCCGAGTGGATGCAGCCGCAGCGGCCGGGCTCGCTGCTGTCGCAGCGGTTGGGAAGACCCCGGGCGTTGCCGTTGAAGCCGATACCGAGCACCTGCGTGAGGTCGGCGGTGGTGATAACGCTGCCCACCTGGTTGCGGGCGCAGGTCGACCGCTTGGCCAGCTCTTCGGCCATGCGCATGAACACCTCTTGGAGCGGGATCCGGTCGGGAACCGGATCGGCCTGGGACGCCAGCACGCGGCCATGTTAATCCCGGGTCTGCAGGTTGCGCGGTCGCGGCCGGGGGAGTACGATCCACCACATGTCGCTCACCGAACTTCTGTTCGCGCTGCTGCTTGTGCTCATCATGGGCGGGGTCGCCGCCGCCGTCGCCCTGGTTGCGGGTGTGGCGCGGCGCTCCGACGCCCAGGCCCGCGAGCTCGCCGACCTGCGCGGCGCGCTGGCCGCCGCCGGCCAGGGGCATGACTCCAGCGCGGCCGACGTGCGCGAGCGGCTGATCGCGACCCAGTCGGCTTTCGAGGCCATGCGGGCGGCGCTGGCTTCCCGGGAGCGAGTCGACGACGAGGCGCGCCAGAGCCTCCGCAAGCTGGAGGCGGTGATCGCCGGCAGCTCCACGCGCGGCGTGGCCGGCGAGAACATCCTCGAAGAGGCGCTGCGTCACCTGCCGCCCGAGATGGTGGTCCGCAACCATCACGTGCGCGGGAAGGTGGTCGAGTTCGCGATCCGGATGCCGGGCGGCAAGGTGATGCCGATCGACTCGAAGTGGCCCTCCAGCTCCGCCCTGGCCGAGCTGGCCGAAGCGGCCTGCCCGCCCGAGCGCCAGGTGGTGCTGGCGCAGCAGGCCGAGCGCGAGGTCGAGAAGCGTGTGCGGGAGGTCGCCCAGTACATCGATCCCAACACCACCACGCCTTGGGCGCTGGCCTCGGTCCCGGATGCGGCCTACATGGTCTGCCGCCACGCCTTCGCCGAGGCGCACCGGCAGCACGTGATCATCGTCGGCTACTCGATGACCATGCCCTACCTGCTGGCGCTCTATCAGATGCACCTGCAGTTCGGCCGGACCGTCGACCTCGACAACCTCCAGGCTGCCCTGATGGACATCGACCGCCAGCTGACCGCGCTCGACGACGCTCTCGAAAACCGGTTGGAGAAGGCCGTCAAGATGCTGAGCAACGTCTTCGACGACGGCAAGCGCATCACCTCGCGCATCCGCGGTTCGGTCCACGGCATCCAGACCTCTGAGCACCTGGCCTCCTCCCCGCTTCGCGGGCAGGTCCCGGACGGCGAAGCCGACCGGGGGAGGGGGGCGCAGCACAGCCTCTTGCTCCTGGAGGCGGAGGAGCCCCAATCCGCCGCTGCCGGCCGGCCCTAGGCGGTACTGGCGGCCTCTGTGCAAGAACGGCGCGCTTATCCCCAGTTTCTCCCGATGGTCTGGCGGGGTTTTCCACAGTCTATCCACCTACATCTTGGGCTTACCCCCATCTGAAACCCGAACATCTTGTGTTTGAGCCTTGACAGGCGCGGTTCGGGCTCGTATAGTTCAGGACAGTCGTTCGAGGCCCTGGGGCATACGTGGCGGGCATGCTCTGGGGCCTCTCTCATCTCTCCCGATCGCCGTTTAAGCAGCGCGACCGCATCCCACCCAAGGAGGCTTCTCGCACCAGAAGATGGCCAAGAACGTAGCCGACGTCGCAGCAACCGCATCCGCATCTACACGCAAGCCACCCGGCGGTAAGGGCCTCCACTTCGACCGCTACTTCACGCCGCCCGGAGCCCACGCCTACGACCTGGTCGAGTGGGAACGGCGCACCGCCGCCATCACTGGTGAGAAGGGCCAGCTGATCTTCGAGCAGAAGGAGGTCGAGGTCCCCAGCGCCTGGTCCCAGCTCGCGCTCAATGTGGTCGCCCAGAAGTACTTTCGCGGCAACCAGGGCACCCCGGAGCGGGAGACCAGCGTCCGCCAGCTCATCGACCGTGTCGTCGAAACCCTCGCCCGCTGGGGGCGGGAAGGTGGCTACTTCGCGAGCGAGGAGGATGCGGCCAACTGGACCCAGGAGCTGCGCTGGCTGCTGGTGACCCAGCACGCTTCCTTCAACAGTCCGGTCTGGTTCAACCTGGGCGTCCCCGGCCGTGCCCAGCAGGGTTCGGCCTGCTTCATCAACAGCGTCCAGGACTCGATGGAGTCGATCCTCGACCTCGCCAAAACCGAGGGCATGCTCTTCAAGTTCGGCTCCGGAACGGGCACCAACCTCAGCATCCTGCGCTCCAGCAAGGAGCGCCTCAGCGGCGGCGGCACCGCCAGCGGCCCGGTCTCGTTCATGCGCGGCTACGACTCCTTCGCGGGCTCGATCAAGTCCGGCGGCACCACCCGGCGCGCGGCCAAGATGGTGATCCTCAACGCCGACCACCCCGACGTCGTCGAGTTCATCAAGTGCAAGGCCGAGGAGGAGAAGAAGGCCTGGGCGCTGATCGAGGCCGGCTACGACGCCGGCTTCAACGTCACTGGCGGCGCCTACGACTCCGTCCAGTTCCAGAACGCCAACCACTCGGTCCGCGCTTCGGACGAGTTCATGAAGGCGGTCGAGAACGATGGCGGGTGGAGCACGAAGGCGGTGGTGGGCGGCCAGGTGGTCGACACCTATCCCGCCCGCGAGCTCTGGAAGGAGATCGCCGAGGCCGCCTGGATCTGCGGCGACCCCGGCCTTCAGTTCGACACCACGATCCAGGACTGGAACTGCGTTCCCAACACGGGCCGCATCAACGCCACCAACCCTTGCAGCGAGTTCGTGTTCCTGGACGACACCGCCTGCAACCTCTTGAGCCTCAACCTGCTCAAGTTCCAGGCCGCCGACGGCAGCTTCGACGTCGACCGGGTCCGCAAGGCGATCGATGTCTGCTTCACCGCCCAGGAGATCATCGTCAGCAGCGCCTCCTACCCGACGCCGGCGATCGCCCGCAACTCCGAGCGGCTGCGCCCGCTGGGTTTGGGCTACGCCAATTTGGGCGCCCTCCTGATGTCGATGGGCCTGGCCTACGACTCCGACGAGGGCCGGCGCTACGCGGGCGCCATCACCGCGATCATGACCGGACGCGCCTATGCGCAGTCGGCGCGGATGGCCGAGGTCAAGGGCGCGTTCGCCGAGTTCGAGGCCAACCGCGAGCCGATGCTGCGGGTCATGAGCAAGCACCGCGCCGCCGCCTACGAGCTACCCACCGGCGGTGCCGCGGGTCCGGTGGTGGCGGCGGCCCGGGAAACGTGGGACGACGCAGTCGCCCTCGGCCAGAAGCACGGCTACCGAAACGCGCAGGCGACGGTGCTGGCGCCCACCGGCACGATCGGCCTGATGATGGACTGCGACACCACCGGGATCGAGCCCGACCTGGCGCTGGTCAAGTACAAGAAGCTGGTCGGCGGCGGGCTCTTCAAGATCGTCAACGGCACCGTGCCCTCGGCGCTGCGCAAGCTCGGCTATAGGGAGGAGCAGGTCAAGGCGATCGTCGAGTACATCGACGAGAACGACACCATCGAGGGCGCGCGTTACCTCAAGGACGACGACCTCAAGGTGTTCGACTGCGCCTTCAAGCCGATCAAGGGCTCACGCTCGATCGCTCCGATGGGGCACGTGCGCATGATGGCCGCGGTCCAGCCGTTCATCTCCGGCTCTCAGTCCAAGACCGTCAACCTGCCGACCGAGGCCACCGTCGAGGAGATCGGGAACATCTACCTGGAGTCCTGGAAGCTCGGCCTCAAGTGCATCGCGATCTACCGTGATGGGTGCAAGCGCTCCCAGCCGCTGTCGACCTCGCGCGACAAGGACAAGGAAAAGGCAGAGGGCGCGGCGCCGGCCGTGGTCGGCGAGGCTCGGGCGGTGCGCCGGCGCCTGCCCGACGAGCGCAACTCGATCACCCACAAGTTCGACATCCAGGGCCACGAGGGCTACATCCACGTCGGCCTCTACGACGACGGCACCCCCGGCGAGATCTTCCTGACCATGGCCAAGGAGGGCTCGACCATCTCCGGGATGATGGATGCCTTCGCCACTCAGACCTCCCTCGCGCTGCAGTACGGCGTGCCGCTGCGCGTGATGGTCAACAAGTTCAGCCACATGCGCTTCGAGCCCAGCGGGTTCACTAAGAACCCGGAGCTGCCGATCGCCAAGTCGCTGATGGACTACGTCTTCCGCTGGCTGGCCAGCCGCTTCCTGGACCAGGAGGACCAGGACGCGGTGGGCGTGGTGCGGCGGGAGCCGCCGGCCCTCGAGCTGCCCGAACCCGAGACCGAGCCCAAGGCGCCGATCAAGGTCATACCCAACGGCAGCGGTAACGGCAACGGCAACGGGCACGCCGGCCAGAAGCTGGCCTTCGTGGTCAACGCCGACGCCCCCGCCTGCTCCGACTGCGGCGCCATCACCGTGCGCAGCGGTGCTTGTTACAAGTGCCTCAACTGCGGAGCCACCACCGGCTGCAGTTGATCCGCGAAAACTGAATCTCCCTCCCCCAGCCCCGAGGGAGCCGGTCCGCCGAGGGCCGGCTCTCTCCTCCCTGGGGCGGAGAGGTGGCGGCGGAGCCGCCGGAGGGGTTCAGCTCACGCGCTTGAGGATCACGACCGGTATCCGGCGGCTGGTTTTGGTGCGGTACTCGTTGAAGGCCGGCATCTTTGCCGCGTGCGCGGCATAGAGGGTCTCGTACTCGTCCTCATCGTCGACGGGAGAGGCCTCGGCGTCGAACTTCTCGCCCAGGACTTCGACGGTGACCCGCGAGTTCTCGCGCAGGTTGTGGTACCAGGCCGGGTTGGTGGGAGCGCCTCCCTTGGAAGCGATCACCACCAGGTCGTCGCCCTTACGGCTGAAGGCAAGGGGGTTCTCACGGGTCTCGCCGCTGCGCTTGCCGCGGGTCGTGAGGATCAGGACATCGCGGCCCATGAAAGGCCCCGACGTGGCTCGGCCTCCGTTTGCGCGGAGGTCCTTGATCAGGTTCCGGTTGAAGTCACTGAACGTTGTGCTCACGTTCAAGCCATACCCGATTGCGGCGGCAACTATTCGCGTCCTGCCTCAGGCCGGCAGGTTGCGGCGCAGGAAGTCGGCGGTCTGGCGCCAGGCATCGGCGGCCGCCTGCGGATGGTGGAAAACCGTGGCTACGTTGTTGTCGAAGGCGTGGTTGGCCCCCTGGTGCACGTGGAACTCCACGTCGCGGCGACCCGCGAAGGCCGCCCTCACCTGTTCCTGCTTGGCCGGCGGGATGTATTCGTCGGCAGTGCCGAAGTGGAAGAGGACCGGGCACTCCACCTGCGGGGCCATGCCCAAAGCATCCGGCACCGCCGATCCGTAGTAAGAGACGCACACCTCGGGCGAGGCCAGCGCGGCCACCATGTAGCTGATGCCGCCGCCCAGGCAGAAGCCGAGGATGCCTGCCTTGCCTCCCTCGACCTCGGGCACCTTCCGCAGGTGCTCGAGGGCCGCCACGGCGTCGTCGGCACCCTTCTGGAAGTCGAACTTGGACATGTACCCGAAGCCGCGCTCCAGGAAGTCCGCCGAGCGCTCGTCGACCGCGATGCCCGGCTCGATCCGCCAAAAGAGGTCCGGCGCCATGGCCACGTAGCCCAGCTTCGCCAAACGCTCGCAGGTGCCCTTGATATAAGCGTTGACACCGAAGATCTCCTGGATGACCACCATGCCGGGTCCCGAGCCGCTGTCGGGAACCGCCAGGTAGCCTGCGAACCAACCCCCGTCGTGAGCCTGGATCCTCTCCGTGCGCGTCGTAGTCATGGCCGGAGGATACGTGCAGGGCCTATCCGAAGACGGCGGTGCAGCTCCAGCTGCCGGTCACCTTGGTCCCGTCCTCCATGGTGGCCTCCACTGTGCCTTTGAAGGCGTGCGTGCTAACGTCGCCGTCCGTCACGTGGATCGTGCCCGACGCCGCCTTGATCGCCTGGCCGCCGGCGCGTACAACCAGTGGCGTGAGGCCGTCCGCCCGCGGCGGGGTGGCGGCATCGGGGTCGCCCACCGCGTTCACGCCGACCTGCGCCACGAAGTCGAGCTTGACGCCGTTCTGGACCGAGCCCGTGGTGAAGGTGAGCAGGAAAGCGGCCGGGGTCCAGACGCAGGAGCCGCCCTTGTCGTTGGAGAAATCGGCCTTGACCGGGCCGGTGAGCACCAGAGAGCTGGATTCGGAGGCGCCGTCACCCGACCCACCTATGGCAGGCGCGCCGCAGCCGGCCAGGAGCAGACTGATACCAATTGCCAGCACCGACCGTTTCAACATTGCGAGCGGAAGTTTGCCGCAAGTTTCCGGATTCCTGCATGCGGGTATCAAAGTGATCTCAGGCCATGACTGAAGTCTCCCTCGACCGTTCTCTGCTGCCCGCCGACCTGGACCTCGACCAGGCCGGCCGCGATCGCCCCGCCGAAGAGGCGGCCGCGCTCGACGACGCCGTTCGTGCCTACCTGCGCGAGATCGGCAAGGTTCGACTGCTGACCGCCGCCCAGGAGGTCGAGCTGGCCCAGGCCATGGAGGGAGGCTCGGTCGAGGCCCGGCACCACCTGATGGAGGCCAACCTGCGCCTCGTCGTCTCCATCGCCAAGAAGTACGCCAACCGCGGGCTGCCGCTGCTCGACCTCATCCAGGAGGGCAACCTGGGCCTGATCCGCGCCGTCGACAAGTTCGACTACCGGCGCGGCTTCAAGTTCTCGACCTACGCCACCTGGTGGATCCGGCAGGCGGTCCAGCGCGCGATCGCCGATCGCGGCCGCACCGTCCGCATCCCCGTCCACCAGGCCGAGCTCATCGGCAAGATGGTCCGCGTCGCCGACCGCCTGCGCGCCGAGCTCGGGCGCCAGCCCGACGAGGACGAGATCGCCCTCGAGATGGGGCTCGACAAGGAGCGGGTCAGCTGGCTGTTCCAGGTCGCCCAGGAGCCGGTCTCACTGGAAACCCCCGTGGGCGAGGACGGCGACTCGGAGCTGGGCCAGTTCATCGAGGACCGCAGCACGCCCTCGCCGCACGAGGAAGCCGCGCGACAGCTCATGCGGGAGGAGGTCGAGGACGTGCTCGACAGCCTGCCCGCCCGCGAACGCCGGGTCATGCAGCTGCGCTTCGGCCTCATCGACGGCCACCAGCGCAGCCTGGACGAGGTCGCCGGCCGGCTGGGCGTCAGCCGCCAGGCGGTGCGCGAGATCGAGCGGGCGGCCCTGGGGCGCCTCAAGGCAGGGGCGGCCGACCGCCTCCGGGAGTTCGCAACCCCG
This sequence comes from Chloroflexota bacterium, assembly GCA_005881825.1. Classification (GTDB taxonomy): domain Bacteria; phylum Chloroflexota; class Dormibacteria; order Dormibacterales; family Dormibacteraceae; genus CF-28. The sequence continues at coordinate 3,621 of VBEO01000005.1, read as the reverse complement.
GCCGCGTGATAGGCCTCGACCTGGACCGCGTCCGCAAGGGCAAGGGCCGGACCCACCTCACGGCGCCTGGCGCGGGGGCGGGCGAGGTGCGCACGCTGTGCGGCCAGACTTTGCCGGCCGGCAGTTACGAGGTGGTGGCCGAGGAGGCCGACTGCAGCATCTGCCTGCGCCGCCAGAAGGACCCCGCTCTGGTGAGCGGCGCCTACTTCACCGGCGACGCCGGCTCCCGGCTGCTCGAGCTGTCGCTGGAGCAGGCGCGCCAGCGCCGCGAGGAGCGGGCGACCGCCAAGCCTGCTACCCCGCCGGCCCCCAAGAAGCCCGCCGCGCCTCCGGCGCCGCCGCCCGAGCCCAAGCTGCCGGCCCGGATCGGAGAGCTGGAGACCGGCGGCCTCAAGAAGTTCTCTGAGAACGTCTTCCTGGCTCCCGGCGGCGCGATCGTGCGGATGGACGGCGATCGGGTGGTCGAGGTCGTATACGAGGGCAAGGTGCAAGCCGAGCGCACGCGCTTCGGCCTGCGGATGCGGTTCGGTGACCTGGTGGCCGATTACTCGATCGAGGGCCTCCAGGCCAACTACCACCTCGACCGCTAATAAAAAACGCTGCGGCAACGGGGCCGCGGCCGCGCTTTGTACTCGGCGCCCTGGCCGCGGTTCCACAGCAGATGGTCGAGCTCCATCGCCGTGCGGCCCGTCTCGGCCTTGATCAGCTCCACGGCCTGCACGGCGCAGGCCCGCATCTCGACCTCCTCCTCCGAGCCCGAACTGAGCAGCTCCTCACGCTCGATGCGCTCGGCCACCACCTCGTCGAAGGCCAGGACGCCGTCCAGGTGCAGGACGTGCGGAACCAGGTTGTCGGCGAACAGGGTAAGGCGCTCCAGGCCGCGGAAGCCCCCGATCGAGAGTTCCAGGTCGGCAGGAGCGATCTGGGCCCGCTTGTAGATGGGCACCGTGAGGCCGCGATACGGATGCACGTCATCGAAGAAGGGCACCTCCGCCAGCAACCCAGCCAGCGCTTCGGCCTCGAATCCGCTCGCCTCCAAGAGGGCCTCGTAGCTGCCGCGATGGTGCTCGAGGAGATGGCGGCCGAAGGCGTTCCAGGCTTGTGCGAAGAGCTCCATCAGCTCGGCGGTCGGACCTTCGGCGGGCTGGCCGAAGATTGCGCAGGTGCGGGAAGTAACCGGAGCCGAAGTTGACGGCGTCCAGAGCCAGGATGAAGCCGGCGTCGCCGAGCACGTGGGTGTCCGGATCGAGGGCGGGCCTGAACTCGGCGAGCGGTAGCGCCGCGGCGTAGGCGGGGATCGCTTCGCGGTCGATCCGCACCCAGCGTGAGCGCCGCGCGACCTCGGCGCAGGCGGCCCGGACGGCGTCGAGGTCGAAGTTCAGTGAATTTTGAAGAGGAGCCCGAAGGCGTAGGTGACGCTGCCCACGATGATGCCCGCCACCGTCATCTCCGCCCCCGCGGCCCACCAGGTGCGCAGCGTGAAAAGCGACTTGGAAGCGCCGACTGCGAAATGGGCCACCAGCGAGACCGCGGCCGCCACGATCACGGCCGTGAGGCCACGCAGCCAGAAGAAGGGGATGACCGGGATGAGAGCGCCCAGACCGGTGCTGATGCCGGCGGCCAGGGCCGCCTGCACCGGGTTCCCCCCTCCCCCACCCGCGCCCAGTTCCTCTGACGCCAGGATCTGGGCCATGGCGTCGGGGTTGGATGCCAGCTTCTCGGCCAGGAGGTCACCGTCGGCTTTGCTCAAGCCCTTGAGCTGGTAGAAGAGCGACAGCTCCTCCTTCTCCTCCTCCGGGTGCTCTTCGATCTCGCGCCGCTCGCGGGCCAGGTTGGCGGCCGCCACCTCGGCCTCCGAGCGCTCGGCGAGGTAGGCGCCCGTGGCCATGGAAAGCGCGGAGGCCAGGGCGCCGGCCAAACCGGCCGTGAGCACGAAGGAGGAACCGCCGGTAGCCCCGGAGACACCGGAAACGATCCCGAAGACAGCCGCCAGCCCGTCGTTGGCGCCGTAGATGGCGCCCGAGATCCAGCCTGTGCCCGTGCGGTGCCAGGTCTCCCGCGAGAGCAGGCGCTGCAGGCGCGACTCGGCGGGATTCTGGGTGACCGGGTCCTGGCCCGCGCGCATGGCCGCCACCTCGCGCGAGTGGGACTGCTCGTCGCGCCGGATCTCGCGCAGCAGGCGGTCGGTGCCCTCATCTCCGGTGGGCTTCTTGTAGGGGCCGTCCACCTCCGCATCCTCGGCGGCCTCGCGGGAAGCCAGCACCGTGCCTAGTGGCGCCAAGCGGACCTGGAGCCGCGTCCAGGGCGACAGCCGCACGCCGGCCGGATCGGGGATTTCGACTCCCAGCTCTTTGAGCCGCGCCTCGATGCGGCGCCGGTGGCCGGCCTCGGCCTCGGCCAGGCGGCGCAGGATCTCGACTCTGCGGGGGTCTTTCTCGCGCTCGGCGAGGAGCGCGTAGACGGCCCCGGCCTCGATCTCGCCGCGCCAGGATCCGAGCAGGCGGGCGACCGCGTCGGAATCGGGGGCGGCTTTCACTCGGTTGATCCTACAGACGGCTGGAGTGGCCATTCCGTTAACCGGATTGGGTGCACTCGATCTTCGTATCCGCGTAATTTGGGGCTTCGACCCCCTAGTCCAGACGCAGGAGGAAACTTTGCCCGCGACCACCCCACCCCTCGTTCCGCTCAGCGCACTCGATGACGAAGGCCAGATGATCATGCCCGATTTCTGGGGCGAGATCGACGGCGAGAAGGTCTTCGTGACCGCCGTGCTCGAGCGCACCGTCGTTTACGTCGACGGTAACGAGAAGAAGCTCACCCGGCGGGAAAACGTGTTCGTCGATCCCCGGATCATCGAGATGCGACCCGTCGCCAACACCGCCAGCTGGCGCAGCCGAGGCAAGGTCATCGCATCCAAGACCCCGCCACCGGCCGCCGCGCCGGCGGAGCCGACTCCCGAGGCCCTGGCGGCCATCGAGGAGCCCGAGGCCGAGGAACCCGAAGAGCTCTAGGCTCTAGGCCTTCAAATAGCGGGCGACCGCCTTCAGGTCGGCGATGAAGGCGGCCGTCCCGGCTTCCCGATCCTCCGAGCGCAGAATGGAGGCCGGGTGCACAGTGGCCACCACCGGGGCTCCCAGGCGCGGCACTTCAATGACCCGGCCCCGGTCCAGTGTGACCTTGAACTTGGAGCCGATCAGCGCTTTGGCCGCGGTCGCCCCCAGGGCCACGATGACCTTCGGTTTGACGACCAGGATCTCCGCCTGCAGCCAGGGCCGGCAGGCCAGCACCTCGGTCTGGTTGGGGGACTGGTGTATGCGGCGCTTGCCACGGGCCACCCACTTGAAGTGCTTGACGATGTTCGTCACGTAGACGCGCTTGCGGTCGATGCCGGCCGCCTCCAGCGCGCTGTCCAGGAACCGACCGGCCGGCCCCACGAAGGGCCGCCCCTCGACGTCCTCCCGGTCCCCCGGCTGTTCCCCGACCAGCATCACGGTAGAGGGCGCGCCGCCCTCGCCGAACACGGTCTGGGTGGCCCTAGCGTGCAGGTCGCAGGCCTCGCAGTCCTCGGCGGCGGCCGCCAGGTTGGGGATCGTCAGCTGCTCGGGCAGCAGCTCGTCGGCC
>VBEO01000105.1 GCA_005881825.1 Chloroflexota bacterium | reverse complement strand
ATCCTGCGTGAGACCGGCTTCCGCTAACCGCACCTCGCCCGCGGCCAGCCGCGCCTGTGCTTCGTCCGCGTCGCCCCGCGCGGCGGCGATGGCCGCACGATCGAGCTCCACCCACGGGCGGTGGTGCGCTGCGTTCGCCGCCTCCTCGAATTCGCGGAACCTACGCTCCGCCCCAACGAGGTCGCCGAGGTGGAGCTCGACCCAGCCGAGATTGTGCAGCTCGTTCGCGACCATTCCGTCGTTGCCGAGCTCCCGCGCCAGCTCGAGGCTCTGCATATAGAGCTCGCGCGCTCTTGCGTGATCGCCGCCGAGTCGTGTGCCCGCCGCCTCGAGGTGGAGCGGTCCCGCCTCAGCCGCACGGTCGTCGGCGGCCTGCGCCTTGGCGCGTCCGGCGCGGGCGAGTTCGACCACCCGATCGAAGTCGCCGTCGCGGAACGCGACCCGTGCGAGCCCAGTCAGACCATCGCACTCGCCACGAAGGTCCGCTGCCGCGCGCCCGACACGCAGGCACTCCTCGGCCCGCTCCCGCGCGCGAACTTGCTCGCCGACGCGGAAGGCAAAGAGATGGTCGGCGTAGAGAACGCGCGCGCGGTCGACGGATGGCTGTTCTGCACCAGACGCGCCAAGTGCCGCGGCCGCAACTGCCGCGCCGCCCTCCATGTCACCGGTGTTGAACCAGGCCTCGCGCCAGACGCGCGCTACGCGCGCCAGCGCCGCCGGCCCGTCGCCCGCCTCCACGAGTGCACGAACCTCGGCAGCAACATCGGCCCTGGGCATCGCGCTCGGAGTATGCCGGTGAGGGTATGCGTGAACCAACGGCCCGCACTTTGGTCGCCGCTCTGGTCGCCACTTTGGTGGTCAGCGCCGCCAGCTTGGTGGCGGTTGCTGCTCGTAGATGCTGCAGATAACGAGAGGCTGTCCACAGCTCGTGATGCGCAGGCCAGCGGTGCGTCGCCCTTCGGCCTAACGGTCGCGACGTTCCACCATTCGGCGCCCGACCGCGGTCGCAATCTGCCGCACGACGAATCGTGGCATCCGCGGAGCCAGGGCCGCCACCATCTTCCAGGGGAGCCCGGGCACGATGAACGACCGTCCCGCGAGCAACCCCTCGACTGCTGCGCGCGCGACCCCTTCGCTCGTCGACCAAAGCCAGCTCGGGCGAGGCCGGAAGCCGCCCTCCACCTTAACTGTGAAGCCCGGTGCGAGGCAGCTGACTGAGACGCCCAGCGGGCGTAGCTCGGCGGCCAAAGCCTGACTGAAGGAGGTCAGGAAGGCCTTGGTCGCGCCGTAGGTAGCGAGGCCGGGAAGGGGCTGAAACGAAGCAGCCGAACTGGTCACCAGGATGCGCCCCTGGCGGCGTCGCGTCATGACCCAGGCCGCCGGCTCAGCCAAACCAGTCCTGGAGCGGCGGGCTGCGGTGCAGCACACTGAAGTCACCACGCTCACGCATGGCGCCGGCAGAAGCGCCAGCACATTCACCGGTTTGGTCAGGGCCGCGCACACGGCCCGGATATCTTCGGCTGCTCGCAGCCCGGGCGCGTACAGCACATCGGCGCCCGCCGCCTCATAGGCCCGGAGTCGCTCGATCGTGTCGTCCAGGTCGGGGTTGCCGCGGATGTGGTTTTCGGCGCGTGCGGTCAGAGTGAATGGGAACTTCAGCGAGTGCGCCGCCTCGGCGGCGGCCTCGATTCGAGCGACTGCGTGATCGAGGTCATACAGCCGGCCGGACGGGTCCCAGTCCTCGATTGAGCCACCTACCGCGCCCGCCTCAGCGGCCCGCCTGACTGCCGTCGCCGCGCTTTGTGGGTCCGAACCGTAGCCGTTCTCCATGTCCACCGAGACCGGCAGGTCGCTGGCGGCCGTGAGCGCGGCGACGTGGATCATGACCTCGTCCAGCGTGAAGGCTCCGCCGTGTGCAGCGCTGCAAAGGCGGATCCCTTCTCGGCTTGCGTTCTCATGGCTGGACCTCCAATACGAGCTCCGGCTGCTTGCCGTGCGTCACCAGCGATCAGAGCTGGATCGAGAGGGCGTTGGCGTATTTGGGATCGTCACGCCGGAAGCGGTCGGGGTTTGCCTTTCGCGCCACGGCGAGCTCATAGGCAAACATCTGGAGGGGCACGACCGCGAGGATGGGGGAGATCTCCTCGGGCACGAGGGGCAGCTCGAAGACGGTGGCGTTCGGCGCCTCCGCCACGCCCTGCCCGATCAGCCAGATGCGCGCGCCGATACGGTGCAGCACTCCCGCGATCTCGCCGGTGCGCCGCGCGACCGCGTCATTCGCTCCCTTGACGTTGACGACGACGGCCGCGTCACCCTCGTTGACCGAGACGATCGGTCCATGCAGGAACTGCTCGAGCGGCAGCGCATCGATGTCGGCGATGGCGGCTTCGCGCGCCTTGATCACCGCCTCCAGCGCGGTCGCGCCGTTGGGACCGGCTCCGGTCACGTAGATGCGACTCTGAGCTGCTGAAACCGCGACTGATCGAACCTCTTCTTGGCGGCCCAGAACCGCCTCCACCTGCGACGGCATCGTGTTCAGGGCCGATCGCCAGGCCGAGTCCTTCCCGGTGCCCTTCAGGCTGGCGACCTCGACGGCGACCTGGGCGAGCGTGAGCATCGCGTTGGTGTGCGAGGAGGTGTATGCGGCGGAGCGCTCGCGCTCGATCGTGCGCAGGACCAGCTGCGAACCGGGGTGCTCCGCAGTCAGGCTTCCCACCGACAGCACCGTCGCCCCGGCGGAGGTCGCTCGCTGCAGCGCCAGCGACGAAAAGCTCTTGGTCCCGGTGTGGGCGAGAACGATGACGGCCTCGTCGCCGCGTAAGGGGTAGCTGTCGGGATAGGCCGCGAAATCGAGCGAGTTGACGGCGCGGGCGTCGAGGCCGGCTCCGCGCAGCAGCCATTCCCCGACGAGGGCGGCGTGATAGCTGGTCCCGATCCCGACCAGCCAAACCCGAGCGCGGTCGCCGATAAGCCTGGCCGCGCTCTGCGCGGGCTCCCAATTGCGCTCCAAAGTGGCGGTGAGGTCGGCGGGCTGGCGATGCATCGTCTGGTACATCGCCGAGTTGGTGGTCGGCGGCGGCTCGCTCATCGCTGCGCCCCGTCCCGAGCAGGGCTCGCCGGCGAGCGTGGCTGGCCGGCGTAGGTAGCGCTCGCCTCGGCCACGTGCTCGGCGATGGCGCGGATCGTCCATTCCTCCCCGGCTTCTTCATCCCAGCTCGGGCGCAGGGCCAGCAGGCGGATGGCCAGAACCTGGGCTAGACGCCGGATGCGGGCGCTGGCTTCGTCCAGGTCCTGTTCGGTGAAGCGGGCCCAATCCGAGTCCAGCGTCACGGCCCGACCGCGCCACTGGTCCGGCACGGTGGTCACGCCGGCGGACCGTGCCTCGACCTGGCACAGATGGTCGACGAGGTGGTCGGTGATGCGCCGCAGCGCCTTGTGTGGTGTCCAGGCGTTGCCGAGTGACATCGAGGCGCCCGCGCTCCAGCCGATCCAGCCCTCGGCGACCGCGAGGGCGTCCTCGGCAGCCTGCAGGACCAGCTCATCAGGATCGGGGTGGCCCGGACTGCGGACGGCTATCTCGCGCCGTGGCCGGCCCGGTTCTTCGCACCCGCAGATCAGGCACACGGCAGCTCCTCCCTCACGCGTGATCGACCTTGGTCGCGGAGGCGTCGCCGGCCGCCCAGGAGTGAAACACGGCATCCAACTCCGCGACGAGTCCGTCTCGCAACCTCAGCTGCTCCATTCCCCGGCCCATCATTCTCGCCCCGGTGTCGGCGTCGACCCAGGCGCCTTCCCAGGTATCGACGATCACGTCGGCCGTCGCGACCGCCAGAGTCTTTCTCGGCCTGTATCCCTTCTGGCGCCCCAGCCGAAGGCGGAGGTGCTCACGCAGCTGCTGCTTGCCGTTCAGCGTGGGTTCGCCGGCATAACGGGCGACGACATCATCTGTGAACAGCGAACAGATGGCATCCAGGTCCTGAGCCGCAAACGCGACTTCAGCCCGTCGCAGGAGGGCACTCGCTGCGTCGCCGGACGCGGAGGAGCCGCTTCCGGCCGCCGCCACCGCACGCTTCATTTGAGCCAGGTGCGCGAGGTCATGGCCGGCCAGCTTCACCAGCATGAGGCCGACGTTCTCCAAGCCTTGCTCACCGTGCATCGCCTGCCTCGAAAGCTGCCGCCCGTCCAGCGACCGCAGAAGCTCCAGGTTTGCCGAGCGCAGACCGCGAAAGGCCTGCGCGAGCGGCAGGACGTCGAGCTTCGGTAGGCCTGCGAAGCCCTTTTCGTTGTATCCGGGGTAGCTGGGGACATCCTCGGTGAGCGCCAGCCGGAACCTGAAGCCGTAAACGATGTCGACGTCCAGCAAGTGTCCGAGAACATCCCTGA
>VBEO01000063.1 GCA_005881825.1 Chloroflexota bacterium | reverse complement strand
TCCGCCTCGGCGAGGAGGGCGAGGGCTGGCGCAACCTGATGTGGGAGCTGCAGGGCGAGCGCCTGATCACGGCCTGTGGCCACGTCGCCGGCGCGCAGGGCCTCTTCGAGTACGCGCTCCAGTACGCCAAGGACCGCAGTGCTTTCGGGCGCCCGATCGCCAACTTCCAGGTCATCAAGCACCGGCTGGTCGACATGGCCAACAAGATCGCGGTGGTGCGCGCCTTCGTCTACGAGACCGCCAAGCGCTGGGACGAGGGCGAGTACCCGGTGCGCGAGGTTTCACAGGCCAAGCTGATGGCGACCCAGGTCAATGTCGAGGTGGCCGATGAAGCCATCCAGATCCTGGGTGGCCACGGCTACATGCGCGAATTTCCGGTCGAGCGCGCCTGGCGGGACGCTCGCCTGTCCCGGATCGGAGCCGGGACGGACGAGATCATGAAGGAGATCATCGCCAAGACCTACGGCCTGTGACCACCCATAGAGGTCGCGGCGGCGCCGTCCGGCGAGATCCTGGCCGTCGGTCCAGAAGCACGGACGGCCGCGGGCGCCGGCGCCGAGGTGGTGGAGCTGCGGGGCCAGGTCTGGCCAGGCCTGCAGGACGCCCACCTTCATCTCTCGCCGATGGCGATGCGTCGGCTGGGCGTCGAGCTGACCGGCAGCCGTTCGTTGGATGACTGCCTGGCCAGGGTGCGGCGGCGTGCCGAAGGCCTCCCGCGCACGGCCTGGATCCGAGGCCGCGGCTGGTACAACGACGACTGGCCGGACCCCGCCTTTCCGCATCGCGGCCAGCTCGATCGGGCGGCCGGGGGGCGGCCGGCTTTCCTGGTCCGCAAGGACGGCCACTCGGCCTGGGTTTCGTCGGCGGCGCTCGCGATCGCTGGCATCGGCCGGGAGACGCCGGATCCGGCAGGCGGCGTGATCGACCGCGACAGCGGCGGCGATCCCACCGGGATCGTGCGCGAGAAGGCGGTCGAGGTGATCCGGAAGGTGGTGCCCGAGCCGACCGACGCCGAGCTCGACCGCGGGCTGGCGTCCACGCTTCGCGACCTGGCCCGGCTCGGGCTCACTTCCGTCCAGTCCATGGACCGGGCGCGGGAGTTCGCCGCCCTTCAGCGCCTACGGGAGGCCGGGCGCCTGCCGATTCGGGTCACCTACAACTTGCCCTACGCCGACCTGGCGGCAGCCGAGCGGATGGGCCTCCGCTCAGGCTGGGGCGACGCCTGGCTTCGGATCTGGGGCGTGAAGGCGTTCCTGGACGGTTCGCTGGGCAGCCGCACGGCCGAGATGCTCGACGGCACGGGCGTGCCGGTGCTCGAGCAGGGCGAGCTGGTCGAGCTCTGCCGGCGCTGCGCCGAGGGCCATCTCAACGTGGCACTGCATGCGATCGGTGACAAAGCCGTGCGCCGCGCTTTGGACGCACTGGAGCCGCTGGCGGGCGCATGGCGCTGGTGGCGTCCCCGCATCGAGCACGCCCAGTGCGTGCACCCCGACGACTGGCCGCGCTTTCAGGCTGCGGGCGTGATCGCATCCATGCAGCCGATCCACGCGGTCAGCGACCGCGAGCTCGCCGACCGCGAATGGCCGCGGGTCACCGGCAACGCGTATGCCTGGGGCGCCCTGGAACGGGCAGGCGCCCGGCTGGCGTTCGGGTCGGACGCACCGGTCGAGACCGCTGACCCCCTCGCCGGCATGGACGCCGCCGTGCACTGGCGCGAGCGCGCCGAGTGGTACCCGGGCCTGTCGGTCGGCCACCGCTCCGCGCTGCGCGCCTACACCTCGGGCGCGGCTTATGCCGCCGGCATGGAGAAGTGGCTGGGCCGGCTGCGGCCCGGCTACCAATGCGACCTGACGGTCGTCGCCGATGGGCGGGTCACGGCCACGGTGGTGGCGGGCCGGGCCGTCTTCAGGTCGCGCCGCTGAAGGCGGCGCTCAACTTTTCCCAGGTCCGCTCCAGGTGTTCGTTGACCACCTTGGTCTCGGCCAGCACGGGCATGAAGTTGGTGTCCCCGTTCCAGCGCGGCACCACGTGCACGTGCACGTGGTCGGGGATCCCGGCGCCGGCCACCCGGCCCAGGTTTACGCCTACGTTGAAGCCCTCCGGCCCGAGCTCGGTGCGCAGAACACCCAGCGCGCGCGCGACCGCCTGGTGCAGGGCCAGCGCGTCGTGGTCGTCCAGGTCCTCCAAAGAGCCGACGTGGGCACGCGGCGCCACCATCACATGGCCGCTGTTGTAGGGGAACTTGTTGAGCATCACGATGGCGTCGGGTCCGCGCCAGACCAGCAGGTTGTGGCGGTCCTGACCGGCGTCGGCCTCGCGCGCGCGGCAGAAAAGGCAGCCCGGCTCCGGCGTGCCGCCGATGTACTCCATGCGCCAGGGCGCGTAGAGGTGCTCCACTGATCTACGTCCTCCTCCTGCTGGGGGTGACCGCGGTCTGGGGATGGACCTTCGTGGTCGTCAAAGACGCCATCGCCCAGTATCCGACGCTGCCCTTCCTCACGATCCGCTTCGCGCTGGCGCTGCTGGTGATGATCGTGATCGTGCGCCGGCTGCCCGGCCGCCGGGTGCTGGTCGTCGGCGCCGCCGTCGGCGTGGCGGTAGCCGCCGGTTACGTCCTGCAGACCGTGGCGCTGCAGTTAACGGCGGCCGGCAACGCGGGGCTGATCACGGGCTTGTTCGTGGTCTTCACGCCGCTCCTGGAGCGCCTGACCGGGCGCGCGGTGCCCTGGTTCGCATACGTCGCGGTGGTGGCTGCGCTGGTCGGCACCGTGCTGCTGGCGGGCGGCGGCCCGTTGCGCATCGGCCTGGGCGAGATGCTGCTGCTGGGCTGCGCGCTGGCCTTCGCAATTCAGATCGTGATGCTTTCGCACTGGTCACCCGGCCAGCCGGCCGGCCCGCTGGCCCTGGTGCAGATGGCGACTGTCACCGTCCTCTTCGCGGTGCCGGCTGCGCCCGCGCTCCACGCCCCACCTCCGTCGGTGTGGCCCGCGCTGGTCATCACCGGCGTTTTCGCCAGTGCGCTGGCCATGTTCATACAGACGTGGGCGCAGCAGCAGCTGAGCGCCTCCCGAACGGCCGTGATCCTGGCCACCGAGCCTGCCTGGGCGCTCTTCTTCTCGGTGCTCCTGACCGGCCAGCGGCTGGGTCCGGTGCAGGCTTCGGGGGCGTTCCTGGTGCTGGCGGCGATCTTCGGCTACGAGGCGGGAGCCAGATGGACGGAACGTAAAATCGGCACTTCAACCTGATGGCGGTCACCAAGCGGCGGGGCTACGTCCCGCAGGACATCGAGCCGAAATGGCAGCGGGTCTGGGCCGAGCGCGGCGTGCTGGTCGCCGACGACGCCAGTGACCGGCCTAAGCACTACAACCTGGTCATGTTCCCGTACCCGTCGGGCGAGCTGCACATGGGCCACATGCGCAACTACGTGATCGGGGACCTTGTCAGCCGCTTCCGCCGCATGCAGGGCATGGAGGTGCTGAACCCGTTCGGCTGGGACGCGTTCGGGATGCCTGCCGAGAACGCGGCCATCAAAGTCGGCAAGCATCCGCGCGAGCTGACGCTCGGCAACATCGCGATCGCCAAGCGGCAGCTGGCGATGATGGGCGTGCTCTACGACTGGTCGCGTGAGGTCGCGACCTGCCTGCCCGACTACTACAGGTGGACGCAGGCGCTGTTCCTGCTCTTCTGGGAGCGCGGACTCGCGTATCGGCGCCTGGCGCCGGTCAACTGGTGTCCTTTCGACAAGACGGTACTGGCCAACGAGCAGGTCATCAACGGACGCTGCTGGCGCTGCGACAACCTGGTCGAAAAGAAGGACCTCGAGCAGTGGTTCCTGAAGATCACCGACTACGCCGACCGCCTGCTCGACGACCTCGAGCTGCTGCGCGGCACCTGGCCCGAGAAAGTGCGCGTCATGCAGGCCAACTGGATCGGCCGCTCCCACGGCGCCGAGGTCGATTTCGAGGCCGAAACCGGCGACGCGATTCGCATCTACACCACCCGGCCCGACACTCTTTTCGGCGCCACCTTCATGGTGCTGGCGCCCGAGCATCCGCTGGTCGAGCGGGTCACCACCGACGCGCAGCGTTCTGAAGTGCGCGCATATGTTGAGCGCGCGCGGCGGGAAACCGAGATCGAGCGATTGTCGACCGAGCGCGAGAAGACCGGCGTGTTCACGGGCGCGTACGCCACCAATCCGGTCAACGGTGAGCGGATCCCGATCTGGATCGCGGACTACGTGCTGATGGGTTACGGGACCGGCGCCATCATGGCGGTGCCAGGGCACGACGAGCGCGACTTCGAGTTCGCGAAGAAGTTCGCTCTGGAAATCCGGGAGGTGATCGCTCCGCCCTCCGGGCCTGTGGGTGAGCTGAGCACCGCCTACGTGGACAAGGTCGGCTCGCTGGTCAACAGCGGGCGCTTCGACGGCCTGCCACCTGAAGTTGCCATCCCCAAGATCACCCAGTGGCTGGCTGAGCAGGGAAAGGGCGAGGGCGTGACCCGCTACCGGCTGCGCGACTGGCTGATCTCGCGGCAGCGCTATTGGGGCTGCCCGATCCCGATGGTGCACTGCGAGGCCTGCGGCATCGTCCCGGTTCCGGATGCCGAGCTGCCCGTCGAGCTGCCGCCGGAGAACAAACCATTGGCCGAAAACCCGGAGTGGTACACGGTGCCCTGCCCGTCCTGCGGGCGCAGCGCGCGCCGCGAGACCGACACCATGGACACCTTCATCGACTCCGCCTGGTACTTCCTCCGCTTCACGTCAGCACACGATCGCGAGGAGCCTTTCGACCCCGAGCTCGCCAACCATTGGATGGCGGTCGACCAGTACACCGGCGGCATCGAGCACGCGATCCTGCACCTGCTTTACTCGCGGTTTTTCGAAAAGGTGCTGCACGACGCGGGCATGGTGGAGCCGGTCGAGCCGTTCATGCGGCTGTTCACGCAGGGCATGGTCAAGCGCAACGGGCAGGTGATGTCCAAGTCGCTCGGCAACGGCGTGGCGCCCGACGACCTGGTCAAGCGCGAGGGCGCCGACGCCGGCCGCATCTACGAGATGTTCATCGGCCCGCCGGACGAGGACGCCGAATGGACCGTCTCCGCGGTCGCGGGTCCGGTGCGTTTCCTGCACAGGGTGTGGCGGTTGGTCCTGGAGCCGGAGAGAATCGAGCGCTCGCCGGCGGCGCTTTCGCCCTCTGACGAAGTCCTGCGCCGGCGCACCCACCAGGCGATCCGAAAGGTCACCGACGACTACACGTCGTTCGCGTTCAACACCGCGGTGTCCGCGCTGATGGAGCTGGCCAACGCCATGCAGGAGCACGTGGCCGGCGGCGGCGAGCTCGGCGACACCTGGCGGGAATCCGTCGACGCCCTGCTCCTGCTCCTGCACCCGATGGCGCCGCACGTGACCGAGGAGCTGTGGGAGCGCACCGGCCATGCCGGGCTCTGCGCCGACGCCGCCTGGCCCGCCTATAACCCGGCGGCGGCCGCCGATCCCACGATCACGCTGGTCGTGCAGGTGGGAGGCAAGGTGCGCGACCGGCTGGAGCTGCCGGCCGGCCTCCCCGAGGCCGACGCCCGCGAGGCGGCGCTGCGCTCCGAGAAGGTCGGCCGGGCGCTGGACGGCAAGCCGCCCCGCCAGGTCGTCTACGTGCCCGACCGGCTGATCAACCTGGTCCCCTGACGGGTGCGAAGCTGCCCATGTGCCGGCACTTGGCGGCGATCTGCGTGAGCAACCGCCGCAGCTGCCGGCACTTGCGGGCTTAACAAGCGGGATTGACAGCATCCGTACGCTAGGCGCCGAACCCCCGGGCGGGGGGTATCGGTGGTGGGAGGCCGCGCGCGCGTGAGGGTGAGGACGCCGCCGGGGTTTCCACGGTCGGCGGGGTACGATCTGGACTGGCAGCTGGAGGGCACGATGGGGCCAAACGTGCTCTGGCTGGCCGAGGCCCTCACCCAGGTCCTACCCATCCACCCCGAGGAGCGCGTCCTCGACCTCGGCTGCGGCAAGGCGCTCAGCTCCATCTTCCTGGCGCGCGAGTTCTGGGCCCAGGTCACCGCCACCGACCTCTGGACCCCCGAGGAGGACAACCAGCGCCGGATCGAGGAGGCGGGCGTCGCCGACCGGGTCACCCCGGTCCGCGCCGAGGCCCACGCTCTCCCCTTCGGCGAAGCCGAGTTCGACGTCGTGATCAGCCTCGACGCCTACCACTACTTCGGCACCGACGACCTCTACATCGGCACCATCCACCGGGTCCTCAAGCCCGGCGGCCGCTTCGGCATCGTGGTGCCGGGCCTCAAGACCGACGTCACCAGCGAGGGCATCCCGGCCCACCTCCAGCCGTACTGGCACTGGGACTTCGTCTCCTTCCACTCGCCCGAGTGGTGGCTCCGCCACTGGGAGAAGACCGGCCTGCTGCAGGTCGAGCTGGCCGACTGGGTGCCCGACGGCTGGCGCCACTGGCTGGCCTGGATGGAGATCTGTGCCGACCGCGGCCAGACCGGCGCCGCCGCCGAGCGCGACATGCTGGTCAAGGACGCCGGCCGCACCCTCGGCTTCGCGCGCGTGGTCGGCCGGCGCCCGGCGAATTCGTGAAGCCGGGCATCACCCTCCCCGGAGCCATCCGTCCGTCGGAGGCCAAGGAGCTGGCGCGCCGCGCCGAGCGCGCCGGCTGTGAGGCGGTGTGGGTGCTGGACGTCCGCCGTGACCCCTACCTGCTGGCGGCGGCCGCACTGGACGCCACCGAACGCGTCCAGGTCGGCACCAACGTGGCGGTCGCCTTCGCCCGCTCGCCGGCGGTCACCGCCGCCACCGCCTGGGACCTCAGCCAGTGGTCAGGGGGACGCTTCGTGCTCGGGCTGGGCAGCCAGGTCGGCCCCACGCTCAAAGCCCGGTTCGGAGTCGACGCTGATCATCCCGGCCCCCGCATGCGCGACTACGTGGCCGCCGTGCGCGCCTGCTACGCCGCCTTCGAGCACGGCTACGGCAAGCACGAGGGGCCGTACTACAGCATCCGCCGGCCGGCCCTGCAGCCCGGCGCCGAGCCCGGGGTGAGCGCGCCCCCGATCTATGTGGCGGGGGTAAATCCCTACATGACCACCATCGCCGGCGAGTGCGCAGACGGCTTCGCCGCCCACGCCTTCACCACCGAGCGCTACCTGGACGAGGTCCTCATGCCGGCGCTGGACCAGGGCGCGCGGGCCGCGGGCAGGGAGCGCCCGCCCATCCTGCTCCAGCTGGTGGTCGCGCCCGACCGTGAGTCCGCGGCCCGGCAGATGATCGCCTACACCGTGCCCGCCTACCGGCGCGTCCTCGACCATGCCGGGTTAAGCGATGTTGCCGACCAGGTCATGCAGGCCTCCAAGGAGGGCGACCGGGGCCAGGCTCGCCAGTTGATCGAGGAGCGCTACCTGGACCTGCTGGCTGTGGTCACAGACTCAGACCTGGCCGGCGGGCTCCGCCGCTGGTCCCCGCACGCCGACCGCCTCAGCCTGAGCGTGCCCTGGTTCGGGATGAAGGACGACGAGCAGCTGGCGGCCGCCCACCAGCTGGTCGACGCGCTGGAAGCGCTACCGGATGCCTGAGTCGACGGTCAGGTTGAGGGTCACGCTCTGGCCGGCCACCACGGTCACCGGGACCGCTGCCGGCCGCGCGATTCCGCCTTCCGCCCACACCTCGTACGTGCCCGGAGCCAGGCTGGCCACGTAGGTCCCGGTGCCGTCCGTGACCGCGGTCGCGCGTGTCGTCGAGCGCTGGTCGAAGTGGACGCGGATGCCGGGCCGCGGCGGGCAGGGCGGCTGGCCCGGCCGCTCCACGGGCTGGCAGGGCGCGATTACCACCGTTCCGGTCACCGTGCCCGCCGCCGGAGCCGGGGGCAGCGGCGCGTAGGGCGATCCGCAAGCCGAGAGCAGCGCCAGTGCGGCGGTGGCCAGCAGCAGCCTCACGAGTGGAGCTAACGCGTGAGGGCGGCCACGCGTATCGCGGCGGCCATGCTCTGCCAGCGCGCGATGCCCCGGCCGGCGATGTCGAACGCCGTCCCGTGGTCGACGCTGGTGCGCAAAAACGGCAGCCCCAAAGTCACGTTGACGCCCTCGTCGAAGCCGGCCAACTTCACCGGCACGTGACCCTGGTCGTGGTACATGGCGACCACGAAATCGAACTCGCCATTGGCGGCGCGCCAGAACAGGGTGTCCGCCGGCCAGGGGCCGCTGACGTCGATGCCCTCGGCCTGGGCATCGGCGACCGCGGGCGCGATCTCCCGCAGCTCCTCGTCCCCGAACAGTCCCCCCTCGCCGGCGTGCGGGTTCAGGCCGGCGACCCCGATCCGCGGTGTCTCAAAACCCAGCCGGCGGCCGCCAGTCGCGGTCATGCGGATGGTTTCCAGGACGCGTGCGCGAGTTGCCGCTTCGATGGCGCTGCGCAGCGACCGGTGGGTGGTCACGTGGCAGACGCGCAGCCGCTCCCCGACCAGCAGCATGCGGACCTCCGCCACAGCGCAAAGATCGGCCAGCATCTCGGTGTGCCCAGGCCAGGGATAGCCCGCGGCGCGCAGGGCTTCCTTGTTGATCGGCCCCGTGACCAGCGCCGACGCGTCTCCCGAGCGGACCAGCTCCACCGCCCTCTTGACGGCCGCCACCGCAGCCTCGCCCCCGGCCGCGGACACCCGGCCGGGCTCCACCGCTCCGGCGTCGCCGGCGGGCTCGACCCGCTCCGGCACGGGCAGGCCGAGCGAGCGGGCCACCGCCGCCAGCTGCGCCGGATCGCCCGCGACGACCAGGTCGGCGAGCTCTCGCACCTCGGGCTGGGCGAGAGCCTTCACGGTCACCTCGGGACCGATCCCGGCCGGATCGCCCGCCGATATCACCAGCGTCGGCCTAGCCACCGGAGCGGAGCCTAGTCAGGACCGCGGCGATCGCGTCGACGCCCCCGAACCCGCCCGACTTCAAAGCCACCACCAGCCCGCGCCGCGGTCCGTCCAGCAGACGGCCGACCGGCACCCGCGGCAGCGCCTGACCGAGTAGCTCCAGCTGGGTTGCTCCCAGGTCCGCCAGCACCCCGGAAGCAGTGCCGCCACCGCTGAGGAACAGCGCGTCGTGGCCCTCCAGCTCCACCGCGTCGCCGCGGGCCCGGCGGCGCACCTCCCAGCCGGCCGCCAGAGCCGCCTCGACCTGGGCCACCGACACCTCAGTCTTGCTGCCCACCAGCCCCAACGGGCGGGCGCAGGCCGGCCAGCCCGGCGCGGCGGCGGATCCCCGAGCCAGCGCGGCGGCCAGGCCGTTGGTCCCGGCCGGCATCAGCTCGCGATCCGCGTCCACCGCGGCCGCAAGGGCCGAGAGGTCGTCGTCGGTCGCCGCATCGCGAATTTCAACCCGTTCCAGACCGTCCAGCAAAGTGCCGATGTCGATGGCGGCGCCATCCACCAGCTGGCGCCCGCCGACCGTCAAGCGGCCCTCCGCCGGCAAGGCCGGCGCCAGCAGGCAGCGGCCGGGCCAGGCGTCGAGAGCTCCGGCCAGCTCCTCGCGCAGGTGGCCGCGCAGCCGGGAGTCGACCTTGCGGAAGATCCGGTTGGCGCCCGCGGTGAGCAGCAGGTGGACCGCCTGCCGGGAGCGTGTGCGCGCCTCCTCCGGCGTCCCATCCCGGGTCTCGGTACTGATGGCCAGGCAGGCTGCGGAGCTGTCGGGCGCGAAGGCGGGCCAGATCGAGACCAGGACGCGGCCCTCGCCGAGGAAGGGCGCTGCGCTGTCGCAGGCCCCGGTCAGATCGTCCGCCAGCAGGCCGATCACGGTGGGCGATTAACCTAGCTGCAAATGGCGATCCTCAGCGAAGGCGTGCGCGAGCAGCTTCGCGCCCGCTTCGCGGAGCGGTTGAGAGGCCCGGTCGAGCTGACCCTCTACACCCGTCCCGGGTCGGGCCGTCTCATCCTGCCCAGCGGCGTCGGCTGCGCCACCTGCGACGAAGCCCGCGAGCTCGCCGAGGAGCTCCGGGACGCGGCGCCGGACAAGGTCTCGCTGGAGATCGTCGACGTCAGCGCGACTCCGGACGCGAACGTGACGGAGGTGCCCACCCTGCGGGTGGCCGCGCCCGGCGGCGATCCGCGCATCGCCTGGCAGGGCCTGCCCGGCGGCTTCGAGTTTGCGACCGTGGTCGACGCCATGGAGCGGGTTTCGGCCGCCGACCCCGGCCTCAGCGAGCAGACCCTGGCCTGGCTGGAGCGGCTGCAGGCCGACCTCGAGGTAATGGTCTTCGCCACCCCGACTTGACGCTACTGCCCGCAGGCCGTGAGCCTGGCCAACCGGATGGCCCTGGCCTCCGAGCACGTGCACGCGCTGACCGTGGAGGCCAACGAGTTTCCCGAGCTCTCGCGCCAGTTCGGGGTTTCGGGAGTGCCGCGCACCGTCATCAACCGCGCGGGCGCCTTCGTGGGCGCGCTGCCCGAGGCACAGTTCGTGGAGACGGCGCTCAAGCTGGCCGGCGTCGATATCGAACCCGCTCCTGATGGAGGCTGACGAAGACGCGCCGCCGCCGGCGCCCGAGATCGAGAAGGAGCTGGAGATCCGGGCGCCCATCGAGAAAGTCTGGGACGCCCTGACCGACGCGGGCAGCATCGACAAATGGATGCACTCGGGTGAGGTGGCGGTGGATCTGCGACCGGGCGGCTCGTATCAGTTCTTCGGCGGTGACACCAGTGGCGTGTTCACACGCGTCATGCGGCCGCACGCGCTGGAGTACACCTGGCGCCAGGCGGGCTGGCAGGCGGACTGGCCGGATTCGGTGGTGGCCTGGGACCTCCGCCCTGGAGAGGAGGACACCACCCGCGTCCATCTGCGTCACACAGCCTTTCCGAGCGAGGCCGAGGCGCAGGCCCACGACGCCCGGTGGGACGAGTACTTCCTAGGCCCGCTCCGCGGCTGGCTTGAGGGCTAGCGCGTCCCGCACGACCGCCGCCAGCGCGTCGATGAACCGCACCCGGTCGTTGAAGGAGGGCGTGCGGCGCAGCTCGACCCGGTGCTGGCGGGCCCAGGCCTGGGCCTCGACGTCCAGGTCGTAGAGGATCTCCAGGTGGTCGGCCACGAACCCGACCGGGCAGACCAGCACCCGGCGCGCGCCTGAGCGCGCGATGGCCGTGAGCAGGTCCGGATCCAGCCAGGGTTCGCCGGTCTGCGAGGCGGACTGGAAAGCGACCTCCCAGGGCGGCAGGTCCATGCGGTCCTCCAGCAGCCGAGCCGACCGCGTCACCCGCGCCGGATAGTCGTCGCCTTCGGCCACGATCCGCGCGGGCAGGCTGTGGGCCGTGAAGAACAGCCGCTCCGGCCGGAAATAGGCGAGAGTCTCGGAGACCAGGCCGCGCAGTGCGGCTGTGAAGGACGGATGGTCGTGGAAGCCGTTGACGAACACCAGGTCGCCGGTCCAGGCCTCGCGCAGCGGCCGCTCGTAGCCGGCGAAGCTCATGCGCGCGAAGTGCGGCGCCAGCGGCAGCCCGACCAGGCGGGTGACCCCTGCCGCGCGGGCTTCGGCGGCCGCCTCCTCGATGAAGGGCGGCGCGTGCTTCATGCCTACGAAGCTGGGGATGCCCAGCCGCCGGCCCAGCGCCTCCGCCTGGGTGCGTGTGATCTTCTCCAGCGGCGACGACCCGCCGATGGCCCGATAGCGTTCGCGTAGCTCGGCCAACGCCTCCGGCGAGGGCGCGCGCCCACCGCGGATGTGCGTGTAGTAGGCCTCCAGGCCGGCGTCATCGCGCGGGCTGCCGTACGCCATGCAGAGCACGCCGGTCACCGCTTTACGCGGCATGCACGGTCTCCACCAGCAGCTCCAGGTTCTCCAGCGGCGTCTCCGGCAGAACTCCGTGGCCGAGGTTGAAGATATGGCCCGGCCGGCCGCCGGCTCGCCTCAGGACGTCAACGGTCCGGCTGCGCACCAGCTCGGGCGGTCCCAGCAGCACGGCCGGATCGAGGTTGCCCTGCACGCCCCGGTCGTAGCCCACGCGGCGCCAGCCGGCGTCGAGCGGCACCCGCCAGTCCAGGGAGACCACGTCACAGCCGGTGGCGGCGATCGCCTCCAGGAGGCCCGCGGTCCCGGTGCCGAAATGGATGCGCGGGACCCCGAGGCCGGACGTGGCTGCGAACACTGCTCTGGTGTGGGGCTGCACGCGCTCCTCGTAGTCCTCCAGCGAGAGGGCGCCCACCCAGCTGTCGAAGAGCTGGATGGCGGCCGCGCCCGCGGCAACCTGCGCTGCCAGGTAGCCGGCGGCCATGGCCGCCAGCTTGGCCAGCAGCCGCTCGAAGGCCTGCGGCTCCTGGTACATGAAGCGCTTGACCAGCTGGAAGTCCCGGCTGGGCCGGCCCTCGATCAGGTAGCTGGCGAGCGTGAATGGAGCTCCGCTGAAGCAGATCACGGGCACCGGTGACTCCGCGACCACCCGGCGCACGGCGGCTATCACCTGCGGCGCCGCCTCTTCGCCCTCTGGCACGCACAAGCGGTCGACGGCGGCGGGCGTGCGGATGGGCTCCGCGATCACCGGCCCCACGTCCTCGACCAGCTCGAAGCCGACGCCCATGCCCGCCAGCGGCAGCATGATGTCGGCGAACATCACGGCCGCGTCGACGTCGAAGCGGCGCACGGGCTGCAGCGTGACCTCGGCGCAAAGATCGGGGTCGGCCACGATGTCCACCAGCCGGTGGGTCTCGCGCAGCTTGCGGTACTCGGGAAGCGAGCGGCCGGCCTGCCGCATCATCCAGATGGGGGTGCGGTCCACGGCCCGGCCGCGGGCTGCGTCCAGGAAGCGGCTAGCCCGCGCGGGCGGCATCCAGCGTCCTCGACACTTCCTCCTCACCGTGCGCGGCGGAGAGGAACCAGGCTTCGAACTGAGAGGGTGGCAGGAGGATCCCGCCCTGCCGCAAGCGTCGGAAAAGCGCCGGGAAATCGGCCACGAAAACCGTGAGCAAGGATCCGACCCGCGCGATCCGCGCTTCCGGCAAGGCCTTTCGCAGGCCGGCTTCCAGCTCGGCGCCGATCTCCTCCAGCTGCGCGTAGAGCGCGTCGTCCAGCTGCTCCAGCGTGGCGATGCCGGCCGCCATCACCACGGGGTGGCCGGACAGCGTGCCCGCCTGGTAGACCGGCCCGACCGGCGCCACCAGGTCCATGAGGTCGGCGCGACCGCCATAGGCGCCCACGGGCAGCCCTCCGCCGATGATCTTGCCCAGCACCGTCAGGTCGGGGATCACCCCGTATAGCTGCTGGGCGCCGCCCGGCGCCACCCGGAAGCCGGTGATCACCTCGTCGAAGACGAGCAGCGCGCCGTGCTCATGGGTGAGCCGCCGCAGGCCGTCCAGGAAGCCGGCCTCCGGCGGGACCACACCCACGTTGGCGGCCACCGGCTCGACGATCACAGCCGCGATCCGCTCGGGATGGCCCGCAAATGCTGCCTCCACCGCGCCCAGGTCGTTGTAAGGGATGACCAGGGTCTGGGCTGCCACCGGCTCCGGAACCCCGGCGCTGGCCGGGAGGCCCAACGTGGCCAGGCCGCTGCCGGCCTTGGCGAGCAGGCCGTCGCTGTGGCCGTGATAGCCGCCCTCGAACTTGAGAACCAGGTTGCGCCTGGTAGCGGCGCGGGCCACCCGCAGCGCACTCATGGCGGCCTCGGTCCCGCTGTTCACGAAGCGCAGCCGCTCCAGCGCCGGCATCCCCCGCTGGATCAGCTCGGCCAGCCGGACCTCGTCGGGATGGGTGACTCCGAAGGAGCCGCCGGCCCGCGCCGCCTTTTCGATCGCGGCCACCACCACCGGATGGGCGTGGCCGAGGATCAGCGGGCCGTAGGCGCTCACGTAGTCGACGTACTCGCGTCCGTCGGCATCCCACACCCGCGCGCCCTGGCCGCGCACCAGAACCGGAGGCTGGCCGCCGACCGCGCGATAGGCCCGGACCGGGCTGTTGACGCCGCCCGGAAAGAGCTCGGTGGCGACGGTCATGCGCCCAGCAGCCGCGTCAAATCGTCGAAGTCGCGGTGCACCGCGGTCAGGATCGGTGTGTCGCGCACCGTGGAGCGCCGGCTCTCTGTGCCGCGCAGCTCACGCACCAGGTTGCCGAACTCGGCCAGGTCGTCGGTCTCGTAGGCGACCAGGAAGTCCATGTCGTCCACGCCAAAGCTGTTGGCCAGCAGCTGCCGCACCTTTGGGTAGCTGTGGCCGACCTTCATGTGCTCGTTCATGACGCGCTGCCGGGTTTCTTTGTCGAGCAGGTACCACTCGGCGCTCTTGGTGAAGGGGTAGACGACCAGGTAGCGCGAGCGCTCGCCCTTGAAGAGCGATTGCTCCTGCGCCGTGGGCCGCTTCACGTACTGCGAGCCCTGAATGATCCCGAGCAGGCTTTCACTGACGCGGGACCAGCCACCCAAACCGCAGCGCAGGACCGCTGCCGAGCGCTCCTCGAGCGCCTCCAGGGAAGGCGCTAGCGACCACAGCAGCAGGTCGGTACCCGCCTGCAGCCCGATGCTGGTGTAGGTGAACGTCTGCACCTCCGGCTGCACCTGCAGCGCCCGCTGCAGGTCGCGCAGGTCCTCGCAGCGTTCTTGGGGCGTGCGCCGGCGCCAGGCCGGATCGAGCCCCAGGCCGAGTGCCTGGACGACCTGGTTCAAGCCAGCCAGGCGGCGGCGTCGGCCGCCAGGTAGGTGATCACGATGTCGGCGCCGGCACGGGCGATCGCCGTGAGCGTCTCGAGGGCCGCCCCCTTGCGGTCGATCCAGCCGCGCTGTGCCGCGGCCTCGATCATGGCCAGCTCACCGCTGACCTGGTAGGCCGCCAGCGGCAGGTCGAAGCGCTGACGGGCGCGGGCCAGCAGGTCCAGCGAGGTGATGCCGGGCTTGACCATCAGGATGTCGGCGCCTTCGGCCGCGTCCAGCTCCATCTCGCGCAGGGCCTCGCGGCCATTGGCGTAGTCCATCTGGTAGCCCTTGCGGTCCCCGAAGCCCGGGGTGCTGCCGGCGGCCTCGCGAAATGGCCCGTAGAGGGCCGACGCCGCTTTGGAGGCGTAGGCCATGATCGCCGTCCCGCTGTGACCGGACTGGTCGAGGCCGCTGCGCAGCGCTCCGACCTGGCCGTCCATCATGGCGCTGGGAGCCGCGATGTCGGCTCCGGCCTCGGCATAGGCCACCGCGGCCTCGGCCAGCAGCGGCAGGGTGCGGTCGTTGTCGACGGTCTCACCGTCCAGGACCCCGCAGTGGCCGTGGCTGGTGTACTCGCAGAGGCAGACGTCGGCGATCAGCACCAGCGGCAGCCCGGCGTCCTTGATCCGCCGGAGGGCGGTCGGCACCGGGCCGTCGCGATCGGCCGCCGCGCGGCCCTCGGCGTCCTTGGCATCCGGTATCCCGAACAGCAGCAGCCCGCCCACGCCCATGGCCGCCAGCTCGCGGGCACGATCCAGGGCCAGGTCGGGACTGAGGCGGCTTTGGCCGGTCAGGCTCTCGATCGGCTGCCGGACATCGCGGCCGTTCACGATGAAGAGCGGCGCGATCAGCTGGCGCGGCGTCAGCCGCGTCTCCTTGACGAGGCTGCGGGTGGCCGGCGTCGCCCGCAGGCGGCGCGGCCGCTCCGCGGTCGGGGTGGGGACTTCGAGACGGGTCAGCTCACGCACAGCTCTTTACCTCCAACCAGCTCCGATACTCGGCGAGCTTCGCCACCACGATCGCGGTCGCCGATTCCACGTAGCCGGGCGGCGGCTCCTCGCCACCGGCGAACAGGTCATCCACGCCCAGGTACTCGCCGCGCACGTGCGGTGCAACCGCGCTCGGCCAGGAAAGGTCGGCCGTGGGCGGCAGCGTCCCGGTCAGCTCCTCCCACGGGCCCGCCAGGGCCACTGCGACGGCGGCGGCAGCAGCGGTCTGGCCGGCGGCCCTTGTGAGGTCTGTGGCTTGGGCGCCCAGGCTGCGCGCGGCCGCCTCGGCGCGGTCCCGGCTGCGGCTCGCCACGGTGACCTGGGCCCCGGCCTTCCGGGCGGCGCGAGCCAGCGCCCAGCCCATATGGCCGGCGCCCGCGACCAGCACCGGCCTCCCCTTGAGCTCCGTCCGGCGGGCCAGCCAGCGCAGGGCCAGGCCGGCAAGGCTGGCGCTGCTGGCGGTCCGGCCCGCCCGGGCCCGGCGGCCCGCGGCGATCGCGGTTTCGAACAGGCGGGTGAGCCTCACGTCGCGCGGACCCGCGGCGGCCAGCAGCGCTCCCCGGACCTGGTGGAGGACCTCGTCTTCGCCGATGACCGCGCTCTCCAGCCCGGTGGCGACCCGCAGCAGGTGCTCGGCCGCAGGCAGCGCGGCGGCGGGCGCCGGCCCGACCCCGTAGAGCTCGACGCGGTGACAGGTCTGGAGCAGGATCCGGTCCTGGCGGGCGGACTCGGCGGCCCAGCTCGCGGCGGCGCGCGCGCGCTCGGCGGCGGGCGCCGAAGCCGCGTCCAGGGCGTGGACCCAGGGCTCAGAGGCGGTCATGCGCCGGTGTGGCCGTTCATGACCGCGACCAGGAGCCGGTCCATGGCCGCCTCGGCGTCGACCATGAGCTTCGTGGCCTCCCGAGTGTCGAGGCGGCGCTTGCGCGCGATGCCGGCCAACTCGCTCATGAAGGGCGCCCGGAAGCGGAGGAAACCCTGGACGGAATCGGTCAGGGTCAGCCCCTGGCGGGCGGCGGCTTCTCCGTAGGCTTCGGCTTCCTGGCCGGCCTGGTCGAGCAGGCGACCGGCGGCCGCGCGGTCGGCAGCGTCCAGGTACTTGATCAGCAGCTCCAGCAGTTGCCGCCCGCGATGGCGGAAGTCGCTGCGTTCAGCCTCACCCAGGCCGGCCAGCCAGGCCGGCGCGGTCGGGCGTGCCCGCCGATAAGCGTGGGCGATCCGGTCGCTGCTGGCGTCCAGCGGCGGCCGCCGAGCCCGGGCTGCCGGGACCAGACCTTCGATGGCCGAGCGCGGAAACCGTCTGTGACCCCCGGGGGTAGTAAATGCCGGGACCTGGCCGTCGTCAGCCCAGCGCCGGAGGGTGGCGGGGGTGATGCCGAGCAGGCGGCTGGCCTCCCCCAAGCCGAGCCAGGCCGAGCGGTTGCGCTGCAACCGCCCAATTATTACGAAATCTGTCTAAACCTAGTGATCAGCGAGCGGGAATTACGGCCTGCAGGCCGCTGAGCTTGCTCACCGAAGGGACCTTGCTGGGGCTGATGTAGGGGCTGTCGACGTTGGTCAGCTCGATCAGCAAGGTATGGGTGGCCGCGAACTGCCAGAGGTTGCCATACAGGGTCAGGGTCAGGCGCTGCTCACCGAGTGGGGTGGTCGGGCTGCCGCTGTCGAGCGTGTAAGTGCCGCGCGTGACCAGCTTGCGGGACCCATCCGGAGCGACATCGAAGATGCGCGCGTTCAGCTGCTCGCGGTAGGCGGTGGTGGCGACGTTGACGGTCAGCGCCGGCTCCCCTGCGAACAGGAGGGCGCCGCCGCCGGTCAGGTCTGACACCTTGACGCTGTAGGAGGCAACGTCGCCCGGCACCTCGTCGGGGGGCGGGGCCGGTGGGTTGGGCTGCAGGGCTTCGGCGCCGGTCATCACGACGGGGTCCCAGCCGGTGCCGCTGGTATTGGCCGGATTGAAGGTGATGACCTGGTTGCCGCCGAAATGCTTGGTGAACAGCCGCGTCGCCAGGTCGTTGTAGGTCGGCACCTCAACCACGCCGGCGGCCGAGAAGCTGTTGTCGGGCTGGGTCGTCGCCGCCTTCACGTCGAGTGCCGGCTGGCTGCCGGTGCCGTTCAGGTAGAAGGCGAACCAGGGCCGCACGATGTTGTCGAGCACATACGCGGTCTCGGCTGGGTTGTTGGCCGCCCGGGGATGGCCGATGTTGCCCAGGTAGAGGGCGATCGGGTAGGTCGCGTCGATCGTCTTGAGCGCGTAGTAGAGGCGGAGAGCTTCAGGCGCCGGGAAGAGGTCGTCGGTCCAGCCCTGGAGGTCCAGGATGGGCACCCGGTTGGCGGCCGCGCCGCTCCAGAACTGCTGGCTCTCCCACAGCGAGCGGTAGCCCTCCAGCGCGTTGAAGCAGCTCACGTAGACCGGATCCGAGAAGCTGGGCTCGTTGGCGCCATCGGCGAAGCAGGCGTTCAGGAAGGTCGGGTAGGGGTCGTAGGTCCGGGGCGGAGTTGGTGCGCGGCGGCCGCCGGCGAACAGCGCTGTCACGTAGCTGAATTTCGCGCTGCCGGGGACCGCGTAAGTCTGGTCAGGCCGGCCGTTGGGCTCCAGCGAGTAGTAGAGGCTGGTCCAGGGCACGATCGGCACCGCCGTGCGCAGATGCACCGCCGCGCCGCCGGGGCTGGTCCAGCTGGGCTGCTCGAGGAGCTGGGTGGAGTGGCCGCCACCGTAGGAGGCGCCGATCACCGCCACCTTCGACCCGTCCGCTCTCAGCTGCTGGTCATCCACGACCTGGCCGATCAGGCTGCGCATGTCGGCGATCTCCACGTTCTGGTCGGCCAGGTTGGTCTGGCCCCAGGAGTTGCCGAAGCCGCGGGCCGAGTAACGCAGCACCGTGTAGCCGTCCGCCAGGAAGTTGGCGTCCCAGCTGAGGTCGCTGTTCTTGTCGCCGCCCCAGCCGTGCATGAAGGCGATGAGTGGGTGGTTGCCGGCCGGGTTGGTGGGCACCTCCACCGTGGTGTCCAGGAGGGTGGCGTCGACGCCGCTGGCCAGGTAGCCGGTGCAGACGTTCATGGCGACTGGCGCCGTGGCCGCGGAGCAGGTCAGGCCGGCGTGGTCGACGCCCTGGCCGGTGTAGGGAGCGCCGGTCGAGGTCGAGTCCGGTCCGAATGTGTGGGGCGGAGGCGGGCCGCCATAGGGGTTGGACGCCGTCACCGCGGCTGCTGGCGAGGCCAGCAGACCGAGGACGGCGGCGACGGCTAATGCCAGGGCGCGCTTCATCGAGGTCTAGGGCTGACGATACGAAGGCGTATCTGGAGTCTGTCAATCAGGCGAACTTGCGCCGCGCCGTCTCGATCGCCCTGTCCAGGGGCGCGGCCGGATTCTCGAGGACCTTGCCGTGGCCGGTGGCCAACCGGGAGGGCTCGAGCTTGCGCAGAGCCTCGGCACTGCGCAGCGCAGTCGGCTTGTGCCAGGTGGCCATGGCGACGAAGGGGAAGAGGGGCTGCAGCACCCCCGAGACGGCCAGCCCGCCGCGCGTCTGCAGGGCGTCGCCCGCGATCAGGCTGCGGTCGCGCGTGTCGAGGAAGGCGATATGGCCCGGCGTGTGGCCGGGGGAGGCGACCACCAGCAACGACCCGATGCGGTCGCCCTCTTCGAGGAGGCGGTCGGGCTTCCAGGTGGGCTTGGGCAAGGAGCCCTTGATTGGGACTTGGGGCTCGTCAGGCGCCAACTGCAGGTTGCCCTCCAGCAGTCCTGCGTCACGCACGCCGATTGAGAGTTCGACGCCGGGGAAGCGCTCGCGGATTCCGTCCACGCCGCCCACGTGGTCGCCGTGGGCGTGGGTGAGGGCGACCCGCTTGAGCGGCATGCCCAGTTCTTTGCTCACGCTCTCGACGTCTTCAGCAGGCGAGAACATGGTGGTGTCGACCAGGGTCAGCCCGTCCTCCTCTTTGACCAGGTAGCAGTTGACCGGGAAGAGGAGAGGCATCCAGGCCAGCTGGATCAGGTGGTCGCCGTGGTGGGTGATGCGCACTCAGCCAGCCTATCGGGGGGGTCCCATTGACGCGGGCTCGGGTGTGCCCTAGCCTTCGGCCGTCGCTGCGCGCCAATTGCGCGCTCGGGGCGCCATTAGTGGGGAGGTGCGCCATGAGGATTCCGGGTTCATCCGCGGTGTCCGGTGTCATGGGAGGCCGGCACCGTCATTTCTGGGAGCGGGCCCTCACCAGGCGCACATTCGTTAAGGGGGCGGCCGGCCTGGCCGGCGCCGTGGCGGCGTCGGACCTGCTGGGCACGACCGCCGCGCTGGCTTCCGCCGGTTCGTCCGCGCCGAAGCCCATTCCGGGCGGTTTCACGGTCGGCGGCATCCAGTTTCACACCTTCTTCCCTGGGTTCGGTGTCGAGAATTCATCGATCACGGACTTCGACGGCGCCATAGGGTTCGCCGACGTACAGGGCACAGGCACGGGTACAGACCGCCTGACCGGGCAGTCGGAGACGCTGCTGTTCGACTCCGACATGCGCTTCATGCGCGGCGTGTACGTGGGTCAGGACGGCGGCGTCCGCAGGGGCACTTTCGCTTTCGTTTGACTTGACCTCTACCGAGGTCAGTTTGACTTCGAGAACTTCAGCACCCAGGTCCACGACTTCGATCCCGGGATCAACCCCTATCCGTCCGGGTTGTTCTGGACCATGCAGGTTGCGGACAACGCGGTGACCGCGCAGCCGGGGGCGGGTCGCGCCTCGCTGGCGGTCGAGAATGCGGCGATGTTCGACTTCTTCAGCATCCCGAATGCGTTGTTCAGGTTCGTCCCGGGTGTGCCCGCGCACGCCTCCTTTGACCTGATCTGGACGGGACCGGTCACCGATCGGAAATCCATCAGTGACAAGGCGACGGGCTTCGAAGGAGAGTTCGTGGCCACCAGAGCGACCATGGGCTGGTCAGCCCAAACGGATGCCTTCTCCTTCGTCTCCGATGCCGCCTCCACGTCGCACTCCGTGGCGGCGGTTCTAGGCACGGAAAGAAACGGCCGCTTTTTCCGGGGCACCTAGCCGCACGCCTGCCACCACGCCACGCAGGCCGGCCATCGATAGGGTGCTCGCCACGGCTCGGCGGAGCCTGGATCGACTCACGCCCGCTGAGGCAGCCGCCGAGCACGCCGGCGGCGCGCTGCTGATCGACATCCGCAACCAGGCGCAGCGGCGCAGGGGCGGCACGATCCCGGGCGCGGTTGCGATCGACCGCACCGTGCTCGAGTGGAGGTGCGATCCCACGTCGCCCTGGCGCATGGACGTGCCGATAGAGCACGACACGCGCCTGATCGTGATCTGTGCAGAGGGATACTCGAGCAGTCTCGCGGCGGCCTCTTTGAGGCGCCTCGGACTGAAGCGCGCCACAGATGTCGTCGGAGGCTTCGAGGGGTGGGTCCAGGCCGGGCTTCCGGTCGCGCCCGCTCGGCCGAGGCTGAGGAGGATCGCTGATCGATCGAAAATGGCTGGGGAGGGTGGATTCGAACCACCGATCTCCTGATCCAAAGTCAGGCGCCTTACCAGGCTTGGCCACTCCCCAAGATGAGGACGGCGGTCCAGTCTAGACGCGCCCTTAACAACTGACGTTGTCGGGGTCGACAGCCCCGCCCTAGCCTCCGGCCCAATGGACTGGCCGCGCCTTACTCCCGGTTGGGGACGACTTCTGCTGTTCGGCGTGCCGCCGCTACTGGCGACGGCCGCCCTCGGCGCGGCGTTCCTGTTCCTTCCGGCCAGCTCATCTGCTGCGGCAGCACCGCCACCCGCTGCCGAAGCCGCGCCGCCTCTTGTCGCCCCCGCCACGCCGGGACTGCTGGTCCACGTCAGCGGTGGCGTGGTGCATCCCGGGCTGTACCGGATGATGCGCGGCGAGCGCGTGTACGCCGCCATCGCGGCGGCAGGCGGGCTCAGCGCGGACGCCGATCCCGACCGGGTGCCCGACCTTGCCGGCGTCCTTCGTGATGGCGAACAGGTCAAGGTCCCGATCCTGGCGCGCACCGCGGGACGCGCCAGGGCGCCGCTGGTCGATCTCAACTCGGCAACTGCCGACGAGCTGGCGGCCGTGCCGGGCTTCACGCCGGAGATCGCTGATGAGGCCATCAGCTACCGCACCAACTTCGGTGGCTTTCAGAAAACGAGCGAGCTGGTGAGCGCTGTCGGGATGGATCCGGCCGCGTTCGCCATCGCCAAGAGATACGTGCACGTGTGATCGGTTCTCTCCCCACAGCGACCGCCTGCGCCGTGGCGTGGGCGGTCGCCATCGTCGCCACCTCGGTGGTGGTGCCGGGAGACGTTCGAGTGGGCGTCCTCGCCCTACTCGGCGCTGCGTTGGCTGCGGTTGCGGCGTTCGTCCTGCGCCCAGCCGCAACGGGCCTCCTGATATGCGCCGCGCTGCTCGGGGTGGTCCGAGCCGAGGTCCCCGCGACCGACCCAGGCGTACCGGTACGCGCCGCGGCCCTGGCTGGGCACACGGTCACGGTAATCGGGACCGTGGCCGACGACCCCAAGGTCACGGCGGCCGGCTACGAGGCCCTGGTGGCGGCCGACCAGCCGCCGGGCATAGGCAACGTGCTGGTGCGGGTGCGCGGCCCCGGCGAGGTCGGCGCCGGCGACCAGGTGTTGGCGGCCGGCAAGCTGAAATTACCGGCCGATCTCCCGACCTTCGACCGCCGCGCCTACCTGGCCCAGAGCGGCGCCTATCTGGAGCTCGACGTCGCGAACGTCAACGTCGTCCACAGCGGCGCTGGAGTGCGGGCTCTGCCGGGCTGGCTGCGCAACCGCTACCGCGAGGCGATCGACCAGCTCCTGCCCGCCCCGCACGCGGCGGTGCTGATGGGGGTGGTGCTGGGCATCCGCACCGGCATCCCTCCAGGCCTGCAGTCCGATCTGATCGCCACGGGCCTCGTCCACCTGCTGGTCTTGAGCGGCCTGAAGGTCGCGGTTTTCGCGCGTCTGATCACATCGGCACTGCGTCCGCTGCTTGGCCGTTGGGCTGTGTTGCCGGCCATCGGCCTGATCGGCCTTTATGCGCTGGCGGGCGGGGCCACGCCGGCCGCAGTACGGGCTTCGGCGATGGGCGGGCTCACTCTGCTTGGCGGTGCGTTGGGCCGGCCGACCCACGTTTGGACCTCGCTGGCGGTCGCTGCGGCGGTCATGCTCGGCTGGCGCCCCGCGCTGGCCTGGGACGTCGGCTTTCAGCTCAGTTTCGCCGGGACCGCCGCCATCATCCTGCTCACGCCCGCCATCGAGCGCCGCCTGCGCTGGGTGCCGCGGTGGCTGCGCGAGCCGTTCGCCGTCACCTGCGCCGCGCAGGTCGGGACGCTGCCCATGATGGCCGCCGACTTCCACGTTCTCTCGCCGGTGGCGCCGCTCGCCAATGCGGCCGTGCTGCCTTTGCTGCCGATGGTGGTCGCAGGCGGTCTGCTGCTGGCTCCGCTGGCAGCCATTCCCGAGCTTGGCCGGCTGGCCGCGTTGCCCATCACAGCAGTGGTCACCTACCTCGAGCAGGTGGCCTGGGTGCTGGCGCGGGCGCCCTACGCGGCATTCACGGTGCCGTCCTTCCCGCCCTGGGCCGGCGGCGCCTACTACGCGACCGTCGGCGGGGCCCTGGCTGCGGTGCGCACCGCGGGCGGCAAGCGTCTGGCGGCCCTCCTCCTGGCCACGGGGGCGCCGGTCCTGATCGTGAGCGCTGAGCTGGTGGCCTGGACCCGGCCGGCGCCCGCGGCAGCGGTGCTCGCGGTGGGGGACGGACAAGCGATCCTGCTCCGCGGGCCGCAGGGCACGGTGCTCATCGACGGGGGACCCAGCCCGGCGCGCCTGGCCGATGCCGTCGGCGCCCGGCTGCCGCCCTGGAGCCGCACCCTCGACGCGCTGGTCATCACCGGCCAGGGACTGGGCCACGTCGGCGGTCTGCAGCGCGCGCCCTATCGCGCGCGCGCCGTCTTTCTCCCGCTGGCCGGCCTCACCGGCACGGCCTGGCGCAACGCGGCCCTCGAGCAGCAGTCGCAAGGGGCGGCCGTGCGGGCGATGCGATCGGGCATCACAGCCGCGGTCGCAGGGTTTCGCCTTGAGTTCATCGACTTGGGGGTGCGCGTGCTGGCGCCGTCCGGTCGCGGCTTGTGCGCCTTCGGCGATCTCGATCCGCAGGCTCAGGTCGACGCTGCTGCGCAGCTCCCCGGACCCTGCGACTACCTGGTGCTCCCGGGCGGCGGCAAGAGCGCGCCGGCGCCGGAGCTGCTGGCGGCCGCCAGGCCCGAAGTCCTCATCGCCTCGGTCGCCGCCGGCACTCGCCTGGCGCGCGGCCTGCCGCCGGCCCTGCTGCGGCGCACCGACCAGGAGGGCACCGTGGAGCTGCCAATGTAGGATCGGCCGGTGCCGGACCGCACCCCACCGCGTGTCCTGCTCCTGCACGGCGACGAGGGCTTCCTGATCGCTGAGGAGGCCCGACGGACACTGGCCGCCTGGACCGAACCTTTGGTCTCGGACTTCGGATACGAAGCGCTCGACGGGGGCACCGCGCTGACGATGGAGCGGCTGCGCGACTCCATCCTGCAGGCGCCCTTCCTCGACCCGCACCGGGTCGTCGCTGCGCGCGGGGTAGCGCCGCGCCGCGCCGACGCCCTGGCGCCCGCCTTCGTCGAAGTGCCGGAGACCACCCGTGTCCTGCTGACCGTCAACGGCAAGCTCCCCGCAGCCTCCAAGCTCGCAAAGGCGGTCAGCGCTCTGGCGTCAGGAAGGGTGCAGGAGCTGGCGCCGCTCAAGGGACGCGCGCTCACGGATTGGGGTCATCAGCGGGCGCGCGAGCTCGAGCTGCCGCCGGCGGTGGCGACCGCTGTGCTGCGGGCCAGCCCGCCGGATCTGGGCGTGCTCGACTCGGAGCTGCGGAAGCTGGCGGCCTACCGGGCCGGTGGGGGCGAGCTGGATCCAGACACCCTTGCCGAGCTCCTGGCCGGCGGCCGGCAAGAGGAGATCTTTCGGCTCACCGATCACCTGCTGCCGCGGCCGACTGCGCAGGCCTGGCGCACCCTGGACCAGCTCCTCGAGCGCGAGGCTCCGACGGTTCTCGCCTACCGACTGTCCAGGCACCTGGCCCTCGTGCTCGAGGTCAAGACTCGCCAGGAGCGCGGCGAGTCGCTGGAGCGCATCCAGGGCACGCTGCGCGAGCACTCATTCGTCGTGCAGAAGGCATACGACGCGGCGCGCAGCACGGACGCCGAGCGATTGGAAGCCGGGCTGCGGGCGCTGCTCGACTACGAGTGGGAGGTCAAGTCCGGCCAGATCGACGCCGACCTCGGACTACAGGTCGCGCTGGCCCGGATCTAACCCTTCTTTCTGGCGGCCGGTTTCTTGGCTGCCGTCTTTCGCGCCGGAGCCTTCTTGGCCGGCGCCTTCTTGGCGCCCTTGGCAGCTGTGGCGGTCTCGGCCTGGGCGCCGGCGGCGGCCAGGCGCTTCATCAGCCGCGACTTGCGACGGGCGGCGTTGTTGCGATGGAGGACGCCCTTGGCAGCCGCGCGGTCGAGCGCCGAGACGGCGACCAGCCCGAGCTGCGTCGACTCGTCGTCGCCCTCCTGGAGAGCGCGGCGGACCCGGGTGATCTTGGTCTTGACCGACGATTTGAGGCCGCGGTTGCGCACCGCCCGGACCGCGCTGCGGCGCGCGTCCTTCTTCGAGGAGGCGATGTTAGCCATGCGTCGACTCCAGGCTGGGCTCAGGCACGGATTTAGGATTATACGGATGCCGGAGTTCGAGCTCGACGGCAGACGGCCGCGCGTGCACCCCGACGCTTACGTCGCTCCCACCGCCATTTTGATCGGCGATGTCGAAGTCCAGGCCGGCGCCAGCGTGTGGTTCGGAGCCGTGCTGCGGGGCGACGAGTCGCAGATCGTGATCGGGGAAGGCAGCAACGTGCAGGACAACTCGATGATCCACTGCTCGCACCAGATGCCCACGATCCTGGGCCGCAACGTGACGGTCGGACACCTGGCCTGCCTGGAGGGTTGCGTCGTCGAAGACGGCGCGCTGGTGGGCAGCGGCGCCATCATGCTCCAGCGCAGCCGGCTGGGCCCGGGAGCCATGCTGGCCGCGGGTTCGGTGCTGGCGGAGGGCAAAGAGGTACCGGCGGGCCAGCTCGCTGCTGGGGTCCCCGCCGAGGTCAAGAAGCAGCTGTCAGGCTCCTCCGCCGACTGGATCGGCCGCCCCGCCCGGCACTACGTCGAGAACGGTCGCCACTACCGCGAGAAGCTGCGGGCGCCCGATTGATCCTGGCGCTGCCCGCGCGCGCCAAGCTCAACCTCTCTCTTGCGGTGACCGGCGTCAGGTCCGACGGTTACCACGAGGTCGACACCGTCCTCCAGGCCATCGACCTCCATGACCTGCTGGAGGCGGAAGCGGCCAGTGAGACATCGCTGGAGATCTCCGGCGACGCTCCGGCCGGTGGCGAGAACCTGGTGCTGCGGGCCCTGTCCGCCCTGGAGCGCGCGTGCGGACGCCCGCTTCCGACCCGCTTTCGCCTGCACAAGCGCATCCCTGCCGCCGCCGGTCTCGGGGGCGGGAGCTCGGACGCGGCCGCCGCCCTCAAGCTGGCTGCCGCTCTGCACCACGTCGAGTTCGACCGCGGGCTGGCGGCAAGCCTGGGTGCGGACGTGGGCTTCTTCCTCTGCGGCGGCGCCGCCCGGGCCACCGGACGGGGGGACGTCCTGCACCCCTGCGCGCCCGCAGGTCCCTGGTTCGCCATCGCCTGGCCGTGTTTCGAGCTCAGCACTGCGGCGGTTTACAAGGCCTGGGATCGGGTGGGTGGTGAGGGCCGGAACCAGCTCACCCGGGCGGCGCTGGAGGTGGCGCCGGAGCTGGCCGCCTTCGCCGAGGCGCTGGGCCCCGACTGGCAGATGACCGGCAGCGGCTCGGCCTTTTTCACGGAGCGCGGCACCGCCGCCGAGGCCGAGGCCGACCTGCGTGGCGCGCCCGCTGAGGCGTGGACCGCCCTTGCGCGCGCCGTCGGAGCCTGGTGCTGATGCCGGTGCGCACTGCGCTGGCGGTGGTGGCCGGGAAAGCCACCGGCTCGCTGAGCCGCCTGACGGGCCGCGGCGGCGGCACCACCTTCCCCGGCGACGTGGCCCGCTACGTCGATCCCCAGGTGCTGCGCCGGCTGGCCCGTGATCTCAAAGGCGGCGCCGTCATCGTGACCGGGACCAACGGCAAGACCACCACCTCGCGTCTCGTGCACGCCGTGCTGGAGGGCATCCCGGCCCGGGTGGTCGCCAATCGCGCCGGCGCCAACCTCATCTATGGAGCCACCGCCGCGGCGATCGCCGTCGCCGGGGTGGATGGGCGCCTGCGCGCCGACTGGGGGGTCTTCGAGATCGACGAGGCCACGCTGCCCGCGGCGGTGGACGAGATTCAGCCGCGCGCGGTGCTGGTCCTCAACCTGTTTCGGGACCAGCTCGACCGCTACGGCGAGCTGGAGCTGATGGCGCGGACCATCCAGCGCGCGCTCGAGCAGCTGCCGGAGCAGTCCGTCGCCGTGCTCAACGCCGACGATCCGCGCATCGGTGAGCTGGGCAGTCATCTCCGGCGGAAGCCGCTCTGGTTCGGCCTCGACGACCGCGGCGCGGGCGCGCAGTCGCTGCCACACGCCGCCGACGCCCGTACCTGCCCCCGCTGCGGCGCCACGCTGGTCTTTGACGCGGTTTATGTCGGGCACGATGGCGAGTACCGCTGCCCGAATGGCGATTTCGCGCGGCCGGCGCTCGACATCGCCGGCCGCCACCTGCGCCTGGAGGGGCTCGATTGGCTGGGCCTGAACCTCGACGGACAGATCGTCGAGGCGCGGCTCGGCGGCACGTACAACGCCTACAACGTGACCGCGGCCTACGCGGTCGGCAGAGCGCTCGGCCTGGAGCCCGCTTACATCGCCGAGCGCTTGAAAACCGTCGCCGCGGCCTTCGGGCGCCAGGAGCGGTTCGAGGCCACCGGTCGGCGGTTCACCATCCTGCTCGCCAAGAATCCCACCGGGTTCAACTCGGTGCTGCGCGACTCCATCGAGTTAGCTCGCGGCAAGCGGTATCTGATCGCTCTCAACGACCGCATCGCCGACGGCACTGACGTGTCCTGGATCTGGGACGTCGACTTCGAATTGCTCAAACCGTCTGTACAAATCGTGGTGCCGTCGGGCGACCGCGCTCACGATCTCGCCGTGCGCCTCAAGTACGCCGGCGTCAAAGCCGAAGCCCCACAGGCCGACCTCGGGCGCGCCCTCGACCGGCTGCTCGAGCTCACGCCCGAGGGCGAGCACGCCTTCCTGCTCTGCACCTACACGGCGATGCTGGACCTGCGTGCGCTGCTGGTTCGGCGTGGCTGGCTGCGGCCATACTGGTCGACGTGACGACGTTCACGGTCGGCTGGCTGTACCCCGACCTCATGAACATCTACGGCGATCGCGGCAACATCCTCACCCTGGTCGAGCGAGCCCGCTGGCGTGGCTTCAGCGCGAACGTCATGGAGTTGGGCAAGGGCGTCCACCACGGACTAGAGGACGTGGACGTCTTCTTCTTCGGCGGCGGCCAGGACCGGGAGCAGGCGCTGGTCTACGACGACCTCCTGGAGCTCAAGGCGGAGCCCTTGACGCGCGCGCTGGCGGGCGGCGCCGCCCTGCTGGCGGTCTGCGGCGGATACCAGCTGCTCGGGCACTACTACCAGACGGCCCAAGGCGAGAGGTTCCCCGGCCTCGGGCTGCTCGACCTGCACACCGAGGCCGGCGCCCGGCGCTGCATCGGCAACGTGGTCGTGGACGTCAGCGGGCTGGGCCTGGAGCCGAGCACCCTGATCGGCTTCGAGAACCACAGCGGACGCACGTTTCTCGGCCCTCAACTGACGCCGCTGGGCCGCGTCATGGCCGGCTCCGGCAACAACGGGGAGGATGGCACCGAAGGCGTGGCCGCGGGCAACATCTTCGGCACCTACCTGCACGGCTCGCTGCTGCCCAAGAACCCGCACCTTGCGGACCACATCACAACCGCGGCTCTCCAGCGGCGCGGCGTGCGGTCACTGCCCGTCCTGGACGACGCGCTCGAGCTGGAAGCCCACCGCCGGGTGCGCGACCGTGAGCTGGCCGGCCGCCGCTAGCGCGCTCGCGGCCCTGCTTGCCGCCGCCCATCCCGGCCCCGGGGCCCTGGTCTGCGACTCCCAGACCCCGCACGAGCTGGCGGCCCAGGCCGATGTCGTCTTTACGGGCAAGGTCACGGCGCTGGTCCAGGACCGTGACGTCAACCAGGCTCCGCCGCCGATCCTGAAGCCGGTCCTCCGCTTCTGGCCCAAGCAGGTGCCGGTGCCGACCGTCCCCACCCAGGCTCCGGGACCTGGCACGCCGGCCGCCCGCTTCCGGGTGGCAACCGCCTACAAGGGTGCGGTCGGCCCGCAGATGACCGTTCGCCTGCTAGGCAGCGAGCGCCGCTTTCGTACCGGTGAGACCTGGACCGTCTTCGCCGACCGCAGCCACGGCCACCTCTTCACGACCGAGTGCAGCGGCAATCAGCCGGCGGCCATCGACGGCCGGGCGTATGGACTCACGGCGCACCGCCCGGTCGCCGCCGCGCCCGCAGACACGCCACCGGTCCAGCTGTACTGGGTTCTGGGCGTGTTCCTCGCGGTCGCGGCAGCCGTCGCGGCCGCCGGCACGCTGCTAGTGGTGAACCGCCGCCGCCGCCCGGCCGCCGCCGATCTCGAGCCCGGGTAGCGCCGCCTCCAGCACCTGGTCGATCGACTCCACCAGCACCAGCTCCATCTCCTCGCGCAGCTCGGCGGGCACGTCGTCGAGGTCGGCTTCGTTGCGAGCCGGAATCAGCACCCGGCGCAGACCTGCCCGGTGTGCGGCCAGCACCTTCTCCTTCAGGCCGCCGATCGGCAGCACCTTGCCCCGCAGCGTGATCTCGCCGGTCATGGCCAGGTCCTCGCGCACCACCACGCCGGTGAGGATGGATGCCATCGCCGCCAGCACGGTCACGCCTGCCGACGGCCCTTCCTTGGGCTGCGATCCCGCCGGCACGTGCACGTGCACGTCCATCTCTTCGAAAACCCGGCGCCCGATGCCGAACTCGTCCGCGCGCGACTTCATGTAGGAGAGCGCGGCCGCCGCGGACTCTTTCATGACCTCGCCCAGCTGTCCGGTCAGCCGCAGCTCCCCCTTGCCCGGCACCAGCGCGGCCTCGACGAAGATGATCTCGCCGCCAGTCGGCGTCCAGGACAGTCCGGTGGCGACACCTGCGCGGTCGATGCGTTCGGCCGACTCGTCGTAGAAGCGCCGCTTGCCGAGCGCGTCGCGCACCCGCTCAAGGTTGGCGACCACGGGAGTGGCGGCCTTGGCTTCCGCAATATCGGCGGCGGCCCGGCGCAGCACGCCGGCGATCTCACGCTCCAATGAGCGCACGCCCGCTTCCCGCGTGTACTGGCGGATGATCGTGCGCAGCGCCTCGTCGGTGAACTCCACCTCGTCCCGGTGCAAGCCGTGCGCGTCCAGCTGCTTGGGCACCAGGAACTGCGAGGCGATGTGCACCTTCTCCTCTTCGGTGTATCCGGAGAGCTGCAGCGTCTCCATGCGGTCGCGGAGCGCCGGAGGCACTGTGTCGAGGGTGTTGGCGGTGGTGATGAACATCACCTTCGAGAGGTCGAAAGGCACGTCCAGGTAGTTGTCGCGGAAGTCCTTGTTCTGCTCCGGGTCCAGGACCTCGAGCAGCGCCGAGGAGGGATCGCCGCGCCAGTCGGCGCCGATCTTGTCGACCTCGTCGAGCATGAACACGGGATCGGCCGACTCGGCCCGCCGGATGGCCTGGATGATGCGGCCCGGCATGGCGCCGATGTAGGTGCGCCGGTGGCCGCGGATCTCGGCCTCGTCATGCACGCCGCCCAGCGACGCGCGCACGAACTTGCGGCCCATGGCGCGCGCGATCGACTGGCCGAGGGAGGTCTTGCCGACCCCCGGCGGCCCCACGAAGCAGAGGATCGGCTCCCGACCCTTGTCGGTCGATCCCCGCTCCTGCTTGAGCCGGCGCACAGCCAGGTGCTCGACGATGCGCTGCTTCACCTTGTCGAGGTCGTAGTGGTCGGCGTCCAGCACGCCCCGCGCCGCCAGCACGTCGAGCTGGCCCTCGGTGGTCACGCTCCAGGGCAGCGAGACCAGCAGATCGAGGTAGGTCCGGATCACCGAGTGCTCAGGTGAGGCGGTCGGGATGCGCTCCAGCCGCCCCAGCTCGCGCTCAGCTTCCCGGCGCGCCTCAGGCGTCATGCCGCAGCCCGCTATGCGCTCGCGCAGGTCCTGGATCTCGGCCGCGTCGGCGTCAAGCTCGCCCAGCTCCCGCTGGATAGCCTTCAACTGCTCGCGCAGGAAGTACTCCTTCTGGGATTTGCCGATCGACTCCTCGGCCTGGCTCTGGATCCGGCGGCCCAGCTCCAGCACCTCCAGCTCGTGGCCCATCAGCCCCAGCAGCCGCGACAGCTTCTCCAGGCCGGAGTCGATCTCCAGGATCTCCTGGCGCTGGGCGGTGGTCAGGCGCACGTGGTTGGCCAGGAAGTAGGCGAGATGGGTGGGGCTGTCGATGCCGTGAGCGGCGCCCAGCAGCTCGCCGGGCAGATAGGGCGCGATCGCCACCAGCTGCTGCCAGGTCGAGAGCGCGGTGCGCACCACCGCTTCCCGGTCCATGCCCCCGGGCTCGATCTCCTCCTCCTCGCCATAGGCCTCGGCCGCAGTGATCGTGTAGGGATCGTCGGAGAGGCACTCGACCAGTCGGATCCGGCGCAAACCCTGCACCGCCAGCTGGGCGGTTCCGTCCGGCAGCTTGAGCAGGTGCTGAATGCGCGCCACCACGCCCACCTTGTGGATGTCGGCCCAGCGCGCCTCCTCGGTCTCCTCGTCGAGCTGGGCGGCGCAGGCGATCACCCGCTCCACCACCGGCAGGTCCTCGAGCATCTGCAGCGACCGCGGGCGGCCGACCGCCAGCGGCACCATCATCTGCGGAAAGACGACCGTGTTCTTGAGCGGTAGGACGGGCAGCCGGGCCGGGACCACGATCTCGTCCATCGGCGCCAGCCTACGTCACGATCACGCTGGCCAGTAGCTGCTTGAACAGTCCGGTGTCGCCGGAGCGGGCCGCGGTGTCGCGAAAGGAGAAGAGCAGCGACTTGGTCGCCGAAAACTTGGCCGAGCTGTCGTACTCAAAACCCCCGGCGCTGAGCTGATAGACGGTGATGTAGGTCGTCTTGCCGTAGATCTCGACGGGCGACTCCTGGCGCACCTCCTTGCCCGCCGAAAGCGGAGTGTTGGGCAGGTTGGAGGTGTCATTGCCGAGGACCACCGACATCAGCTGGCCGCTGCCCGTAAAGGTGGTCTGGGCTCCACTGTTGCTGAGCGTCCATTCGGTCGGGAACAGGGTGGACCAGCCCTGGTTGGGGTCGAAGTGGAGGGCGACCGAGCGACGCCCTGCTGGAGCGTGGCCAAGCGCTGCGCAGACGTGTCCGGAGAGGCTCGCATGTTCAGTCCGACCGGGGTCAGCACCCAGACCGGGCCCGCTTCGAACGAGGCGCTGGGCGAGGGCCGCGCCGTAGCCGGAGCGCTCGCAGTGGCGGGGGTGCGCCCGTTCGCCGAGCCACCCGAGCAGGCGGCCAGCAGTACCGCGGCCGCGGTCAGGGAGGCCCAAGAGGCGGCCCTTATAATTCGGCTCACCCCTCGGGGACCCTCTTTTGAGAGATCAACCACTCTCGGCCGTCATCCTAGCCGCTGGTCTCGGCACCCGTATGCGGTCCCGGACCCCGAAAGTCCTCCACCCGGTGGGCGGCAAGCCAATCATCGACCACGTTCTCGACGCCTGCACTCAGGCCGGCATCCGGCGCATCGTCGCCGTGGTCAACAGCCGCCAGCTCGAGCTGGTTTCGCACATCGGCGGCCGTTCCGAGGTCGCCTACCAGGACGAGCAGAAGGGAAGCGGCCACGCGCTGGCCCAGGCGCCCCCGGACCTGCTCGGGGAAGGGGATGTGCTGGTCCTCAACGGAGACGGGCCGCTGATCCGGCCCGAGACCATCCAGCTGCTGGCCGCCGCGCATCGCCGCGCGGGAACACCGGCCACCCTGGCCTCGGTCGAAGATCCCTCGCGCACCGACGGCCGGGTGATTCGGGATGCCCAGGGCAAGCTGGACCGGATCGTCGAGTACCGCGACGCCTCGCCCGCCGAACGCGAGGTGGGGGAGATCAACGTCGGCCTCTACGCCTTCCGTGGCGGCAGCGCCCTGCTTCAAGCCCTCTCCGGCCTGCAGCCCGCCAACGCCCAGGGCGAGCTCTACCTGACCGATCTGGTGCAGGCATTGAAGCCGGTGGAGGTGGTGCGCCTGGAGGATGCCGAAGAGGGCCTGGGCATCAACGACCGCGTGCAGCTCGCGACGGCCGAGCGTGTGATGCGGCGGCGAGTCCTGGAGCAGCTGATGCGCGCGGGCGTGACCATCGCCGACCCCGACAGCACCTACGTCGACGCCACCGTGCGCGTCGGCGAGGACACGGTGCTGGAGCCCGGCGTGATACTGCGCGGCGCGACCGTGATCGGACGCGACTGCCGCATCGGGCCTTACGCCGACATTCGCAGCTCGCAGATCGGCGACGGCTGCCGGGTTGAGCACGCCTGGCTGGACGGCGTGCGCATGGCCGCCGGTTCCGACTGCGGTCCCTACTCCAAGCTGCGTCCGGGCACCGAGATCGGCCGGAGCGTGCACGTGGGCAGCTTTGCCGAGATCGTGCGCTCGCGCATCGGGGCCGGCACGGCCGTGCCACACGTGTCGTATCTCGGCGATGCCACCGTCGGTGAACGCGTGAACGTGGGTGCGGGGACCATCACCGCCAACTACGATCGCGAGAAGGATGCCAAGTACCCGACCGAGATCGGCGACGACGGCGACGTGGGCGTGGACACCATCTTCATCGCGCCACGGAAGATGGGCCGGCGCGCCAAGACCGGCGCCGGTTCGGTCGTGAACAAGGACGTGCCCGAGGACGCGGTGGTGGTGGGCGTGCCCGCGCGGCTGATCCGCAAGAAGGCTCCGGTTTCGTGATCGGGCGCTTGCAGACCGCGGTGGAGTACGCCAGCGAGGACACCTCACCCTGGGGTGCGCTCAAGCTGATCTGTGGGAGCGCCAACCGCGAGCTGGCGGAGCTGATCTCGCGGGAGCTGTCGGTGCCGCTCACCGATCCGCGCGTGCGCCGGTTCCCGGACGGCGAGATCGACGTCAAGATCCAGGACTCGATGCGCGGCCACGACGTGTTCGTGGTGCAGCCCACCTGCCATCCCATCAACGAGAACCTGATGGAGCTCTTCATCCTCCTGGACGCGCTGCGGCGCGCGTCGGCCGGCCGGGTGACGGCGGTCATCCCCTACTACGGCTACGCGCGCAAGGAGCGCAAGTCGGGGCCGCGCGAACCGATCACAGCCAAGCTGATCGCGAACTTCATCACGCTGGCCGGCGCCGACCGCCTGCTGCTGCTCGACCTGCACGCCGAAGCGATCGAAGGCTTCTTCGACGTCCCCACCGACCAGCTCACCTCGCACAAGATCCTGGCCGATCACATCCGCGCCACCACCGGCGGCGACATGGCGGTGGTCGCGCCGGACGCGGGCGGCGCCAAGCGCGCCGAATCGGTAGCCAAGCTGCTGCAGGCGCCGCTGGTCTTCGTCTACAAGAGGCGCGTCGCGGACGAGCGCACGGAGATCCTGGAGATGGCCGGCGAGGTGCGCGGCAAGGACTGCGTGGTCGTCGAGGACATCATCTCCACCGGCGGCACCGCCGTAGAGGTGGCCAGCGCGCTCAAGATGCACGGCGCGCGGCGGGTGGTCTTCGCGGCCACGCACGCGGTGCTCACGCCGGGCGCCGTGGAGCGGCTGCGTGGCGCGCCCATCGACGAGGTGGTGGTCACCAACTCGATCCCGGTGCCCGTGGAGAAGTTGGGAGCGCCCCTGACCGTCCTCTCGGTGGCGCCTCTGCTGGCAGAAGCGATCATCCGCGTGCACGAGAACCGCAGCGTCAGCGAGCTCTTCAAATAGTCTGAAATGAGTTCTCTGACGACCGTCGAGGTCGTTGTCCTCTGCGTCTGCGTGGTGGTGTCCGCGCTGGCCTCGGGGACCGAGACGGCCCTAACATCGGTCGGCCGCTTGCGCGTGCGCCACCTGGCGGAAGAGGGCAGCAAGCAGGCGACGAAGCTGCAGCGCCTGCAGTCGGATCCCAACCGCTTCCTCTCCACCGTTTTGGTCATCAACACGGTCGCCCTGATCGTGGCCTCGTCCATGACCACGCTGCTGGGAGTGCAGTACCTGCCGCGGGCCTGGGGCTTCTGGGGAGACCTGGGGACCGCGCTGCTGCTGTCGATCTTCCTGCTCATCTTCGCCGAGGTGACGCCCAAGTCACTGGCCATCCGGCAGGCCGAACGGATCGCCCTGCTGACAGCCAGCCCGGTGGAGTGGCTGTCGCGCGTGCTCGGCCCCGTACTCTGGTTCATCACCCGCGTGGCGGTGGCCATCACCGGCGGCCGCGCGGCCCGCGCGCCCTATCTCAGCGAGCAGGAGTTGCTCACGATCCTGGCCGTGTCCGAGGAGCAGGGCGTGATCGAGGAGGAGGAGCGGGAGATGATCCACGGGATCATCGAGATCGGCGACACCGCCGTGCGCGAGGTGATGGTCCCCCGTCTCGACATCACCGCGGTGCCGGTGACAGCCAGCCTCAACGACATCGCCGACCTCTACCGCAAGCACAAGCACACGCGTATGCCCATCTACGAAGCCGACATCGACCACATCAGAGGGCTCATCCACATCAAAGACCTGCTGCTCTACTACGTCGGCGGCCGCAGCGATTTCAGCGTGGCCAAGGCGATGCGCAAGATCG
Source organism: Chloroflexota bacterium (assembly GCA_005881825.1). GTDB lineage: Bacteria > Chloroflexota > Dormibacteria > Dormibacterales > Dormibacteraceae > CF-28. The sequence continues at coordinate 11,364 of VBEO01000063.1, read as the reverse complement.
AGTTCGTGCCCGAGTCGCGCAAGGTCGACGAGGCGCTGCACGACATGCAGACCAAGAAGGTCCACATGATGATCGTGGTCGACGAGTACGGCGGCACCTCCGGCCTGATCACGATCGAAGACCTGCTGGAAGAGATCGTGGGCGAGATCCGCGACGAGTACGACACTGCCGAAGAGGAGCCGCTGAGGCTGCTCAACGAGACCGAGGCCGTGGTCGACGCCCGTTATCCCATGGAAGAGCTCAACGATCGCCTATCGCTGGGCATCGAACAGTCCGACGACTACGACTCCGTCGGCGGCTACGTGTACGCCACCATCGGCATTCCCGAGCGAGGCGCCACCTTCGATGCCAATGGGATCACGTGGACGGTCGAAGACATCGACGGACAGCGCATCGGCCGCGTGCGCCTGAAGGCGGAGCAGCCCTGGCCGGACGAAGCCCTGGTCGGCGCGGGCATGAAGCCGGTGCGCCGCGATGGCCAGACGGGTGAGACCCTTATCGACAATCTCGGCCACGGGTGACGACCTACCGCGAGCGCGCGGTCATCCTCCGCAAGCTGGACTACGGTGAAGCCGACCGCATCTACACGCTGCTGACCGCCGAGCACGGCAAGGTGCCCGCGATCGCCAAGGGTGTGCGGCGCAGCGCCTCCCGGCTGGCGGCCGCGCTGGAGCTGTTCGCTCACGTCGATGTGCAGTTGGCGCGCGGTCGCGGGCAGCTCGACGTGCTCACCCAGGCGGTGCGACTACCCGGCGCGCGCCTGGCCGCCGATCCCGACCGCACCGCCCACGCCTCGTTGATCGCCGAGCTGGCCGATCGCGTCTCCGAGGACCGGCATCCGATCGATGGGCTTTACGAGCTGACCATGCTGGCGCTCAACGACTTGGCTCGGGACGAAGATCCCCGGCGCGCCTCTGCGTACTTCCTGGCCCAGGCGCTGGAGTTCCTCGGTTACGCGCCCAACCTGGCTACCTGCGTGGTCTGCGAGCGCCCACTGCCGCCCGAGGCGGCGTTCTTTTCGCCGCCCGCCGGCGGGCTGGTCTGCGCCGCCGACCAGGTGTCGGGCATGCTGTCGGTTTCGGTGGCCGCCTTGAAAGTCCTGCGTGTCGCCGCCGCCGGCGACATCGGGCTCTACCGACGCCTCAAACTGGCCGCCGCCCTGCTCGACGAAGTGGAGGCGGTGCTGGAGGCGCAGGTCGAGCACCACCTCGACCGCAGGCTGAAATCACTGGCCTTCCTGCGTCGGATGAGGAGTCCGGTTTGACGACGACAATGCCGCTGAGCCGCCCATGCGGGCCGATACCCGCGTCAGCGCGTCCGCGCGCCTCGTCACGCATCGCACGATGCGCTCCTCGCCGTGCTCCGCACTTCCTTGGTCTCGACGCGCCTGGGCGGCTGATCGGCGCTTGCCGCCGTCAAACCGCACTCCGGAGCCCCGCTTGACGGTCCCGCGCGAGCAGCTGATGGAGAAGGTGGTGGCGCTGTGCAAGCGCCGCGGTTTCGTCTACCCGTCCAGCGAGATCTACGGCGGCCTCAGCGGCTTCTACGACTACGGGCCGTACGGCATCGCGCTCAAGCGCAACATCCGCGCGCTCTGGTGGCGCCACAACGTCGAGCTGCGCGACGACGTGGTGGGACTGGAGTCGACGCTGATCATGCACCCCGAGGTCTGGGTGGCATCCGGCCACGTCGACAACTTCGTCGATCCGCTGGTGCAGTGCCTGGGCGAGTGCAAGCGGCGCTATCGCGCGGACCAGCTCTCCTCCGATCGCTGCCCGCAGTGCGGTGGCGAGCTGTCGGAGGCCCGCATGTTCAACCTCATGTTCGCGACCAACATCGGTCCGGTCGAGGACTCGGCGTCGCGCGCCTACCTGCGCCCGGAGACCGCACAGGGCATGTTCGTCGACTTCAAGAATGTGCTCAACTCGATGCGCGTGCGCGTGCCTTTCGGCATCGCACAGCAGGGCCGCGCGTTCCGCAACGAGATCACGCCGGGCAACTTCGTGTTCCGGCTGCGCGAGTTCGAGCTGATGGAGATCGAGTTCTTCGTAAAGCCGGGAACCGACGATCACTGGTTTCAGTACTGGCGCCAGCTGCGCATGGACTGGTACACGAAGGTGCTCGGGGTGCACTCGGAGCGGCTGCGCTTTTTCGACCACCCGAAGGCATCGCTGTCGCACTACTCGAAGCAGACGACCGACATCGAGTACGAGTTCCCGTTCGCCTGGGGCGAGCTGGAGGGCGTCGCCGACCGCACCGACTTCGACCTGCGCGTGCATCAGGAGCACTCGGGTGAAGACCTCAGCTATCTCGACCCCGAGACCAACGAGCGCTACCTGCCCTGGGTGATCGAGCCGGCGGTCAGCGTGGAGCGGATCCTGATCACTCTTCTGCTCGACGCCTATGACGAGGAGGACGTGCGCGGCGAGACGCGCGTGCTGCTCCGCTTCCACCGCGACGTGGCCCCGGTTCAGGTGGCCGTGATGCCGCTGTCCAAGAAGGAGGAATTGATCGCGCCCGCTCGCGAGGTAATGGGACTGCTCAAGCCCTGGTACCGCACCGAGTACGACCAGACCGGTGGCAACATCGGTCGCCGCTACCGCCGCCAGGACGAGATCGGCACGCCCTTCTGCATCACCGTCGACTTCGACACCCTCAACGACCGCGCGGTCACCATCCGGGAGCGCGACAGCATGGAGCAGGAGCGGGTGCCGGTGGCCGGGCTAGTGGATCGGCTGCGGGAGCGCTTCGGCTAGCAGGCCGAGCACTGGCGCCAGCTCCTCCAGGAAACCGTCGTTGACCGTGAAGTAGGTGGCGCCCAGAACCTCTCGACGCTCCAGAAGCTGGTCGCGCATGTCGATAGGCGAGCCTGTGAGGATGAACGGCGACCCTCGGCGGCGCAGCTCATCGAGGTCGAGGCCGATGCGCTGCAGCCAGCGCGGGTCAGGCCCCTGGCCGGCCGCCAGCAGGTTGAGATTGATCTCAAGCTCCTCGTCGCGGCCCGCGGCCAACTCGCGGACCCAGTCCGCGATCACTTTGACCTCCTCTAACGAGGCATTCGGAGCTGCCGCCAGCCCGACCGTGTCAGCCTCGCGCGCCGCGAAGGCTAACGTCGACCGGCCGCGTCCGGCGACCAGGACCCGCAGCTGGGGGTTGTCCGCCTTCAGCACGGCCAGGGTGCGGGTGAGGGCCTCCAGGCGCTGGGCCGGGGTCCCGAAACCGACGCCCGCCAGCTCGAACTCCTCAGGTGACACCCCTGTCCCCAATCCGACCTCGAAGCGTCCGCCGGACAGTGCGTCCAATGCCAGGCATTGGCGGCTGAGCACGACCGGGTTGTTGAGGCCGCTGGCCAGGACATAGGTGCCGAGATGGATCTTCCGGGTGACGGCGGCGGCGAAGCCGAGCGCCGGCAGGGGCGAGATGGTCTGCTGCAGGCGGTCGGGGACCAGGAAGCTGTCGTAGCCGAGCGCCTCCGCGCGCTGGGCGCGCGCCGCCCAGTCCGCACCGGACGTGGCTTGCGAGGCGACGACGCCAAAGCGGATGGATTTCACGGCTGCGCCGCCACCGCCGCCGGGGCGGTCCGGCCCTGCCGGAGTCGCCGGCCGATGTTCTCCGCCTGCCCGACGGCGCCGATCCCGACCAAGAGGTGAAGGATCTGGACGACCCAGTGCCCCGTGTCCGGCAAGATCTGCTCCTGGGTCAGCCCAAAGACGATGGTCAGGGCGCCCCAGGCGAAGGCGAGCACGACCAAGCCTGGCGCGACGCCGCTGCGGGCGCCGATCCCGGCCAGGACCCAAAGGCCCAGGATCAGCAGCACGCCCGAGGCGATGTGCAACAGCTTTACCTGGTCGAAGCGCCCGGTCCAGAGGGCGATACCCAGCACCAGCTGGATCAGGAAGGTCACCCGCACCACGATCTGCGTCGCCGTCACGATTCCTCTCATGGGAATTAATTGTACAGACTGTCTGAACAAATTGCGAGTAGGCTAAGCATCGTGAGCCCGCGTCCCTACCAGCTGGGTCTCCGGGAACCGGCCGTCCATGAAAACCGGGGCCGCATCCTCGCCGCAGCCCGCGAGATCTTGAGCCGGCCCGGCCGCATGGGCCACTTCACCGTCGAGTCGGTGGCGCGGCGAGCAGGCGTCGCGCGGGCGACGATCTACTACCAGTTCAAGAGCAAATCCGGCCTGGTCGAAGCCATCTTCGATGACCTGGCCGCCCGCGGTGGGATGCGCGGACTGCCGGAAGCTTTCGGCCGGCCGGATCCCTGGCAGTCCCTGGACGAGTTCATCGCCGTCTTCTGCAGGTTCTGGGGCTCGGACCGGCTCGCGATCCGGCGCCTGCGCGCCTTGGCGGCGCTGGATCCGGAGCTGGAGAAGGTGGCACGCGATCCCTGGCGGCGGCATGGCCTGGCCACCATCCTCGGCCGCCTCGGCAAGACCTCGCCGGCGCATATCGACGCTCTGCTTACGCTGACTTCCTTCGAGACCTATGACTTGCTGGCGACGGAAGACCGCAGCCGCGAGCAGGTGGCCGCGCTCATCCAGTCGCTGGCGCGGGCGGTCCTCCAGACCTCTCCACCATCAGCGTCAGCATCGAGCTCTCGGCGGTCCAGAGCCGGTGCACGCGGCCGGCCGGCCAGGTCAGGGTGAGGCCGCGCGCGAAGGCCCAGACCCGATCCTCGACCGAGATGAAGCCCTCGCCCTCCAAGCAGACCACGTCGATCTCATAGGGCGCCGCGTGCTCGTCGATAGTGGCCGCGGCGTCGAACTTGAGCATGGCCACCGCCAGGCCCTCCCGCGCCAGCAAGACCCTGCCTTCGACATTGACGCAGCCCGGCCGCGGCACCGGAGACCACTCCGGGCGCGGGCTCGGCTCAGGCTCCGTCAAGGCTGCCCGGGACTCGCGCTGCCGGGAAGCCCTGGGCCGCCACCGAGACGCCCTGCAGAGGCTCGGGGGTGGAAGCGAAGACCTTGACCGGGGCGGCGCCGTTGCCCGCCACCAGGAAGTGCGAGTTGTCGATCCACATGACCCCGCAGGCGAAGCAGTCGCCGACCGGCACGTTGGCCCCGCCACCCTGGGCGCGCAGGAGCGTGAGCGCGTACTGGCTGCCGCCGGCGGTGTTGCCCAGGTAGGCCTTGCCGTCGGGCGATAAGCCACCCGGCAAGAAGCCCGCGCCGAAGGCGCTGTGCGAGGCGCCACTCCAGTCCAGCACCTGAGTTCGAGGCTGGCCGCCGGTTTCCAGGTAGTTGCCGCAGGGAACTCCTGCCGGTGTCGGGTACCCGACCAGGCCGCAGGCGCGGGTGTCGGTGCCGATGGTGGCCTTGCGGTCCGCCGTCTGCGCGTCGACCACGTGGTAAGACCAGGCGTCGGTCAGGCCTGGACCCCCGCCCTGAGTGCAGGTTCCGCCGTGGAAGGCGAGCACGAGATTCCCTTTATGCCAGCCGACCGGCCAGACCGCCGCCGTGTTGCCGGAGGTGGTCCGGTAGATCTGGCTTCCCAGCGCGGCCGCGCCGACCTTGGTGATCGTGAGGCTCTGGTGGAGCGTCGGCGCTTGAGCGTAGTCGATGGTGTTGAGGGCGACGACGCTATCGTCCGGGGCCACCGCGAAGCCATAAGCCTTGCTGGCGCTGAGATCCAGCGGCCCGGCCAAGGCGACGCCGGTCTTGCCGTCTTCCTCGAGCCACTTGATGCTGCCGGCGTCCAGGTAGTAGGCGCGGTGGTTGGAGGTGCTGACCGGAGCCGGCGCGATGATGCCGGCCTGCATCGGTCCGCAGCGCGCGCCACGAGTCCAGGACGCGTGGGCGGTGGCCAGGACCTTCGCGGCGGCCGAGACCAGCGAGAGCGTGTAGCTGGTGCCGTTCTGGTCCCAGTCGATCAGCGCCACCGAGAATTCGGCCGCCGGACTCGGGGTCGGCGTGGGGGCGGGTGCACCTGCCGGCGACGAGGGGCTGCCGCTGGGCGCTTTCGGCCCGGCCGTGGAGCACGCGACCAGGATCACCAGCAGGCCGCCCGCCAGCGCCTTTCGCACGGAGGGCAAACTATCGCAGCAGCATGCCGGGGGGCAGGAATTCGGACGACCTCGTCAACCAGGTCAAGTCGCGGCTCAACCTCCTCGACCTCGTCCAGCAGCACGTCCGCCTGCGCAAGCAGGGCCGCGAGTACACGGGCCTCTGTCCCTTCCACCAGGAGAAGACGCCCAGCTTCTGGGTTAACGAGCAGATGCAGTCCTGGTACTGCTTCGGCTGCCAGCGGGGCGGCGACGTCATCCGCTTCCAGGAGCTGATCGAGAAGACCGATTTCAAAGGTGCGCTGGACAGCCTGGCCGAGCTGGCCGGGGTCGAGCGCAAGCAGGAGTCGGGCGCCCAGCGCGAGCGCACGGCGCTGCGCCGCCGGATCCTGGAGATGAACCGGCTGGCCCAGCAATACTACGAGTACGTCCTCTGGTCGACGCCGGCCGGCGAGCCAGGCCGCCGGCTGCTGGCTCGACGCGACGTCGACGAGGAGCTGGCCCGCCGCTTCGGCCTGGGCTACGCGCCCGGCGGCGCCAATTTCGTGACCTTTCTCAAGAAGCGCGGCCAGAAGCTGCCCGACGCGGCGGCGGCGGGCCTGGTGCGCTCGAACGGCCAGGACTTCTTCGCGGAGCGGGTCCTGATCCCGATTCGCGACGAGCGAGGCGCTCCGCTGGCCTTCACCGGCCGCACCGTGTCCGCCGACGAGCCACGCAAGTACGTGAACACCCCGGAGACCCCCGCCTACGTCAAGGGTCGGGTGCTGTTCGCGCTGGATGTGGCCCGCGCCGGCATCGCGGAAAAGGGGCACGCGGTGCTAATGGAAGGTCAGTTCGACGTGATCGTGGGCCACCGTTTCGGGGTCAGCAACGCGATCGCCAGCTCGGGAACCGCACTCACCTCTGAGCAGGTACGCCTGCTCGCGCGTTTCACCGAGGAGGTGGTGCTGGTCTTCGACAACGACAACGCCGGCAAGGCGGCGGCCTTCAAGGCCATCGAGCAGGCGGCCGAGGGCAAGCTGCGCACCCGGGTCGGGGTGCTCCAGGGGCCCGCCAAGGACCCCGACGAGTTCCTGCGCGGCGCCGGCGAGCAGGCGCCCGCGGCCTGGGCAGGCGTGCTGAAGACCGCCCAGCCCGGCTGGGAGTTCTGGATCCGGGATTCGATCCGCGGCCTCAACCCCGGCCTGCGGCCGGGCGACCTGGAGGTGGCGCTGCGCCGGGTGGGCGAGGTGCTGGTCAAGATCGAGGATCCAGCCCTGCGAGAGACATATCGCGAACAATCGGCATACTGGTTGGGCGTCGACGCCAATCGGGTCGTTCTCAGGCCCCCATCCGCCATCCGCGACGGCGCCCGTCGAGAGGAATCCTCTAACGGCGACGTTTCACGCCCGCAGCCGGCGGGAAAGCAATGGTCGGCCGCGTTCCGCTATCTGCTGGAAATTCTGGCGGTGCGTCCCGACGCCATCGCCCGCGTGCGCGGCCGCTTGCATCCGGACGACCTGGAACCCAAGGAGCGTGGCGCCTATCAACGGATGTTGGAGACCGCGGGCACGGAAGCGGGGCTGAAGGCTCTGGGCGAAGCCCTGCCCAGCTTCCCGGATGAGGAGCAGGACCTCGTCCGGCGGGCCTGGGCGCACCCGCCCGCGAGCACCGATGACGCCACCCTGGACGACGTCGTGAGCCGCATCCGGCGTCAGATCGGCGATCGGCGCGCGCGAGCGATAATCAGCGACTTGCGCGACGCGGAGGTGAGGGGCGACACCGAACAGATCGCTCTTCTCCAATCACGTCTGGCGGAACTGCGGCGAGAGGAAGGGAGTTAGCGGTTGGCCAAGACCCAGGAGAAGCTGGAGACCAAGCTCGAAGACCTGCTGATCCAGCAGGCGGAAGCCCTGATCGTGAAGGGGAAGGAGCAGGGCTACCTGGCTCCCGACGACGTCCTGGAGGGGTTCCCCGACATGGACGTCGAGCCGGACCAGATGTTCCGGATCTTCGCGGCCTTCAAGGAGATGGGCATCGACGTCTCCGACTCGGAGCGCGACTTCGAGGAGAAGGACGAGGCCGACGACGACATGTTGATGGAGATCGAGATGATGGACTCGGTCTCCCTCGACGACCCGGTCCGCATGTACCTGAAGGAGATCGGCCGGGTCTCGCTTCTGACCGCGCAGGACGAGGTGACGCTGGCCAAGGCGATCGAGGCCGGCGACATGGATGCCAAGCAGCGGCTGACCGAAGCCAACCTGCGCCTGGTCGTCTCCATCGCCAAGAAGTACATCGGCCGGGGCATGTCCTTCCTGGACCTGATCCAGGAAGGGAACATGGGGCTGATCCGGGCGGTCGAGAAGTTCGACTACCACAAGGGCTACAAGTTCTCGACCTACGCGACCTGGTGGATTCGCCAGGCCATAACCCGCGCCATCGCCGACCAGGCGCGCACGATCCGCATCCCGGTCCACATGGTGGAGACGATCAACAAGCTGGTCCGGGTCTCCCGGCGCCTGCTCCAGGAGTTGGGCCGGGAGCCCAGCGACGACGAGATCGCCGAGGAGATGGGGATCACGCCCGAGAAGGTGCGCGAGATCATCAAGGTCTCCCAGGACCCGGTCTCGCTGGAGACTCCTATCGGCGAGGAGGAGGACTCCCACCTGGGCGACTTTGTGGAGGACAAGGAGGCGGTGGCGCCCTCGGAGGCGGCCTCGCTGACCATGCTCCACAACGAGGTCGAGGACATCCTGGACACGCTCACCCCGCGCGAGCGGCGCGTGCTGCAGCTGCGTTTCGGCCTCATCGACGGCCACCAGCGCACGCTCGAAGAGGTCGGCAAGCGGTTCGGCGTCACCCGCGAGCGCATCCGTCAGATCGAGGCCAAGGCGCTGCGCAAGCTGCGCCACCCGTCGCGTTCGAAAAAACTGCGCGACTATCTCGAGTAGGGGGTTCCCCCGATGCCGGTGATCACGATCGCGCGCCAGTTCGGCGCCGGCGGCGAGGTGGTCGGCCACACGGTGGCGCAGCGGCTGCAGGCCGAGTTCGTGGACAAGGGGATCGTGGGCGAGGTGGCGCGCCGGCTGGAGATGCCGGAGAACGAGGTCGAGCGCAATGACGAGTCACCCAGTAGGTTTCTCAACCGCTTGCTCGCCTCATTGGGCGCGGCGTCGGTCGAGTTCACCGGGCCGCCCGAGGTGGCGGCGTGGACGCCGCCCTACAACGACCCGGCTTTCGATCCGCGGCGCGCGATTTTGAAGATCACACAGGAAGTGATCCGGGAGGCCGCGCGCACGGGGAACGCCGTGATCGTGGGTCGGGGCTCGGCCTACATCCTGGCCGACGAGCCCGGCGCCACCCACGTCTTCCTCCGCGCCGGCGAGGAGTTCCGGCTTCAGCTGGCGCGCGAGCTGCTGGATCTCCGCGAAGAGGAAGCGCGCAAGCGGATGAAGACCACCGACGCCAACCGCAGCGCCTACATCAAGCAGGTCTACGGGCACGACTGGTCGCATCCCTCGCACTACGACCTGGTGCTGGACACTGGGCGGCTGGGCCTGGAAGGCGCGGCCGAGGCGATCCTGGCCGCGGTCAAGGCGCGCGGGCGGAGCGGCTAACCTAACCCCTCGATGACCCCCGACCCAGCACTCGTCGCGTCCCAGACCTCAGGCGTCGACGGCTCCAGCGAGGGCGGCCGCCTGTCGACCATGCGGCTTCCCTACACGCTGGTGCTCTACGCGGTGCCGCTGATCGGCGAGGTGAAGCGGCGCGGCTACAAGGGCAAGCTGGCGGCCGAGCCCGCGCTGGTCGAGGGTGCCTGGGTCTTGAAGCTCATCTACGACGGTGACCAGCCCAAGGAGGTGCCGGCGCTGTGGCACGGGCATCACGTGATGCTGGAGAAGGCACCAACCCCGCCGCCACCGGCGCCGCCCAAGAGTGCCTGACGTCGGGCCGCACACGCGGATCCGGGACGTGCTCGAGGCAGACCCGGAGCGTGGCCGGGAGCTGCTTTTCCGGCACGGCTACGACCTGGGGGAAGGCTTCGTCGACAGCCTGTCCCAATGGCAGACGCTCGAAACGGCGGCCCGGGCCGGCCGGATCCGGGACCTCGACGAGCTGATCCAGGAGCTGAAAGAAGCCCGGTAGGCTACAAAACGTCGCCTCCGTAGTAGGATGCCCCGAACGCGGGCTTCAGACCCAGTACCAACGGAGATCACGTCGATGCAGAAGCCGAAGAAGGAGCCTGAGCCTCCCAGCTGTTCTTGTGGGCGCAGCCGAAGTGAGGCAGCGGTCTCGTCGTTTCATTCCCAAGCCTCGCTGTTCACTTTTCACCGCTGCGAGTGCGGTCTCGAGTGGACCGAGCACGCGGTCAGCGTGGACCGCTCCCAGCCGGTGACTACCGACGAGGTGATCGAGGTGCACGAACGGATGGCGAGGTTCGAAGGTCCTCTGAGCGAGCTGCTCGGCCTGACGTCGGCGACCTAGCGCGGCGCGCGTCGCCCGCGCCCCTGATGTCCCGGGATATCACCCAATCCCGGGCCGGCGAATGGCAGATATCCCGGGATATCTGCCAAGCCTGAGCCGGCGGAGGCTCCGGTCGCCGGAAGGGTGCCGGGTAGAATCACGGGCTGCCGCTCCGGAGTAGCTCAATCGGTAGAGCAGGCGGCTGTTAACCGCAAGGTTCACGGTTCGAGTCCGTGCTCCGGAGCCAGTTGATCCAACTCAAAGCGTCAAGCCTGGGCTGACAACTTCGGGTCGAATGCTCACAGCGCTCACGGAGGGTTCCAATTTGTGAGTTCTCCACCTACCTGGCTCCTCCAGTGGGCCACTGTCGTCGTCGGCGTGGTTTTTCGCACTAGTGATCGTCCTGCTCCCGGTGGCCGCGTTGGTTAGGCCGGTTCGCCATTCGGTGCGGGTGCCATCCTAAGTCCCCTGGTTCGGGCAGTTCGGACGGAGGCCCTAGATGCAGAAAGGTCGACGGTGGCACGCGGCCTGAGGATTGCCCGCACTCGTGAGGCGATGGACGTCATTGACACTGAAATCCAAGACTTCTGGGTTGACCGTTCCGACACCACTTGCTGGACTTCGTTTCAGATCGCGCTGTCCAAGTTGTGGCTCGAGTGCCCAGAGGCGCGAGACGACATCGACAGGCTGCGTGCCTACGTGGCCGGACTAAAGCCGAGCGAGTTCGGCATGGACGCCGATCGAACGATGGTCGACCACTTCCTCAAGGGCATTCGCTATTGAGCCGGCCAATCCAATCACGCGGACGAGAAATGAGGGGAGAGGCCCCCCAGGAGGTTTCTGTAATGCGGCATGCGGCAGTCGCCCCCTGGGGACTTCGCAATCCCAGCTCCGTCCCCCTCCGCGACG
>VBEO01000048.1 GCA_005881825.1 Chloroflexota bacterium | reverse complement strand
GTCGGCATTGTGCTCGGCAGCCACCAGTTCGTGATCTCGATGTTCACCGACAGCGACAACCCCGACCAGGGCGTGCAGGCGATCCGCGACGTCTCCCGAGCGGCCGCCAAGTACTACTCGAGGTAGCCAAGTCTCTCCGTAGGGGCGGGGCTTGCCCCGCCCTTTCGACGCTTAGCCCTTGAAGTCGCTCGGGGGGCCGGGCGGCAGGTACGGCATCGGGTCGACGGGCTGGTTGTTGATCCGCAGTTCGAAGTGCAGGTGCGGCCCGGTCGAGTTGCCGGTCGAGCCCTCGAGGCCGATCGGCTGGCTCTGGGTGACCGCGTCCCCCACCTTGACCAGCGCCCGGTTCAGGTGCCCGTACAGCGTGGTCAGCCCGCCCTGATGCTCGAGGACCACGTAGTTGCCGTAGCCGTACGGGCCACTGCCGACCAGGATCACGACGCCATCGTCCGCAGCCTGGACCGGGGAGCCTTCAGGCAGGGCCTGGTCGACGCCGGTGTGGAAGTGGGCAAAACCGCCGTAGGCCGGCTCGAACCAGTACGGCGTCGGCCCGAAGCCCTGCGTGATGGTTGAACCTGGCATCGGCCACACGAAGCGGAACGTCTTCGAGTGGTTCGCGCTGGTGCCGATGCCGGTCAGCGGGTTCTGGCCTTCGTAGATCTTGACCTGGTCCCAGACCTGCGACATGGCCGCGGCGATGATCGCGTCCTGTTGGTCCTGCAGCAACTGCGTGATCTGCTGGGCGAGCTGCGTCGACTGGTTCTGAATCAGAACCAGCTCGGCCCGCGTCTGCGCGATCTTTAGGTCGAGCTTGGCCTTGGAGTCCTCCTCCTGTTGCTGCAGGGCTTGCAGCGCAGCCAGGTCCTTGGCCGCCGCCTGGCGCAGGCCGACCTGCTCATCTCGCGCGGCCTGCTGCTTGGACCGGTCGCTAACCTCCAGCGCCTCGTCACTGATGAGCTGCGACTTGAGGTCGCGCGCCCGGCCCCCCGCCGAGTTGAGATCGCTGATGCGGCTGATCATGTCGGAGAGGTTCTTCGACTCGGCCAGCGTCACCAGCAGCGAACCCGGCTGCACGTAGAGGGCCCGCGCGAGGGATTTCAGCTGTGCGCGCTCGACCTCGATCTTGTGATCGGTGCGCGCGATCTCGTCGTTCAGCCGCGCGATCTCCGTGTCGAGGTCAGCGATCTTGGCGTTGGCAACGTCGATCTTGCCCTGCGTCACCTGCTGCTGCTGCTGGTTCGCCTGCAGCGAGCGGGTGAGCTGGTCCTGCGCGGCCAGCGCGTCAGCCAGGTTGGTGCCCAGCTGCGCGCGCACCTGCATGATCACCGCCGCGCGCTGCTGCGCCTGCGCCAGGTCGCTGTTGGTGTCGGCGGCCGCGGGCTGAGCGGCCAGCCCGAGGACGCACAGAGCCACCGCCACGGCGGCGGCCGGCCGGATCACGACTCGAGGTGCTTCCGCAGGCTGAACAGCGAGGACCCGGAGCCCAGCGCGATGCCCACGACGAAGACGAGGAGTGCAGCCACTATGGCTACTTCAACGGTCACGCCGGGCGCAACCTGCGCAAAGGAGCTGGACCCGGCCGAGATCAGAGCCAGGCTGATCAGCAGCGTGACGATGCCCGCAGCCAGGCCCGCGAACCCGCCCGTGAGCGCGCCCTCGATCACGAACGGCCCCCGCACCATCCAGCGCGGCGCGCCCACCAGCTGCATGATGGTGACCTCGTCGCGCCGAGCGTGGATCGCCGAGCGGATGCTGTTGGCTGTGACCGTCAGCGCCACGAAGCCGAGCAGCAGCAGGAACGCCGCGCCGGCGATGGCGGCGCCCAGCATCACCTGCTGGATGCGCTGGTAGGCGCCCTGGTCGTAGGACGTCGGGTAGCCAGGGTCGACGGCGGCATCGTCGTGCACCAGCGCATCGATCGCGCCCACGTCGGAGACTTGCTTGACCTGCACGTCCAGGCTGGCCGGGAAGGGGTTGGAGTCGGTGGCGTCGACCAGCTCGGGGAGCCCTGGGCGCCGCTGAGCCCGTGCCAGCGCCTGGGCTTTGGTCGTGTAGCCGACGCCGGCCACGCGGTGGTCGGCCTCGATGCGCGCGCGCAGCGCGGCGACCTGGTCGTCGGTGGCGTCGTCGCGCAGGTACACATGCAGCAGCGAAGCGTCATGTGCCTCTGTGATGGCCAGGTTGCGCATCGCAAATCCGCTCAGCCCGACCAATCCGCTGAGCAGCAGCAGCAGGGTCATCGAACCGAGCGCGGGAGCGGTCCCGGCCAGGTTGCGCAGCCAGTTGCGGAAGGCGCCGTGAAACAGGTAGCGGCCGGCATTGCGCGTGACCACCACGAGCAGCCGACGCCGTCCCGGAAAGCGGCCTTTTACGACCACGCCGCCCAAGCCAGCCTCCCCACCCGCCCGGCGGGCTGATCTCGCACGAGACGCCCATCGACGAGGGTCAGGACGCGGCGCTGCATGCGCTTGACGATCTCCACGTTGTGCGTCGCCACCAGCACGGTGGTGCCGAAGTTGGCGATGTCTTCCAGCAGGTCGGTGATCTGCCAGGCGGTCTCGACATCCAGGTTGCCGGTCGGTTCGTCGGCGATCAGCAGCGGCGGCTGGCTGACCACCGCGCGCGCCACGGCCACTCGCTGCTGCTGGCCGCCGGAAAGCTGGTGCGGAAAGGCGTCGGCGCGATCGCCGAGGCCGACCGCATCCAACGCGTCAAGACCGCGGTCGCGCGCTTCCTCGTCGGAGATGCGGAGGTCGGTCACCTGCAGCGCAAAGGCGACGTTTTCGAGCGCGGTCAGGCGCGGCAGCAGCTTGTAGTCCTGGAAGACCACACCGACGCGGCGACGCAGGTCCGCGACCTTGGACGCTGAGAGCTGGTGCGCGGGCAGTCCGTCCACCCACACTTCGCCGCACGTGGGCCGGATCTCCCGGTTGATCAGCTTGAGGAGCGTCGTCTTGCCGGCCCCGCTGGGACCGACCAGGAACACGAGCTCGCCGGGATCCAAACCGAGATGGATGTCCTCCACCGCAACCCGGCTGCCGTAGCTCCGCGTGACGCCCACGAATTCAACGAGCGAAGGCAACTCGCAGAAGGTAACGGAGCCCGGCACGGCCTACCGTCGGCCCACTAGTTAACACGTGTAAGTTTTCGTCAAATGGACGGGGATCAGGTCCGCAATTGGCTGCGTGGGCAGCCCGGCGCGTCCGAAACCACGCCTTTCGGCCCCGATGCGCTGGTCTACAAGGTCGGGGGCAAGATGTTCGCCGTCACACCTTTGGATGGGTCCACGGTGACACTCAAGTGCGATCCGGGCTGGGCCTCCGTCCTGCGGGCTCAGCACTCGCAGATCACGCCCGGCTACCACACGAACAAGCGGCACTGGAACACCGTGCGCATCGACGCTGCGCTGCCGTCCGACCTCGTGCTCGAGATGCTCGAGCATTCCTACACGCTGGTGGTCGACTCGCTTTCACGACCAGCACGGTCAAGGCTGAGGTCCTCTTCGTAGCGTTCGAGCACCCGTAAGCGGTGCACGGTCAGGTCGTCGATCTCGACCTCGCCGAAGCGGGCACGCCCGACCGCCAGGCGGCCCACAGCCAGGGCTCCGATGGCGATGGCACCCACCGCCAGCGCGCCCACGGCCACGCCCGCCGTCGCCGCCAGGAGGAGCGCGCGGTTCACCTCGCGCGCAGCTCGACCCGCCGGATCTTGCCGCTGATGGTTTTGGGCAGCTCGCTCACGAACTCGATCTCGCGGGGGTACTTGTAGGGTGCGGTCACCTTTTTGACGTGGTCCTGCAGCTCCCCGGCCAGCTGTTCGGAGCCCTCGTGACCGGGCGCGAGGATCACGTAAGCCTTGACGATGGTGCCGCGCATGGGATCGCCCTTCCCCACCACTGCGGCCTCGGCCACCGCCGGGTGCTCGACCAGGGCGCTTTCGACCTCGAAGGGACCGATCCGGTAGCCGGCCGAGATGATGACGTCGTCGGCGCGACCGACGAACCAGAAATAGCCGTCCCGATCGACGTATGCCCGATCGCCTGTCACGTACCAGTCGCCGCGCCGGCTGGCTTCGGTGGCGGCCGGATTCTTCCAGTACTCCTGGAAAAGGCCCACCGGCCGCTCGGGGCGATAGCGCACCGCGATGTCGCCCTCGTTGTCCGGCCCCAACACCTGGCCATCGTCGTCGATGACTGCCACCGGCATGCCCGGCGAGGGCTTGCCCATCGATCCCGGGCGCACTTCCAGCGATGGGTAGTTGCCGCAGAGCAGCACGGTTTCCGTCTGGCCGTAGCCGTCGCGGATCAGGTGCCCGGTGCCGCGATGCCAGGTCTCGATGACATCGGGGTTGAGCGGCTCTCCGGCGCCCACGCACCAGCGCAGCGAGGTGCGGTAGCGCGTCAGGTCCTCGAGCACCAGCATCCGGTACGCGGTGGGCGGCGCACAGAACGTTGTGATGGGGTAGTTCTCCAGCAGCTGCAGCGTCTCGGCCGCGTTGAACTTCCCGCGCGCGTCCTGCACGAAAAGGGCGGCGCCCATGTTCCAGGGTCCGAAAAAGCTCGACCAGGCTGCCTTGGCCCAACCAGTTTCGGAGAGGTTGAGGTGGAGGTCGTCGGGCCGCAGGTCGAGCCAGAAGCGGCCGGTGATGACGTGGCCGATCGGGTACGACGCGTGCGTGTGCAGCACCATCTTGGGATTCCCGACGGTGCCTGACGTGAAGTAGATGAGCGCGGGATCCGAGGCGCGCGTGTCGACGGTCGCGAACCCACCCTCCGCCGCACTCATCACGCGCTCGTAATCGAGCCAGCCGTCGTTCGCCTGTCCATCGACCTGGATCAGCGTCTTCAGCGACGGGCATTCGGCCTTGACCTGGTCGACCTTGGCGGCGTTGTCCGCGTCGCAGACGTAGGCCACCCCTTCGGCGAGCGTGGTTCGGTAGTGGATGTCTTTGGGCGTCAGCAGCACTGTCCCGGGCACCGCCACCGCGCCCGCTTTGAAGCAGCCGAGCAGGACCTCCCACCACGCCGGCACCCGCGGCAGCTGGACCATCACGCGGTCGCCGGGGCGCACGCCCTGGTCTTGAAGGACGCGCGCGAAGCGGTCTGAGCGCTCGGCGAATTCCGCAAAGGTGAGCCGGCGCTCCTCGCCGGCGGCACCCAGCCAGTGCATGGCCAGCTTTTCGGGATCCTGGGCCCATTTACCGATCACATCGCGGGCGAAGTTGAAGCGCTCAGGCACCTCGAGCTTGAACTCGCGCACGGTCTGCTCGTAGTCGGTCATGTTGTGGACTTCCGTGGTGCTCACCTGAGGCCCTCCACCATTGCAGTTCCGATGGTCGTGCGGCTGCCGTCGGGGTCTTCACCCCAGATCTCCAGCTCGGCAGTCCCGTTGCCTCGGGACTTCACCGAGCCTCGGCAGCGATACGGCCGGCCGGGAAAGTCGAGGCCGCGGTAGGTGACATCCAGCGTCTTCAAGCGCGCCTCCGGCCCGCACCAGTCGGTGACCAGCTGGGCCAGCCAGGCCGTCTTCAGGAGGCCGTGCAGAATTACCCCGGGCAGGCCGGTTCCGCGCGCGAATTCCTGGTCGTAGTGAATCTCGTAAAAGTCGCCGGAGGCGCCCGCGTACTGCACCAGCTGGCGCGTGGTCGGGTGCTTGACGAGCTCTGGCAGCTCTTCGCTCATCGACGGATGCGCGTCCCGCGGATGCGCGCGGCCGGGCGGCCGTGCTGGTTGGTGTACTCGGTGTCGAAGACCAGAAAGAGCAGTGACCCGCTGGAGCCCTGCTTTTCGTAGACGTCCTTCAGCACTGTGCGCGAGGTGATGACATCTCCGGCGCGCACCGGTTCCAGGTACTCGAAGCGGTCCCCGCCGTTGAGCCAGCCCTTGCCGTACTCGAGGACTTCGGGGATCTCGGGTGTCTCCGTACCCAGCGCAACCAGGAAGGTGGGCGGCGCCTCCTGCCGCCAGCGCGGGTTGGGGTCGCCGATCGCCTCGCAGAAGCGGCGGATGTGGCCGGCCTCCACGGTCGTCGTCTTGACCGGCCCCTCCCAACCGATTCGCGCACGAATGCGGTCGAGCAGGGAAGACGCGGTGCTCGCCGTCGCTAGCGGCCCCTGGGGAGCCCGAGCACCCGCTCGGCGATGATGTTGCGCTGGATCTCGGAGCTGCCGGCGTAGATCGTCTCGGCCTGTGACCACATCCAGCCGTACTGCCAGCGGCCCTCCTCGACCGACCAGGGCGATTCAGGGTCGAGGGCGCCGTACATGCCCTGAACGGCGATCGCGGTCTCCTGCAGCTTCTTGTCCATCTCCGACCAGAACAGCTTTACCAGCGAGGCCTCCGGTCCCGGCACCTGGCCCTGCTGCGCCCGCGTCAGGTTGCGCAGCCCGGTGGCACGGAAAACGTGCGCCTCGATCGCCGCCTGCGCCACCCGCTGGCGCACCGTGTCGTCGGCGCCTGCGCCCTGCCGGCGCGTCAGGTTGGCCAGCTCGTCGATGGCTCGCTGGAAGCGGTACGCGTTGGCCAGACCGCCGCGCTCGAAGCCGAAGGTGGCCATGGCCATCTTCCAGCCCTCGGTCGGGGAGCCCACGACATCGCGGTCTTCGACGAAGGCGTCGGTCAGGAAGATCTCGCAGAACTCGCCGCTGCCGGTCATCTGGATGATCGGCCGCACCTCGACGCCCGGCTGCTTGAGGTCGATCAGGAACATCCCGATGCCCTTGTGGGCCGGCGCTGCGGGGTCGGTGCGCGCGAGCAGGAAAGAGCGGTCTGAGTAATGGGCGCCGCTCGACCAGGTCTTCTGGCCGTTGAGCACCCAGCCGCCGTCCTTCTTGACCGCCCGCGACTTGAGCCCGGCCAGGTCGCTGCCGGCGTCGGGCTCGCTGAAGCCCTGCGCGAAGACCAGCTCGCCGGAGAGGATCTTGGCCAGGTACTGCTCCTTCTGCCAGTCGGTGCCGAATACGCTGAGCAGCGGCGCCAGCAGGCTCACGCCGAGTCTCCCGATGATGGGTGGACCTCCCGCCTTCGCCATCTCCTCGGAGTAGATCGACTGCATGACCGGGGTCGCGCCCCGCCCGCCCTGCTCCTTGGGCCAGGCCAGGGTCAGCCAGCCTCCCTCATAGAGGCGGCGCTGCCACTCACGCTGGATCGACTCCTCTTCGTCCTCGCGGTAGCCGCCGACGCCGCCGTGGCGCCATTCCTCGGGCAGGTTGGCGTCGAGCCAGGACCTCACCTCCTGTCGGAAGGCCTCTTCCTCAGGAGTGAAGCTGAGGTCCATGGTTGGGAGACTAGCGCATTTGGGAATCACTCTTTCGATGGCAACCCACGTGCTCTGCGGACGCTGCGGTGCGACCCTGGCGCACCCCTCGGCGGCCTGCGCCAACTGCGGCGCAACGCCCGCTTACCAGGCTCACCCCTACCGGCGCTACAACCCGATGGCGGCGGTCGCCCTCTCGATCATCCCTGGTCTCGGCCATATCTACCTCGGCCACTGGAAGAAGGGCCTGGTTTACATGGCGATGGCGGGCGGCCTGCAGTTCTTCGGCGCCGATCTCGACCTCACCGGAATCGGAGCGGCGGTCGGGATACCCATGGAGATCGGCGGCCTAGGGATCTGGGCGCACTCGGCCTGGGACGCTTACCAGATCGCGAAGCGGGGTTATTAGATCCAGCCGTAAGCGAGCCAGCCGCCGTCTACGACGAGCGTTTCGCCGGTTATGAAGCTGGCCTCGTCGGAGCCTAGGAAGACAGCAGCCTTGGCGATTTCGGCGGGGTCGGCGAGGCGGCCCATCGGCGTGCGCCGGCGAACGGCCGCCTCGTCGACGCGGCCCTTGTTGACCAGTTCGCGCACCATCTCCGTGCCCACATAGCCCGGCGCGATGGCGTTGACGCGCACGCCGCCTGACGCCCACTCGGCGGCCAGGACCTTGGTCATCATCACCAGGCCGGCTTTGGCGGTGGCGTAGGCGACCCGCTGCGGGAAGGCGTTGAACGAGGTCACGGAGGCGATCGCGATCACACTCCCCGAGCCCTGCTCCAGCAACACGCGGCCGGCGGCTTGTGCGCAGTAGAAGACGCCGTCCAGGTTGGTGGCCAGCACCTGTCGCCACTCTTCGGGCTTGTAGTCGACCGCGTTTTTGACGATGTTGATGCCGGCGTTGGCGACCAGGATGTCGAGCCGGCCGAACCGCTCGCGCGCGGCTTCGACCACCGCCAGCGCGCCTTCCGGCGTGCTCACGTCGGCGCCCACCCCGGCCGCACCCTCGCCCAGCTCTCGCGCGGTGGCCTCGGCGGTGGCGGCGTCGCGGGAGTTGACCAGCACGCGCGCCCCCTCGGCCAGGTAGGCAGTGGCGATGGCGTGCCCGATGCCGCGGCTGGAGCCGGTGACCGCGGCGACCCGGCCCACCAGCCGAGTCATGGGATCGCCAGCCGCTGGCCGCCCACGCGTTCCAGCTCCACCTCGACCAGGGCCGGCTCCGGGCCTTCATCCACTGCGAACTCCAGCTTGCCACCGACAAGGTCGGTGAGCTGCGCCTGCGCTGCCTGGGGATCTGGGGCCTGGAACCGGGCGAAGACGATGTCGCCGGCGCCGGCCGGATGCTCGGCCCGCACCTCGGCCGGGTGCGAGCCGGCCGGCACGTGCCATTCGATCAGGAAGGGAAGCACCGAAGGCTGCGCGTCCGGGACCAGCTCTTGCGACCTCCACTCCAGCACCACGCCGTCGGGCCGGGTCCGCGAACCGCGGTTGACCGGCGGCAGCTCCCAGCCCCGGCGCCGGAAAGACTCCCGGAGGCGGCTCAGGTCGTCGGTGCGTGCGGCCCACGTGGCGAAGGGCCGCCCGGCCTCCGCCGCCTGGCCGATCCGCCGGCTGCGTGCCGACTCCGCAGCCTTGGCCGCATCCACGACGGCGATCAGCTCGATGTAGGTGCGGCCGAGCGGGATGATGCGGTTGGCGGTGCCTGTGGGGTGAGCGCCGCCGGCCAGCGACTGCAACCCATATGCCTGCAGGAAGCGGGCGCCCGCCTCATCCAGGTCGGTCACCGGGACCAACACATGGTCCAGCTGAACAAGAGGGCGGCGCCTCGCGGCGCCGCCCTCGTTGCCGGTCAAAGTTCCTCGCGGATCAGCTGCTGCTGCTGGTGCCGCTCGTGGAGCGCCGCCGGCGGCGACCATTGGTGGACGGCTTGCGGGTGCGGGTGCTGGTAGCCCGGCGCGCGCGCCGGCGCGTCGGGGCTGCCGAGCCCATCGCCCGCTGGACGCGCCGCTGAATGCCGCGCAAACCACGCTCGATGGTGCCCGTGGAGGTCGTCTTGCCCTTCGCGGAAAGACGTTCCACCTGCCGCCGCAGTTTGCGATTCTCCTTGATCAGCTCGCTGACCATGCCATTCAGCGAATCGACCAGTTCCGCGCCACCGACGCGCCGCCGACGCGTGGAAGCGGTGCCGCTGCTCGTGCTGCGACGGGTGTATTTGCGCTTCGGTCGCGCGGTGCCTGCGGTTTCGTCAGCCATCAGCCATCCCCTTCAAAAAAGTTGCCAGGAACGGAAGCAGTATAGGGCCGACTTTGGAATTTGTTACGCGGCTGCGGGAATTGTGATCGCCGGCTGCTGCTTGATCAGGCTTTTCAATCCTTCCCGCGCCAACTCGTGCGCAGGATTGGCTTTCCTGCTGACATACCTGACGACGCGATGTCCGCGCCGGCAGCGCTCACGAACCTCGTGCACCGCCAACCTGAAGGTTTCGCTCGATGGCATCCGGCTGCGCACCACCGGCGCGCAATCGGTGCGCACCACCACGCGGTGCAGCGGCCAGCGCGAAGCGGCCAGGTCGAGTGCCGCCGCGCAAACATGAGCCTCCAGCTGCGCTGACCCACCCCCATGCGCGAAGCCAAAAGATTCGGTGTACAGGGTGCGGCCACGAACGAAAACGGCCAGGCCACATCCGGCCCGGCCATTTTTGTCGAGTGCGGCATCGACGTAGATCACGAGGCACTCTCGCAAGCAACTCCCCTCCAGAAGGATTTGCGCGCGAGCTTAGCAGCATGTTGGGGGGTTGCCAAGCAGGGACCCCAAGATCTGGGGATGTAGGGCCCGCTTAGGGAATTGCCCCCTCTTGCTGAGGCGGTATCTCGGCCCCCATGGCGTGATAACCGCCGTCGACGTGAATGATCTCGCCGGTCGTTGCCGGCATCCAGTCCGAGAGCATGGCGCAGGCGGTTTTGCCGACCGGCGACTTGTCCTTGATATCCCAACCCAGCGGCGCCCGCCGGTGCCAGAGGTCTTCGAAATCCCGAAAGCCCGGGATGGCGCTCGCGGCCAGCGTGGCCAGCGGTCCTGCCGCCAGCGCGTTGACCCGTATCCCATAGCGCCCGAGGTCGCGCGCCAGATAGCGCACGATCGACTCCAGGGCGGATTTGGAAACTCCCATCCAGTCGTATTTGGGCCAGGCCTGAGTGGAGTTGTCGAAATCCAGGGTGATGATCGAGCCACCGTACTCACGCATCACCGGCAGCATTCCGACCGCCAGCGTCTTCAGGGAAAAGGCGCCGATGTGGAAAGCCACCGCCGCGCTCTCGAACGGCGTGTGCAGAAAGTTGCCGCCCAGCGCGTCGTTGGGTGCGCCCGCGATCGAGTGCACGAGCCCGTCGAGCCGGCCCCAGCGCTTTTCGACCTCCTTGCAAACTGCTTCCACCTGTTCGGGCTTGGTGGCGTCGAGCTCCAGGATGTCCGGCACCGGGTCGAGCCGCTTGGCCGTCATCTGCGTGATCGACATCACTCGGCCGAAGCTCGTCAACAGGATTTCGGCGCCTGCCTGCTGGGCCTGTTCGGCGATCGCATAGGCGATCGATTTGCGGTCCAGGACACCGACGATCAGGACCTTCTTGCCTTGCAGCAGCATGCCGGAAATAGGTTACGGCTCCGGGCCGGTGGCCGCCGGCAGGTCCGGATGGCGCGACCAGTCACTCCAGCTGCCCTCATACAGGAGAGGCGGCTGGAGCCCGGCGACCGTCATCGCCAGCACGTGGTGGCAGGCGTTGACGCCGGAACCGCAGTGCACGATCACCCGGCGTCCATCCTTCACGCCCAGGTCGCGATATCTCGCGCGCAAGGCCTTGGCTGGCAGCAAGCGGCCGTCGGCCCCGAGGTTGTCCTTCCAGAAGGCGCTGAGCGCGCCGGGGATGTGGCCGGCTCGGGGATCGATCGGCTCGCTCTCGCCCCGGTAGCGCTCGCCGGCGCGCGCGTCGAGCAGAACGGTTTGCGCCGAGCGGGTGCGCACGGCTTCGCGGTCCACGACCTCGCCCCTCCTCGGCCTGGCTCTGAAATCACCCGGTGGCGGCTGCGCCGGCTCTGTCGACAGCAAGCCGGTCCAGGCCTGGAGCCCGCCGTCCAGCATTGACACCTGCTCGTGGCCGAAGTGACGCAGCAGCCACCAGAGGCGGGCCGCGATCGAGCCGCCGGCGTCGTCGTAGACGACCACCAGGCTCTGGGCCGAGACGCCGGCCAGCCTCATCTCGGCCTCGAACCGGGCCGTGGCCGGGAGCGGGTGCCGGCCGGGGCCGGAGGGGGCGGTGACCGCCTCCAGGTCGACGAAGACGGCGCCCGGGATGTGGCCGGCGTCGTAAGCGGCCCGGCCGCTGCGGGCGTCGAGATACCAGCGAAAGTCGATGATCCGCAGGTCGGGATCGGCCGCGTGCTCCGCCAGCCAGGCGGCGTCCACCAGCGGTTCCATGCATGGCTAGCCTAGCTAGTCGTGACGCGCGGGAAAGGCACGCTGACGGTGATCAGCGGGCCCATGTTCAGCAACAAAAGCGGCGAGCTGCTGCGCCTGGCCACCGTGCACCGGATCGCGGGCCGGGAGGTGAGCCTTTTCAAGCATTCGCTGGATGACCGCTACCAGGGCGCTGATGCCATCTCCACGCACGGCGGTGCTTCCATGGCGGCGGAGCCGGTGTCCACTTCGTCCGAGGTCAGGCTGCTGGCGTCGGGCGCCGACGTGGTGGCCATCGACGAGGCCCAGTTCTTCGACGAGGGGCTGGCCGCGGTCGCGGCTCAGCTGGTGGGCGCGGGCGTCACTGTGTTCGTGGCCGGGCTGGACCGCAACTTCAAAGGCGATCCCTTCGGGCCGATGCCGGCTTTGATGGCGATAGCTGACGAGGTCATGAAGCTGAAGGCTGTGTGCATGCGCTGCCGCTCGCTCAACGGCACCATGACGCAGCGCCTGATCGACGGCCGGCCTGCGTCACGCCACAGCCCGGTGATCCTGGTGGGCGCGGCGGAGGCATACGAAGCACGCTGCCGCGACTGCCACGAACTGGCGGATTAGGAATGGACGATCGCGGTGTCGTGACAGAAATGCACGTGCGCGGGCCGCAGCTCGTGGATGTGCTGCAGCGAGCGCTCCCAGGCCTCGCGGTCCGCGGCCTGACCTCTCGGCAACTGCGGCCGGTCGGGCTTTTCGTAAATCTTCGACGTGTAGGCGGCGTCGCCGATCATCAGCTCCTCCCCGTCGACTCCTGTTGCCACCATCACCGACTGGTGGCCGACTGTGTGCCCCGGCGTCGCGATCACGCGGACGCCATCCGCGATCTGGGTGTCGCCGTCGAGCAGCTCGAAGCGCGCGCCGGCGAAGTCGAACCAATCCAGCAGCGGCGTGGATTCCCGACGCGCCCGGTCGAGCTCGGTGCGCTGCACGTAGAACGGCGCGTGCTTGAAGACCGCGTTCTGCCCGCAGTGGTCGAAGTGCAGGTGCGTGTTGATCACGATCTTGATGTCCGAGGGCAGCAGGTCATGCTTGGCCAGCGCATCGGCCGCGGAGACATTGACCACGCGCCAATCGGTAAGGGCCTTCTCAGGACCGCCGACGCCCGTATCCACCAGGATCGGCCCCGCCTTCTCGTGCAGGATCACGAACCCGTGCACTGGCCAGGTGCCGCCGTCGGGTCCGTTGAGGCTGGCCAGGTGCAGCCGGAGGATGCTCGGCGCGGGCACTACAGCGACGGGAAGGAGCCGATCGCGAGCAGCACGAAGAGCGCGGCCAGGTAGAGCATCGAATAGCTCCACAAGCGCCGGGTCCAGCCCTGCTCGCGGAGGTCGAGCAGCGCCAGCCCGACCAGGCCGGCGCCCAGCACCATGGCGCCGGCCAGGTACACAGCGCTGGCGGCGTGGGTCAGGAAGGGGACCAGGCTGGCGCCGACGGTGAGCACCGAGTAGGCCAGCGACTGGCGCTTGGCCGAGCGGTCGCCGCCGACCACCGGCAGCATGGGCACGTGGGCGCGTTCGTAGTCGCGGCGGATCATCTGGGCCAGCGCCCAGAAATGCGGCGGCGTCCAGAAAAAGATGACCAGGAAGAGCGCGACCGCGGTCACGTCGAGGCTGCCAGTAACCGCCGCCCAGCCCACCAGAGGCGGGATGGCACCGGCCGCACCGCCGATGACGATGTTCTGGGGTGTCGTCCGCTTGAGCCAGATCGTGTACACGAACACGTAGATCAGCGTCCCGCTCAGCGCCAGCAGCGCCGAGGCCAGGTTGGCCAGCGATAGCAGCACGGCGAAAGCCACGATGTTGAGCGCGATCCCCAGCACCAGCGCGTGCCAGGCCGGGATGCGACCGGCCGGCAGCGGCCGCCGCCGGGTGCGGGACATCTCGGCGTCGATGTCCCGATCGAACCAGCAGTTGATGGCGTGGGCGCCGCCGGCGGCCAGGGTGCCGCCCAGGATGACCGCGAGCACGGTCAGCGCCTTCGGCCAGCCGTGGGCCGCGGGCAGCATGGCGCCCACGGCGGTGGCCACCAAGAGGAGCACGATCCGCAGCTTGAGGAGACTGAGGTAGTCCCGCAGCACCTCGCCCAACGAGCGTGTTTGGGCCAGTGAGCCGAGCATTAAGCGGAGTCTACCTAGCCCGCCAGGCTGGCTATGTGCCCGGCGAGGGTGGGTTCGTCCAGCTGGCCTCGGACCGTGCCTTCGATGGTGCCATCGGACCGGATGAACACCGTCATCGGCAGTCCCAGCACCCCGTAGGCCGATCCGACGCGGCCCTGGAAGTCGTTGCCAGCCAGCGGCGTGCGGGCCCCGGTGGTCTGGAGCAGGTCATGCCCGCGCCCCGGATCGTCCAGATAGTCGAGCAGCAGGAACTGCACCCGCGGGCTGCGCTCCGCGTACTTCTCGAAAAGCGGGAGCTCGTTCTGGCAGGGCAGGCACCAGGAAGCGTAGAAGTTGACCACCACCGGGCGGCCGGCGAATTGGCTGAGCCGGAGCAGGTGGCCGTCGAACTCGGGGATCTCGAACTCTGGCGCCCGCGCACCGCCGGCGGTGGCCCGGACCGCGAAAGCGTTGAGGCTGTTCAGGGTGTCGACGATCTGCTGGGCGTCCCAGCCGCTGCCGTGGGAGTTGAGCCTGGCCAGCCCGGCGGCATCGAGCTGCCCCAGCAGAGCCGGGGGCACGACACCGCCCAAATCGGGAGCCCCGTCGTAGGCCACTCGCACATATCCCCAGCGGTCGACCACGACCAGGCGGTCCTGGTGGGTATCCCCGGTGCTCAAGGTGAGGTCGAAGTGCTGCCAGAAGTCGGCCACGTCGTTGGGCACGCCGGTCGCGAAGGTCCAGTCGGCGCCGACCGCCCGCGCATAGTCGGCGAGGACCGGGGGCCGGTCCACGGTGGGGTCG
>VBEO01000112.1 GCA_005881825.1 Chloroflexota bacterium | reverse complement strand
TGTCGACGAGATTCTCGCCGCCGCCTCGGTGGTGGTCGTTCCGTCCGAGTGGGAGGAAGCGTTCGGCCTGGCGACCATCGAAGCAATGGCGGCCTCCAGGCCCGTGATCGTCACCCGCTCGGGGGCGATGCCGCACATCGTCGGCGATGCCGGGATGGTGGTGCCGAGGAGAGATCCGCGCTCGCTCGCGCAGGCGATCGCAAAGGTGCTTTCCGATCGCGTCTTCGCGCAGAGGCTCGCCGCCGCCGGCCGGGCGCGGGTCGAGTCGCTCTACTCGATGGATCTGTACGTGGAGCGGATGCTGGAGGCGTATCGGCCGTTCCTGCCCGGAGCGGACGGTACGCGCATCTCCCGCTTCGAGCGACTGCGAACCGCATGAAAAAGCCGGCCGCCCCGAAGGACGGCCGGCTCGAAAACCCGATGCTACGCGTCTAGGCAGCCGAACGGCGGCGGCGCAGCGCGAACAGACCGAAGAGCGGCAGCGCGAGCCAGGCGGACTGGAACCCGGTGCTGGAGCATCCGCCTTGCGGGAAGCCGACGCCGGCGGTGCTGACCGGCGTGCCGCCGTTCGTCGTCGGCTCCGGGGAACCGGAAGGCGAGGCCGAGCCCGAGGCCGGCGGCGTCGAGGAGCCGCCCGAGGTCGCCGGCGCGGGCGGCAGGACGGAGTCCCTGGTCTTGCCGGCGATGAACCCGTCGACGTAGGCCACGCCCGGCGTGCCGTCGGTGCCGTAAACGTGCGTGCCGTCCGGGAAGAGGAGGTTCGGGTCGCCGATGTGCCCGTTCCGGTACAGGCCGGTGAGCAGGTAGTTCTTCATGCCGGGGTACTTGTTCGAGCCCATGTGCTTCGGCAGCACGTTCACTCCGTCGATCCAGATCTCGAGGTAGCCGACGCTCGGATCGGACGACCACTTCGCGTGGATGACGATGTCCTGCCAGTGGCCGCGATTCAGCGGAGCGAGCTGGAGGGTCTCGCGGCAGGCGCTCGTCGCCTGATCGACGAGGCACATCTCGATGAACTGGTCGCCTCCCCGGATGTAGAGGGGCGCGGACCCGCTCTCAACGGCGCCGTTCGCATCGTGGTGCCACTCGACGATGGAGCCGGCGTTGTTGCGCGACGCGGGCGTCCCGAGCTCGTCCCACTTCGGGTAGCTGCCCACCCAGTCCTGCGGGAACATCACCTGAAAGCGGTACCAGCGCTCGCTGCCCTCGTCCTCCCACATCTGCGGAGGCGGGCTCAGCAGGCTGCGCTCATCGGAGTAGCTGCGGAAGACATCGCCGTACTTCACTTCGAAGCGCACCGCGTGGTGGCCCTCGAAGGCGGGATCGTCGACGATCTGGATCTGCTGCGCGCGAACGTTCTGCTCGCCGCACCACCCGTTGTCGCCCCAGTTGCAGTTGCCGGACAGCGACGACGCACCTTCCTCGAAGTTCCCCTTCCAGATCACGTCCGGATTGTCCGGGTACGCGGGCATAGCGGCCTGCGAAGCGCCGGCGATCAGAGCGACGGCGGCGCTGACGGTGAGGGCGAGCTTCTTCATGAGGCGTCTCCTTGGTTGGTTGCTTGCCGGAACGGCGTGCCTTGTTCCGGTCGGCCAACTCAGGGGACGGCCAGCATCTTCCTTGGCCCCTGTACGGCTACGGGGCCTCTTCTATGCGCTCGTCGGTCTTGCGGGGCCTTCGCCCGCAGGCAGCACTACGTGCGCCCACCCTCTGCCCCGCAAGGACTACATCCGGAGAAACGCCGCGGTTCTCCGTCGTGAGGACCATTTGCCGCTCCGAAGCGCTCCTCGACCGTCGAGGCAGCGCATTGCGCGCAGGCTCCTCCTCAGACGGCAAAGCACTGCTGCCGGACGGCGGCGAGCACTGCCGATCAGTTACCGATTCGGTATTTGGGAGCTGCCGACCCCCCGACTGCGCGCGGCCCGAGGGGGATTGCGCTGCGTGAGCGCAATTTCCCCGGAGTGGTCATTTCAGGGCGGCAGGTGCTGGCCGCACACACCGGGGAAGAGGAACTAGAGATGATCGGAAACGGCGCCTGGAAGAATCGAGCGGTCTGGTTCGCGGCCCTCTGCCTCGCGGTCCTCGCTTGTGGTCCGCAAGGGACGATCACCAGCTCCGGAAACGGAAGCGGAGCGGGTGGAGGATCGGGCGGAGGCGGCGACGGGGGCGCGAGGGTTCACACGCTCAAGGTGACCGTTACCGGCAACGGATCCGCGACATCGTCCCCCGCGGGCGTCAATTGCGCGACCTCGTGCACGGTGAGCTTTCCCCAGGGAACGCCCGTCGCCCTCACGCCCAGACCGGGCTCCGGCTCGAATTTCACTACCTGGAGCGGAGCGTGCGCCGGAACCAATCCCTGCATCGTCCTCCTCGACGCCGACGCGACGGTGGGAGCCACGTTCGTAGCCGGGGCGCCGCCTCCGCCTCCCCCACCACCGCCGCCCCCTCCTCCTCCGCCGCCGCCTCCCCCTCCGCCGCCGAACGCGGACGAGTGCGCGGACCTCACGCCCGCCGCTCTACCTGCGCCTGTCGTGGCTCAGGTGGCGACCCCCGAAGCAGATGGCGCGTGCCAGCGGGGCGTCGGCGACGACGGCGACGGCACGTTCCTGCTCGGCTACTTTGCGCACGACCCTGACCGCACTGGGCCCCGGCACCTCTTCTTCCAGATCCACAACGGCAGCGCGGTCCGCGTGGGCGGAACCGTGTTCGGGGGCGAAGACACCACCCAGGAAGTATTCTCCCAGCCGACGGGGTTTTCCGTCTTCACCCCGTCGGACATCGGAGGCAGCGCTCTCGACACCTGGTCACACGACGGCGTCTTCGTCTCCGGCACGCAGATCGCGCCGCGCCACACGAATGCCGTCCCCAATCCTCCGAACTCGATCGTAGGCGTCGATCCTTCAGGCGGCACGGCCGCGGTGAAGACGTTCTTCACCAGCGACAAAGGATGGATCACGACCTACCAGCGGTTCGATAAGAGCGGCGCTCCCGAGACCGGCGAAGTCCAGATCGACAGCGGCGAGCATCACGTCAGGGCGGTCGGCGTCGCGCTCTCGGGCCACGCCCTTGTCCTTCTCGATGGTACGAACGACACCTTCCGGGCGCAGTGGCTGGCGCGCGACGGGACGGCGATCTCGAAACCGTTCAGCTTGCAGAGCGGTTCCTTTCCTCGCTTCCAGTTCCTCATGGATGGAAGCCTGGCGCTCGGCTTCGTCAGGAGCTACGGCGATCCGCCGTCGTTGTTCGTCTCCCGGATCGAGGACGGCGCCGAGGTTGCCGGGCCTTTGCCGGCGTGGCTTTCGCAACGGTCGCTCGACGTCGTCTTTGCCATCCGCCAGGGGCGGGGCTACGCCGCCTTTGGCGGCGACGGCGGCGGCGCGTGCGGCGCCGACCTGGAGGTGCTCGCGGCTCCTTCCGGAAAATCGTGCGGCTGCCTGAAGGTCCCGCACCTCACTCGTGAGGCGTCGGTCGGACGCGACGGATCCTTGATGGTCCCGGGCCTGAGCACCAGCTGCTCGTACGATCTCTATCCGAAGCTGTTCAGGTAACCGCGCGGATCAGCGGCTCCAGGCCCGCGCGGACTTCCGCCGGCACCGGCACCGGCCTGCGGGTCGCTCGATCCACGTAGACATGCACGAAGTGCCCCGTCGCGGCCGGCTCGTTCTCGCCGTGCCGGAAGAGCGCGATCTCGTAGCGCACGCTGGAATTGCCGATGCTCGAGACGCGCAGTCCGGCATCGATGACGTCGGGAAACGAGAGCGAGGCGAAGAAGTGGCAGCCCGTTTCGACCACCACTCCGATGGAGGCGCTCTTCGCCGGGTCGAGCAGGTTCCGCTCGATGAGCATCTGGTTCACCAGCGTGTCGAAGTACGAGTAGTAGGTCGCGTTGTTGACGTGACCGTAGACGTCGTTGTCCGCCCAGCGGGTGACGATCTCGAGAAAGTGCGCAAAGTCGCCGCGCGCTCGCCGCGGTTCCTCGATCATGGCGGCCCCTACCTACCGGGAGGCGGGCCCTCCGTCTACATCAGCTCGTCGAGGATCCAGCGCGCATCGCCGGCCGACACGCCCGGAGGTCGCAGCGCGAGCGGTCCGCCGGTAGCGAGCACGGGCTCGCATTCGTCGAGCGCCGGGGCGTCGCGCTTGTAGAAGAG
This sequence comes from Chloroflexota bacterium, assembly GCA_005881825.1. Classification (GTDB taxonomy): domain Bacteria; phylum Chloroflexota; class Dormibacteria; order Dormibacterales; family Dormibacteraceae; genus CF-28. The sequence goes on along the minus strand of VBEO01000112.1, from coordinate 3,751 downwards.
CCCGATCGGGATCGTCTCGTCCCATTCGCGGGCGCGGTCGAGCGCGGCGTGGAAGTCGGTCGGATCGTGCCCCAGGTCCTCGAGCTTCTTCGTCCGCTCCTTGAAGAAGTCGTGGGTGTTGTCCTTGTTGTAGGTGACGCAGGGACTGAAGACGTCGACGAAGGCGAATCCGCGGTGCTCGATGGCGCCTTTGATGAGCCCGACGAGGTGCTTCTGGTTTCCCGAGTACCCACGCGCGACATAGGTCGCTCCGCAGGCGATCGCCATTGGAATCGGATTCACGGGATCCTCGACGCTCCGTTGTCCATCACCAGGAAGGCGAAGTCGACGTTGCGGCCCATGACGTGCAGGAAATGGTTCCCGCCGATGCCGAACCCGTCGCCGTCGCCGCCCGTCACCACCACCTTCAGCTTGTGATTCGCGAGCTGCGCACCCGTCGCGACGGCGAGCGCCCGTCCGTGCAAGGTGTGCATGCCGTAGGTATTGATGTAGCCGGGCAGGTTCGACGAGCAGCCGATGCCGCTGATGGTGAGGACGTCGTGCGGCTGCAGGCCGAGCTCGGAGAGCGCGATTTTCAGCGCATTCAAGACGCCGAAGTCGCCGCAGCCCGGGCACCAGTCGGGATCGGCCTTCCCCTTGAATTCCTTCACCGGCAGCGACGGCCGCCTCGGCTTGCGATCGAGGGGGAAGGAAGTGTCTACGCGAAGCTCGCCCATATGCCGTCCTCTCTCTAGACCCTGATCTCGTGCACCGGGACGTACTTGCGCGTCTTGCCCGCGATCAGTTCCTTGACGCCGTCGACGATGTGGTGCGGCAGGAACGGCTCGCCGTCGTACTTGCGGATCGAGGAGTGCGCGCAGATTCCCGTCTCCGAACGCAGGTAGCGCGCGAACTGGCCGCTGTAGTTGTTCTCGACGATGACGATCCTGCGCGAAAGCTGGAGCCTTTCGATGATCGCCTCTGCCTGCAGCGGCACGATCCAGCGGATCTGCAGATGGTTCGCCGCGATCCCTTGCCGGGCGAGGTCCTCCACCGCCTCGTCGATCACTCCCTGCGTCGACCCCCAGCCGACGAGCGTGACTTCCGCGTCCACCGGCCCCGTGAACCGCGGCGGATCGAGGAGCGGGAGCACCGCTTCCATCTTTCCTTGCCGGCGCTCCATGATCGCCTGGCGCTTGTGCGGGTCGGTGAACTCGTCGCTGATGAGCACTCCGTCCTGGTCATGCTCGTCGGTCGCTACCACGTGGGCGTGGCCCGGCGTTCCCGGCAAGGCGCGCGGCGGGATGCCGTCGCTCGTCGCGCGGTACCGCTTGTAGCCGCCCTCGGGCGGTTCGGGCTCGCCGCCGTCGAGGCCGATGACGAGGCCGCGGTCGATGGACGGGTTGAAATCGAGCTCCTCCGGCTCGAAGGTGGCGAATCCTTCCGACAAGAGCAGGTCGGCGAGCACGATGGCCGGGCACTGGAAACGGTCGGCCAGGTTGAAGATCTGCGGAATCAAGTGGAAGCAGTCGGGGATGGTGGTGGGCGCGGCGATGAGGCGAGGATAGTCGCCCTGCCCGGCGCCGAGCACCTGCCAGAGATCGCCCTGCTCCGTCTTGGTGGGTACGCCCGTCGCCGGCCCGGCGCGCTGGACGTCGATGCAGACGAGCGGGATCTCCATCATCGCCGCTGCCCCGAGGCCCTCGGTCATGAGGGCGAATCCGCCGCCGGAGGTGGCGCACATCGTCCGGCAGCCGGCGTGCGCGGCGCCGATGGCCATGTTGATGACGCCCAGCTCGTCCTCGACCTGCCGCACGACGATGCCGAGCCGGCGGGCGTGCCGCGCCATCCACATGAGGACGCCGGTCGAGGGGCTCATCGGGTAGGCGCAGTAGAAGCGGACCCCGGCCGCGACGCCTCCCATCGCCAGGCTCTCGTTTCCGGTGGCGATCGCCAGGCGCTTTTCGCCGCTGGGAAGCTCGAATGGGAAGGGCTGGAAATTGGCCCCGGCGTACTCGTATCCCGCCCGCGCGGCGGCGACGTTGTCGGCGATGACCGCCTCGCCCTTGCGCGCGAACTGCTCGGCGAGCATCGCTTCGAACGTCTTCAACTCCACGCCGGCGAGGCGCAGCACCGCGGCGACCGCGGCCGTGTTGTAGTGCAGGACGCTCTTCACCATCTCCGCAAGGGGCAGCGGGCAGAGCTGCACGCCGGGAGCGGCGTCGCCGGGCGTCACCCGGCCCTTGTCGTAGAGCACCGACGACCCGCGGCGCATCCTCGGCAAGTGCCGATCCATCGAATCTTGATTGAGCGGAATCAGCATGTCGAGACGATCGCCCATGCAGCGGATCGGATCCTTCCCCGCGCGAACGGTGAGGAAGGTGTGCCCGCCTCGGATGATCGACTGGTATGCGTTATAGGCGTTCACGTGCAGGCCACGCCGCGCGAAGAGCTTGGAAAGGATGTTCCCGGGGGTAGCGACGCCTTGTCCGGCGGCGCCGCCGATTCCGACGGCGAAGTCGATGTCAGCCATGTTGCTCGTCCGTGTGAGGGAACGACGAACCCGGATCCGCCGAAACCGCACGGGCCGGCGCGAGCACTGTCGGACCTTAACGACCGTATTGCACGGACGTCAACGCCGCACCGCGTGACCAGCCTCACAGCCGCCGCTAGATTCAAAGCCAACGATGCGGGAGCAACCATGGAAAAGAAGCAGGCCGGCGGAGCGCCCACGGACACGCTTCCGAAGGGCCGATACCAGATCGGCGACGGTGCGCAGGTGCCGGCGCGCGAATTGGGAAAGACCGGAGAACAGGTCTCCATCATCGGGATCGGCGGCTACCACCTCGGCCTGCCTCCGGAAGCGGAGGCGATCCGCATCGTGCACCGCGCGCTCGATCATGGCGTGAACTTCCTCGACAACTGCTGGGACTACAACGACGGCGAGAGCGAGCGGCGGATGGGGAAGGCGCTCCTCGAGGGCCATCGCAAGAAGGCCTTCCTCATGACCAAGATCGACGGACGAACGGCGCAATCGACCCGGGAACAGCTCGATCAGTCGCTCGGTCGGCTGCGCACCGACGTCATCGACCTCGTGCAGATCCACGAGGTCATCCGCAAGGACGACCCGGAAAAGTGCTTCCGCAAAGGCGGCACCATCGAGGCGCTGCTCGAGGCGAAGAAGGCCGGCAAGCTGCGCTTCATCGGCTTCACCGGGCACAAGGATCCGGAGATCCACGCGCTGATGCTGGAGGTAGCGCGCGCCAACGGATTCCACTTCGACACCGTGCAGATGCCGATCAACGTGCTCGACGTCCATTACCGGAGCTTCGAGCGGGAAATCATTCCCGTGGCGCAGCGGGATGGAGTCGCGGTCCTGGGGATGAAGCCGCTCGGCGCCGGGCTCATCGTCCAGAGCGGCGCCGCCAGGCCGGAGGATTGCCTGCGCTACGCGATGAGCGTTCCCGGCGTGAGCGTCACCATCACGGGGTGCGACGGCGAAGGCGTCCTCGAGCAGGCGCTCCACCTCGCCATCGGGTTCCAGCCGATGCCGGAAGAAGAGCGCAAGGCGCTCCTCGCCCGGACCGCGCCGGCGGCCGAGAACGGCAAGTGGGAGCGCTTCAAGACCACCCACGAGTTCGACGGCACCGAGCAGCACAAGCGCTGGCTCACCTCGGCGCAGCTGTAGCGCCGATCACTTGGGCACGAGCAGGTAACCGTTCGCCACCGCCTGCCCGACCTGGCCGTCGGTGCAGAGGATCCGGCCCGCATC
>VBEO01000047.1 GCA_005881825.1 Chloroflexota bacterium | reverse complement strand
GCACCACGATGAAGAGCACGTTGGAGAGTCCCATGACGCTCAGCGCCTCGAGCTCGGAGCGGACCTGGCGCGCGCCGAGGTCGGCCACGATGGCGGTGCCAGAGACGGCCGCGATCATGAGCCCGGTGGCGACCGGGCTGAACTCGCGGATGTTGGACATCACGGTGAAGCCGCCGAGGCGGTACTCGGCGCTGGTGGCCTTGAAGAACTGCCCTGCCTCCAGGGCCACGATGGTCCCGAAGCCCAGCCCGGTCAGCAGGAGGGGGATGAAGTTGGCGGTCATGATGAAGCGGCACTGTTCGAGGAACTCCTGCCAGTAGAAGGGCCGCCGGAGGGATCCGCGGAGGGCCGCGCCGAACAGGAGGGTGAGCTCGCCGACACCGGATACCGACCCGCGCGCGCGCGCGATCAAACTAGTGTGAGACTCCCATCTTCTACGGCTGCGTCATACCTAACATGGCTTCAGGTAGGTGTCAAGACATGATAGCGCTCATGGCGGATTTTCCCGCACAATGAGTGCTGATACTTCAGCGTACGGTACGGTGCTGTATCGAGTCAACGCAGAGACCGCGCTGCTGCTGGGCGGCGCCCGGGCGCTGCTCATGCAGCTGGCGCTGCCGGGAGTGGCGGCCGGGGTCGATGAGCACAGCGACTTCCGCCGGCGGCCGCTGCCCCGCCTCTGGCGCACCCTGACCCTGACCTACCGGCTGGCCTTCGGGGAGCCGGCGGTCGTGCGCGAGGCGGCAGCCGCCATCAACCGGGCCCACCGCGACGTGCGCGGCAGCGGCTACAGCGCCCAGGACCCGGCGCTGCTGCTCTGGGTGCACGCGACCCTGGTCGACAGCGCCCTGGTCGCCTACACCGAACTGGTCGCGCCGCTGACTCGGGCCGAGCGCGAGGCCTATTACCTGGGTTCGCGAGAGACCGGCCGGCTGCTCGGGATCCCTAACAACCTCTTCCCCGAGTCGTTGGCAGCGTTCGAAGCCTACCTGGACCGGGTGCTGGGCGAGGAGGTGCGCGTCGATGCGCGCGCGCGAGCGCTGGCCGCGCGCGTGCTGCGGCCGGTGGGGTGGGTGCCCGGCGCCTGGCGGCCGCTGGAGGTGCTCACCTCTGGCCTGCTGCCGCCGTCATTGAGGACTGCGTACGGGTTGCCGGCGCCGGGCCGCGCCTACGCCGCTCTGCGGAGCGCTCTACGGGCCGGCCGGCGGGTGGCTCCGCGCCTGGTCTGGGAGATGCCCGAGGCCCGGGCCTGGAGGAAACGCGTAGGGGCGGGTCTTGACCCGCCCGCGGCGGGAGGGGCGAGCCCCGCCCCTACGAGATCGCGTCGTCGCGCAGGATCGCGTGCACGCCGACCGTCCCGTTGACGACCTGCGTCACCCGCAGGTCGACGACCACGCTGGCCAGCGCCAGGGCCTCCTTCCGCGAGACGTCCAGGCGGTCCTGAATGAGGTCGAGCATCGCCTCGAGCGCGCTGTTCGCGGACTCATCGAGGCTCGGCCCCACTCCGATCGTCAGCCAGGCGCCGGCCAGCCGGGCCCGGGGCGTCTTGATGGCCACGTCCGTACGCACCCCAAAGCGCAGGTCGGCCCGCTCCATCGGGCACTCGATCGCGGTCCCGCAGACCTCCCCGTCGCCCTGACGGGCATGACCGTCGCCGCAGGAGAAGAGCGCCCCTTCCACCTCCACGGGCAGGTAGAGGGTGCTGCCCGCCACCAGCTGCGCGCAGTCCAGATTGCCGCCCACCGTCCGCGGCGGTCCGGTGGCGTGGAAGCCGCGCTCGGTCGGGGCGACGCCCATCACGCCCAGGAAGGGCCGGATCGCCACCGTGTGGCCGTGCTGGGTCCGGGCGGTGCCCGCCCCCGCGTCGATCGACCAGAGCAGCCATTCCGGGTCGCCCTCGTCCACGCCGAACCGTTTGAAGAAGGCGACGGGCGCACCGCCTGAGCGGGTCCAGCCCCAAGCGCCCGGCCGCAGGTCCAGGATCTCGACCTCGAGCACGCTGCCGGGCCGGGCGCCCGTCACGAACACCGGGCCCACCAGCGCGTGACCCCGCCGGCCGGTGCGCGGCATCTTGGGCGGCTCCCGCAGCGGTTCGCGGTGCCAGCCCGCGTCGAGGGTCCGGAAGTGCACGCTGTCGCCGGGCTGGATCTCCAGCACCGGTTCGAGGTCGCGGCTGAAATGGTCGTGCAGCGTGCGCTCGTCCGGCTCCAGCGGATGCCGGGTCACGGCTTCACACCGTAGTGCTTGGCCAGATCGGCCGGCAGCATGGCTGAGGGGTCGAGCTCGAAGACGGCGTCGGTGCGTTCGAGCGCCCGGGCCACCAGCACCGAGCAGATCAGGTGGGACTTGCGGGTGAACGCCAGCCGGCGGCTGCTGAGCAGGCTCACGGAGATGGCGGCCATCTCGCCGAAGCCGAAAGCCTGGCCGACCAGACGCTCGGCGAAGGCCACCGCCTGCCGGCGATCACGCTCGTTCGCGGTGTCGCCGAGGTGCACCACGTGGTACTCGCTGTCCTTGTAGCGGGAGAGGTGGTCGCGGCGCACGCCCGAGGCTTCGGCCTCCACGATCGCCCCCTGCGCGTCCACGATCAGCGCGGAGTGGGACCAGTGCGCGTAGGTGCGGTCGGGGCCGCGGAAGCGCAGGCGCTGCCCGGCACGGATCAGGCGCGGTATGGGCCCGCTGCGGTGCGTGAGGATGAAGTCGCCGGGCAGGAAGTCCATGGCCTCGTCGCCCGGACCGAAGCGGTCGTAGCTCAGCGCGTCAGGTATGCGAAGCCGAGTGCCCTCGGTCCCGTGTGGGTCCCCAGCACCGCCCCGATCTGTCCGGTCGCCACCTCCACCCCATCCCGCTTCAGCTCAGGGCCGATCTCCTCCAGGATCCGCTGCGCCTCCTCGGGCGCCTGCGCGTGCATGACGGCCACGTGCTCCAACGGGTAATCGTCGCGCAGCAGCTCGATGATCCGCGGGATCGCGCGGGAACGGGTGCGCACACGGTCCAGCGCCTTGATCTCCCCATCCGCGACCCCCAGCACCGGCTTCAGATCGAGCATGGTCCCAATCATGGCCTGGGCTCGGCTGATGCGGCCGCCCATCTCGATGTAGCGCAGGGTGTCGAGCAGAGCGATGATCCGCTGCTTCGGGATGCGCGCCTCGACCCGCTGCACGGCCTCGGCCAGCGACGCGCTCTGGGCCGCCACCAGGCAGAGGAAGGCGATGGTCATGGTGGTGCTGCGGCTGTCGATGACATGCACGCGCAGGCCCTCCACCGCCTGCGCGCCCACCCGCGCCGCCTCCACGGTGCCAGAGAGCTGCCCACCGATGTGGATGGAGATAACGCCCTCACCGTCTCCGGCCAGGCGCTCGTAGACGGCGGCGAAGTCGCCGGGCGAGGGCGCGCTGGTGGTCGGCAGCTTGCTGGCCTGGCGGAGGCGGTCGAAGAACTGGTCGCCATCCAGGTCGACCCCGTCCCGGAAGGATTCCTGGCCGAACAGGACCTTGAGCGGGACCACCTCGATCGCGTACTTCTCGGCCCAGGCCGGCGGCAGGTCGGCCGTGGAGTCGGTGACGACCCGAAAGCTCGGCAGCGGGAGTTCCTACTCGACCGAGACGATGAACGGGTAGTGGTCCTGGCCGCCGGCCTGGACCTCGACCTCGAGGGTCGGAAAACGCTCGTGCAAGGACGCGGAGAGGGCGTCGACCTCGGCGTCCCCCGCCTCCGCCCCGCGGTAGACGGTGACCAGCTCGTACTTGTCCGGTCCCAGGTTCTGCAGCGCGTCGGCAACCACGACGGCGTAGTCGCTGCCTGCGGTGTCAAGGCGGTCATTGACCATCGCGATCACGTCGCCCTTCTTGACGCGGCGGCCGTTGCTGCGGCTGTCGCGTACGGCGCGCGTCACCTCGATGGTCTGCACCTGCTGGGCGGCCCGCTCCATGAGCTGGGCGTTGGCCGCAGCCGGCTTGTCGGCATTGAAGGCGATGACGGCCGCGATGCCCTGCGGCATGGTGTGCGTCTCGACCAGGTGGACCTTCTTCTGGGCCAGCTTGTCGACCTCCTGGGCGGCCAGCACGACGTTCTTGTTGTTGGGCAGCAGGATGACCTCGTCGTAGGGCAGGCCGTCGACCGCGGCCACCAGGTCGCCGGTGCTGGGATTCATGGTCTGGCCGCCCTGGACGATGGCGTCCACGCCCAAGCCCTTGAAGATGTCGACCAGCCCGCTGCCGGACGCCACCGCGGCCAGGCCCACGTTGTTGGCCCGCTGCCGCTGCGCGGGCGGCGAACCGGAGCCGTTGGGCTGCGCCTCCTCGAGGATGCGGCGGTGCTGGGTAGACATGTCCCCCACGTTGAGCTTCTCCAGCCGCCCGAAGCTGCCGGCCAGGCCGATCACGCGCGGCGGATCGTCGGTGTGGACGTGCACCTTGACCAGCTCGGGCTCCCCCACCACCAGCACCGAGTCGCCGAGCGCGGCGATCTCAGACCGGATGCGGTCGACGTCCAGCCCCTCGCCCGCGATCAGGAACTCGGTGCAGTAGCCCCAGCCCTCTTCGGGCAGCTCCAGCGCCGCCTGCGCGACAGCCGGCTGCGCCCGCAGGCCTTCCCCGCCCTGCTGGGCGGCATCGGGCTCCTCGACCGACTTGAGCATGCCCTCGAGCATCACCTGGAGTCCAAAACCGCCGGCGTCCACGACCCCTGCGTCGCGCAGGATCTGGAGCTGGCTGGGCGTCTTCTCGACCGCCCGCCGCGCGCCCTCGCTGGCGGCCTTGATGACGCTGGTGACGGTAGCCCGCGGCTCCGCCGCGGCCGCCGTGGCCGCGCGGCCCGCCGCCCGAGCCACGGTCAGGATGGTGCCCTCCGTGGGCTTCAGGACGGCCCGATAGGCGGCGTTGGCGGCCTCTTCGAAGGCGGCGGCAACCTCGGCCGGACCCAGCTCGGTCTTGCCCTCCACCGCCTTGGCGAAGCCCCGGAAGATCTGGGAGAGGATGACGCCGGAGTTGCCACGAGCTCCCATCAGCGACCCGTGGGCTGCGATGCGCGCGATCCGCCCCACGTCGCTGGCCGAGGAGTCCTTGATGTCCTCGACCGCCGACTGCAGCGTGAGCAGCATGTTGGTCCCGGTGTCGCCGTCCGGCACCGGGAAGACGTTGAGGCGGTTGACCTCCTCCTGGTTGGCGGCCAGCCAGTTGAGGCTGCCCAGGAGCGCCAGCTTCAAGACCTGGCCGTCGACGGCCTTGGGAGGCTGCCGGCGGTCGGGTTCGGCAACCGCTATGGCTCGTAAACCCCCTGGACGTTCACGTTCACCTCGATCACCGGCACGCCCACCGAGCGCTCGACCTCGAAGCGGACCGCCGTCTGCAGGTTGTGCGCCACCTCGGTGATGCGCACGCCGTACTGGACCACCATGTAAACGTCGATCTGGAGCCCGCCGTCGAGCTCCCGGACCTCGACCCCGCGGTGATTACTTTCACGCCGCAGGAGCTCGGCGAAGCCATCGCGGAGGCCGCGCGCGGCCATGCCGTGCACGCCGTAGCAGCCGGTGGCGGCGTGGGCGGCGATGGCCGCCACCACCGTGGGCAGGACCTCGACCCGGCCCCACTGCCTAGACCGGCTCAGCTGCTTGCGCGGACGAGCCTCCTCGGCTGCCTTGACACTCATTTGGGTTCGTTCGGGCCCATGGTACAATTCGCCTTCGTTCCCCAAGCGGACGTTCAACCATGGCCAGGAAATGTGAGATCTGCGGCAAAGCCCCGCAGTACGGACATAACGTCAGCCACTCGAAGGTGCGCACCAACCGCCGGTTCCTGCCCAACTTGCAGACCGGGCTGGTGAACATCAAAGGCAAGACGGTCAAGGCGCGCGTCTGCACGCGCTGCCTGCGCACCCATTCCGCCTGAGCTGACTTACCCGGTCCGGCTCAGGCTGGTTTCGAAGCCAGGCTGAGCTCGCGGCCCAGCGCCCGGCCCAGCGCGCCCAGGTCGTCGTCCAGCTGGCCCCAGATCCGCTCCTGAGCGTCGGCGCTGGGCGGGAAGGCGGCGGCATCCAGGCAGGCCTCGGCCAGCTCCGGGTGTTCCACCATCTCGCTGAAGAGCAGCGTCCAGGCCCGCGGCACCACCTCGCGGATCGCGTAGCCGCCGCCTCCGAGCGCCACCCATCGGCCCTCGCAGAGCTCGTGCGCCAACTCGTGAAAACGGCGGCCGACGTGGGGCCAGATCCGGGTCGAGCCCTGGAGGTGCGCCATGGGGTCGAGGGCGTGGGTATCACAGCCGTCCTGGGTCACCAGGATCGTCGGCGCGAACTCGCGCAGCAGCCCGGGTACGACGGCGTCGAAGGCGGCCAGCCAGGGCTCGTCCCAGGCGTACGGCAGCAAGGGCAGGTTGACGCTGTAGCCGCGGCCCGCCCCACTCCCGACCTCGTCCGGAAACCCCGTCCCCGGAAAGAGGTAGCGACCGCTCTCGTGCAGCGAGATGGTCAGGACCTCCGGGCTGGAGTAGAAGGCGGCCTGGGTGCCGTCACCGTGGTGCACGTCGACGTCGACCACCGCCACCCGGTGGCCCTGCCGGCGCAGCCACTCCGCGGCCACCGCCACGTCGTTGTACACGCAGAAGCCGGAGGCCCGCGCGCGCATGGCGTGGTGCAGCCCGCCGGCGGGATTGAAGGCATGCAGGGCCTCACCCGCGTGCACCGCCTCGGCGGCGACCAGGCTGCCGCCCACGATGTGCGCGCAGGCTTCGTGCATGCCGTCAGCGACCGGGTTGTCGGCGGTGCCGAAGCCGCCCTCCAACAGCTCCCCCAGCTCGACCAGGTGGCGCTGGTCAGGGTCGCTCAGCCGGCGCACCAAGTCGATGTAGCCGGGGGCGTGGGTCAGCTCCAGCTCAGCGTCGGTCGCCGCCCGCGGCGGCACCGTTTGCGCAAACTCGTCCAGGCCGAGACGGCGAATCAGGTAGACGGCCAGCCTTACACGTTCCGGCTGTAGGGGATGGTCGGGAGAGAGGACGTAGGACATGAATTCCTCGCCCCAGACCAGCCGGACGCGCCCGGACACGGCGCTTACTCTATCGAGGGAAAGGATGGGGACCTCGGCGAAAAGCATCGCCACGTGATCGAGGCCGATCTCGTCGTCCACAACATCGGCGAGCTGGTGACCTGTGAGCCCGCCCAGGGCGAGGGGACGCTCGGCCTGCTCGAGAGCGCGGCCGTGGCGGCCAAGGACGGCACCATCGTCTGGGTCGGGCCGAGCGGGCGCTGGCAGTGGCGGCTCGAGATGGCGCCGGAGGCGATGGTGGTGGACGCCGGCGGCTGCTGCGTTCTTCCCGGCTTCGTCGACTCCCACGCCCATCTGCTCTGGACCGGCAACCGCGCCGACGAACACGCCGCGCGCATGCGGGGCCAGCCTTTCTGGGGCGGCGGCATCATGCGCACCGTGCGCCTCACGCGCTCCAGCTCCGAAGATGAGCTCCAGGCCGTCGCCGAGCGCCGGATGCGCAGCTTCCTGCGTCATGGCGTGACCGCCATCGAGGCCAAGTCCGGATACGGCCTTACGCCCGAGGCCGAGGAGATGCTGCTGCGGGTGGCGGGCCGGCTGGCCGCGACTTCACCCATGCGCGTGGTCAGCACCTTCATGGGCGCGCACGTGGTCCCCGACGGCGTGGAGCCCGGCGAATACGTCGAGCAGATCGCCGAGGAAATGCTGCCCCGCTTCCGCGGCATGGCCACCTTCTGCGAGGCCTGGTGCGACCCGGGCGCGTTCGACGTCCAGCAGTGCCGGCGCATACTGCGCCGCGCTCTCGGGTTGGGCTACCAGCTGAAAGTCCACGCCTCCGAGGTGGCGCCCGGGGAGGGGCCGCGGCTCGCGGTCGAGCTGGGGGCGACCTCGGCCGAGCACCTCAACTATCTGCGCGACGGTGACGCCAGGCTGCTGGCCGAGTCGCCGGTGGTCTGCATCGTCTGCCCGGGCTCGACCGTCTCCTTGAAGCTGGCCGCCGAGGGCTCGGCGCGGGCGCTGGCCGCCGCCGGCTGCCAGCTGGCGATCGCCACCGACTTCAACCCCGGTACCTCCTGCACCGAGAACATGTGCCTGATGATCGGACTGGCCTGCCTGGAGCTGGGCCTCTCGCCGGAGGAGGCGATCAAGGGCGCGACCCTGGGCGGCGCCCGGGCCCTGCGCCTGCAGCGGCAGTGCGGGTCGATCCGGATGGGCAAGCGCGCCGACCTGCTGCTGCTTGACGCCGAGAGCTATCTGGACATCCCTTATCGCCTGGGCGTGAACCTGGTAGACAAGACCATCTGCAACGGCCAGCTCATAGCCGCTTAGCGCTCTTCGAAGCCGTACCCAACATCTCCGAGGGCCGGCGGCCGGAGGTGGTCGAGGCCATCGCCGCCTCCGCGCGCGGTCTGCTGGACGCCCACCCCGACCCGGTGCACAACCGCGCGGTCATCTCGCTGGCCGGGTTCGATGAGTCCGTTGTCGAGAGCCTGGTCGCCGTGGTCGAGGCCTCGATGCGGCTGATCGACCTCCGGGAGCACCTGGGGGTGCACCCGCGGGTGGGGGCTGCCGACGTGCTGCCGGTGGTGCCGCTGGGGGGCGCCACCCTGGAGCAGGCGGCGGCGGTGGCTCGCGCGGCGGGCGCGCGGATCTGGTCCGAGCTGCGGGTGCCGATCTACTTCTATGGAGCGGCCGGTGACGGAGGCACTCTCGCCGACATCCGGGCCGGCCGCGTCCGGCCGGACCTGGGCGGCGAGCTGCATCCCTCCGCGGGCGCCGCCTGCGTCGGCGCGCGCGGACCGCTGGTCGCCTACAACGTGATGCTGACCGGAGCCGACGCCGCCTCGGCGGCGGCCCTGGCGCGAGCGATGCGCCCTGGCCACGGCGGGCCGCCCGGTGTGCAGGCGCTGGCCTTCGACTTCGCCGAAGGCCACTGGCAGCTCTCCATGAACCTGGTCGATCTCGAGCGGACCCCGCCGGCCGCGGCCCTGGCCGAGGTCCGGCGGCGAGCGGCGGAGCTCGGCCTGGCGGCCGGCGAGGACGAGGTGGTCGGGCTCTGCCCGGCCGCCTACGCTCCACCCAGCGCGGCGGGCCGGATCCTGGAAGCCCGCCTGGCCGCGGCGGGGGCGCGCCAGGCGGCAGCCGCCGCCCTGGCCCGCGGCGGCGAAGAGACGGCGCGGCTGGCGCAGCGCCTGCAGGCGGCGGCCGGCGAGCTGGCCGCCACCGGCGCCGGGCAGGCGGACTTCCTGGCCGCGGCCGAAGCCGCGGCGGCCGTGCCCCGGGTGCTCGACGCCGGCAATGTCGAGGATGCCGAAGCCCGTGCCCTGCTGCTGGCCGGGGCACACGGGCTGCGCCGCGCGCTGGGCTCCCAAATCGTGGCCGCCCGCGCGGAGCGAATCCGGCTGCTGGATCGCTGGCTGGGCTGAGCGGCTGCGCTTAGAGTTGTCGGGATGGCGCGCAGCGTCTCGCTGGACGACTTCGGCCGCCTGGCGGGCGACCTGGTCCAGGCCGTGGCCGCCGACGAGGAGACCGTGGTGGTCACCCGCGACGAGCAGCCCGTCGCCGTGCTCGCCTCCCACAAGTCGGTGCTGTCGATGGCCTCGCTGGTCGATCTCCCACGCTGGGAGGAATGGCTGCGCGATATGAAATTGGCCGTGCCCGACGCCGCCGGCAAGCTGGACCGGCTGGCGCGGGCGGCCAAGCACCCGGAGCCGGTCGAGAAGGCATCTTTGGGCTTCGATCCCAAGGGCTCAGGATCGGTGGGCAGCGACGCCGGGCGCGAGTTCCTGGGCGGCGAGCTGCGGCGGCTGGGCGTGCCGGTGGTCGACCGCGAGCTGCTGGGCGGCATCTACGCCGCCGTCCTCGAGCTTTGCGAGGACAAGCAGACGGTCTACGAGGAAGACCTGCGGGTGATCGCGCAGGAAAAGATCTCGGAAGCCCCGCAGCGCCTGAAGCTGCTCGCCGTGACGGTCACCTCCACCACCGGCCTGCCCGCGACCGCCGAGGTAACGCTGGAGCTCGGCCACGGCCCGGCCATGCGGCGCGAGCAGGGCGACGGGCCACTGGATGCCGCGATCAAGGCGATCGAGAAGCTCACCGGCCTCAATCCCTCGGTCGAGAACTTCTCGGTGGTGGCCGCCACCCGCGGCCATGACGCCATCGCGGAGGCCGTGATCGAACTGGTTCACGAAGGCGAGACGGTGGTCGGCGCCGGCGCCTCGACCAACTCCATCGAGGCCGGCGTGCACGCGTACGTGAACGCCCTCAACTTCCTGGTCGAGGCGCGTTCGGCCGGCTGATCCACCGCCTGGCGCTGGGCCTGCTGCCGGTGCTCGCCGCCTGCTCGGGCGCTTCGCCGCCGGCGCCCTCCGCCCCGGCCTCGGCCTCGGCCGCCCACGGGATCGCTTGGCAGAGCCAGGTCCTGGACGGCGACGTCTATGCCGCCCCGCTGGTTGTGAACGGCCGGGTGATCGTGGTCACCCAGCATGCCGGCGTGTACGCCTTCGACGCCGCCACCGGCCGGCCGCAGTGGCAGGCATCGCTGGGGACGCCGGTGCAGGCCGCGAGCCTGCCGTGTGGCGATGTCGCTCCTGAGGTCGGAGTGCTCTCGCGGCCCGTCGCCGACGCTGCCCACGGCCTGCTGTACGTCGTGGCCTTTCTGGCGCCAGCCCACCACGAGCTGTTCATCCTGGAGCTGGGCGGCGGCCGGATCCGCGAGCACCGCGCCGTCGACGCGCCGAGCGACTCGCCCATCGTCGAGCAGCAGAGAGGCGCCCTCGCGCTCTCCCATGGCTACGTGTACGTCCCCTACGGAGGACTCTTCGGCGACTGCGGCAGCTACCACGGTTGGGTGGT
>VBEO01000062.1 GCA_005881825.1 Chloroflexota bacterium | reverse complement strand
GTCAGCTCGATCTCCCCGCCGCCCTCGAACACGCAGAAGCGGCAGCGGAAGTGAAGCTGGACCTTGTCGAGGCCCGAGAAGTGCGCCGAGATGTCCGCCTGCCGCAGCGGCTTGTTGCAGCCCGGGCAGCGCCGGCGCTGAACTTCCGCGGCGAGGACCCGGAGGATGACCTGATCCACGGCCGGAATGGTGCGAGTGCCGGGACCCAAAACGCCGACGGCCATGTAAAGGTGTTTCAGCGCCCTTGTCGGCGCTAAGGGGTACGGTCTCACCGTGCGACGCGGCGCGCAGGCCGGGGCGGTCGCCGGCACCACGACCGCCGCGGCGATGTACCTGGCCGCGCTGGTGACCGGCATCCGGCCCCTGCCCGACGTGCTCTCGGAGCCGGTGCTGGCCCTCATGCCCGGGCCAGTATTCGGCTTCCTGATCGATCGCTTGCAGCACCTGGGCAAGGTCCTCGAAGAGGCGGGGCTGCTGCTGGCGATGATCGCGGCCCTGGCCGTGCTCGGCATGGCTTACACCGCCGTGGCCGCCCGGCGCCGAATCCCTCAGCTGGGACTGGTGGCGGGCGCCCTGGCCTGGGCCGTCACTTGCCTGGTGGTGCTGCCCTTGAGCGGCGACGGCTGGCTGGGGCTCAACGAGGGGGTGACCACGCCGCTGGTGTGGGCCCTGCTGTATCTGATCTATGCGGTGCTGCTGGAAGCGGCGGCCACGCCGGATCCGACCAGCGTCGACATGGGCCGCCGCCGGATCCCGTTGGCATTGGCCGGGATCGGCGTCCTGGTGCTGGGCGTCCGCCTGGTGCCCGGCTGGTACCGCACCGTGCTGGGCGCGCCCGAGAATGCCGTGGCCGGCCCGGCTCCCGAGCTGACGCCGACCGCCGACTTCTACGTCGTCTCCAAGAACTTCAGCGACCCCCAGGTTTCAAGCGCCGGCTGGAACCTGCAGGTCATCGGGCAGGTGGACAGTCCCCTCCGCCTTTCGTACGCGGACCTGCGCGGGCTGCCGCCGCACACCCAGTTCACCACCCTGGAGTGCGTCTCCAACAACGTGGGCGGTCCCCAGATCAGCACGGGCCAGTTCACAGGAGTTCTGCTCCGGGACCTGCTGGCCATGGCGCGGATCCGGCCGGCCGCCCAGGCGCTGGTCTTCCGGGCCCGCGACGGCTACGAGGAAAGCATCCCGCTCAGCCTGCTCGCGGATGGACTGGAGGTCCTGGTGGCCTACGACCTCAACGGCGCCCCGCTACCGTCCGCCCACGGCTACCCGGCCCGGATCCTGATCCCCGGCCACTACGGAATGAAGGGTCCCAAGTGGCTGGACAGCATCGAGGCCACGCCGCGGGTCCTCGACGGCTACTGGGAGAACCAGGGTTGGAACCGCGACGCCGTGGTCAAGACCATGTCCCGCATCGACGCCCCGGAGGACGGCGCCATCGTCAGGGGCTCGACGACCGTGGCCGGGATCGCCTTTGCCGGCGTGCGTGGGATCCAGCGCGTGGAGATCAGCACCAACGGCGGCCAGAGCTGGGCGGACGCCGAGCTCAAGCCCCCGCTCTCACCGCTGACCTGGACGCTATGGACCTACACCTGGAGCAGCCCGCCTACCGGCCAGCACACGCTCCAGGTGCGCGCCACCGACGGCGGCGGGCATCTGCAGTCGGCCGACGGCCGGCCCAGCTATCCGGACGGCTCCAGCGGGTACCACGGCATCCGGGTCAACGTGGGAGGTTGAGGAACTCGATCCCTGGGAGCAGCGGCAGGGCCGCCGCGAAGCCGCCGTCTGGCAACCCTATGAAGCCGGCGTAGTCGCCGAGGAAGTAGCCGCCCGAGTCGACCGCCCCCCTCAGGTCGAAGGGCCCGAGTACCTGGCGCGGCGCAAAGGCCGGCGCCGTGGCCAGCCACACGGACGTCGACGCCTGGACCGCGTACCAGAGCAGACCGATCTGCCCGCGTCCGCCGGCCGCCAGCTGAGGCAGCATGAGGTCGCCCTCCACGCTGACCACCCGCTCCGGCGTCTCCCAGCTCCGGCCGCCGTCGCGGCTGCGGACCAGGTTGAGAGACGACGAGGATTTCGGATAGTGCTCCTGGAAGATCGCGTACGCCGCTCCGTCGGAGCTCACAGCGGCCGTGATGTGGGCCCCGGTCGCGCGCACGGGATGGCCGTCGCCCGGTAGCGCGGCCGCCGTGAAGGCGAAGCTGGCGGCTTCGATCGGCGCCGACCAGGTTGCTCCCTGGTCCACCGAGCGGACCGAACGCAGGCGCACGGTTACGTTGGGCGCCGCCGCGGCGCGGTCGCCGGGCAGCTCGAAGCCTTCGACGAAGACGTCGAGCAGCGCGCCGTCGGGAAGCACCAGCAGCTGGTGGAACTGGTTTTCCGAGTCCGCCCCATATACGGCCAGCGGGTTCGACCAGGTGGCCCCGCCGTCGGTCGTGCGCGCGAAGTAGAAGGTGTTGCGGCGGGGCGGGGCGTCTGGCCGGTCCAGGCGGTACTGGACCCACGCCGCGTAGGCGGTGCCGGGCCGCTTGGGATCGGCGACCAGGAACGGCTTGTCTACCACCTGTAGCGGATCGCGGAGATCGAGCACCGGCACCGGGGCGCGCCAGCTCTGGCCGCGGTCATGTGACACGGAGACGGCAAATCCGCCGGGCCCGCCGGCGCCCGGGCGGACGAAGAGCGCGGCTATGTAGGCGGTGCCGTCGGCGCCGATGCCGGCGGTGGGGTCGCTCACCAGCGAGAACGGACCCTGTGTGCAGGCGGTCAGGCCGGCCAGCAGTCCCTCATGCCAGGTCTTGCCGGCGTCGCGGCTGACCGCATAGCCGATGGCGCCGGCCGCGCCCTTGGGATGGCGGTCCTGCTGCCAGGCCGCCACCAGGAAAGCGGGGTCGCCGGGGGCGACGGCCAGCGAGGGCTCGACCTCGGTCCCCGGCGCCACCCCGCGCGGCGCGCAGGTCGCCGGCAGAGCCGGCATGGCCAGGCTGACCGGCCCTGTTGGCGCGCTGCGTGGCGCGGCCGTCGACGTGCAAGCGGCGACGAGTAGAAGAAGGGCTAGAAGGGGATGCGCAGGGCCCGGGCGGCCTTGAGATTGTCGAGCAGGAAACGCAGGCCTCCCTCCTTCCTCAGCATGCGCAGGATCCGCTTCTGCTTGTCGAACTTGGACACTCCGTCGACGCGGAAGAACTCGTCCAGGGCGCGATCGGCGAGCGCGGGGTACTTGTTCATCATCTGCGGGTTGTGCTCCAGCAGGGGCACCGCCTTGTCGTACTTCTTCATGTCGGCCATGATCCAGCTGCTGTCCAGGCGCAGCCGGTACTCGCGCAGGTCGGCCTCTTCGAAGCTGTCCTTCTCCTTGCAGTGCACGACCGTCTCGCCGGCCAGACGGCCGCTGGCCATGGCCAGGTTGCTGCCTTCGCGGTGGACCGGGTTGGAAAGCATGGCCGCGTCGCCGCAGACCAGGTAGCCCGGGCCGTAGACCTTGGGGATCCCGTGGTAGCCGCCCTCCGGGATCATGTGGGCCAGGTACTCGACAGTCTCCCCGCCCTGGAGCAGGGGCTTGATCTCCGGAAGGCTCTTGAAATGCTCCATCAGGGCGTTGGGCGTGCGCTGCTCCAGCTCGTCGCGCGTCAGTCGCGTGTCCGACATCTCGCTGAGGAGGGCTCCGCCCCCCACCGAGAGCGTCTCCTTGTTGGTGTAGATGAACATGAAGCCGGAAAGGCCCTTGGTGGCGTGGCCGTAGCACTCGATGGAGGCGCCGTCGCCCGGCGCCAGGTTGAACCGCTCCTCGATTCGAGCGGGATCCATGGCGATGATCTCTTTGACCGCCATCGCCATCTCGTTGGCCCGCGCCTTGCGCTTGAGCCCTGCCTTCTCGAGCAGGCCGGCGCCCAATCCGACGCCCTCGCAGACGATCACCACCTTGGCGAAGACGTCGCCCTCCCGGCCGGTGGAGACGCCGGCCACGCGACCGTTCTCGAGGACCAGGTCGGTGACCACCGTCTCGGGGAGCACGAAGGCGCCGGCCGCCTCGGCTTGGCCGGAGAACCAGGGGTCGAAGCGCGCGCGCAGCACCGAGTAGGAGTGCGGGTGCTGCTGGTTGCGCAGGTTGTTGTAGCCGATGTTGATGGAGGCGTCCGCGGTCATGATCCAGCGGTCTTCGCGGATGATCGGCCGCTCCAGGGGCGCCGACTTCCAGTCGTCGCCCAGGACCTCCTCCAGGTAGTGGTTGTAGAGGATGCCGCCCATCACGTTCTTGGCGCCGGGCTTCTGCCCACGCTCGATGAGCATCACCTGGAGGCCCTTGCGGGCCATCGTGATGGCCGCGGCGGTCCCCGCCGGGCCGGCTCCGACGACGATGGCGTCGCCCGGGCGCTCCCGGCTGAAGTCCACCTCCTCGGCCATTGGTTCACCATCGTAAGCCGTGCCTGAACTGCGCTTGATCGGGCTGACCGGTGGCATCGGCACCGGCAAAAGCACCGTCAGCGGGATTCTCCGGGAACTGGGCGCCACCATCGTCGACGCCGACGAGGGGGCGCGCGCGGTGGTCGAGCCCGGCACGCCGGGATTGCAAGCGGTGGTGGCGGAGTTCGGTCCGGAGGTGCTGGCCCCAAGCGGGGGCCTGGACCGGGCAGCCCTGGCCGAGATCGTGTTCAACGACCCGGAGCTGCGAGCGCGGCTCAACGCCATCACCCACCCGCTGGTGCGGGAGTGGATGGCCCAGCGCACGGCCGCGGCCACGGGCGTGGTCGTGCACGACGTGCCGCTGCTCTTCGAGAACGGCCTCCAGGCCGCCTACCGGCGAACGGTGCTCGTTTACGCGCCGGATGCCGTGGCCGTCGCGCGGCTGCGGGCCAAGGGCATGACCGAAGCTCAGGCGCGGGCGCGCATCGCCGCTCAGATGCCGATCGAGGAGAAGCGCGAGCTCGCTGGTGTCGTGATCGACAACTCGGACGGCCTGGCCGAAACCGAGCGCCAGGTCCGGGACCTGTGGGAGGCGCTGCGCGCATAAGGGACCTTTTCATGAAAACGCACGTGTCAGAGCCTGCGGGCCGAGACCACCGCCTCTATCTCGAGTGCCCCATACAGGTGGGGAAACCCAGCCTCCCAACGCAGCTGACCCTGGACGCGTGTGGGATCGATCTCGAGCAGGACGAGGTCGTCACGGCCGGCGAATCGGTCCTCACGCACCCGCGGCCATTGATCCGCGGTGCTGCAGTGGATGAAGCCTTCGGACGAGAGGGTGTCGGCCGCGTAGAGGCCGGCGCGGCGGGCGGTTTCCCACGCCCATTGCGTGGCCAGGTGGTAGATGGGCTCAGTCAGACCACGCCCCCGGCCCGGAGCTCCGCCAGGCGGTCCTCCCCCACCCCCAGCTCGGCCAGGATCTCCGCCGTGTGTTCGCCGAGGCGCGGAGGATCCCGGCGGCGCCAGCCTGGGTCCAGCGGCACCGCCGGCGCCACCTCCAGCCCGGTCGCCTGCTCGCTGAGCAGGCCGCGGGCGCGCACGTGGGGGTGGGTTGCCACCTCGTCTAGCTCCAGCACCGGCTCGCAGCAGACGTCGCGGCCGCCCAACAGCTCCTGCCACTCGTCGCGGGTGCGGGAGGCGAAGATCCTTTCCAGCTCGCTCTGCAGCGCCGCCTGCTCGTCGCCTTCGGAGTACTGGCGTGCCGCCAGGTCGGGCCGCTCCAGGACGGCACAGAGCTCCTCCCAGAACTTGGGCTCCAGCGCGCCCACGCTGTAGAAGCCACCGTCGGCGGTCCGGTAGACGCGGTAGCAGGCGTAGCGGCCGGTGAGGCGCAGCCGCGCGCGCTCGGGAACCTGACCTTCCTCCCGGACCTGCGACAGCGGCACTGCCAGCCAGGAGAGCGCGCCGTCGGTCATCGAGACGTCCAGGTGACGGCCCTCGCCCCCCAGCGCGACCTCGAGCAGCGCGCCCAGGATGGCGGTCGCGGCGCCCTGAGCGCCGGCGCCGATGTCGGCGACCTGCATGCCCAGCGGATGAGGCGCGGCGTCGGGCGCCGTGGCGTTCAAGCCGAGGGCGCCGGCGATCGCCATGTAGTTGAGGTCGTGGCCCGCGCGCAGCGCCCAGGGGCTGTTCTGGCCGAAGCCGGTGATCGAGCAGAGCACGAGCTTGGGGTTGTGCTCGTGCAGCTGCTGCCAGCTGAGCCCGAGCCGTTCCATGACGCCCGGCCGGTTGCCCTCGATGACCACGTCCGCCCGCGCGGCCAGGCGCTTGAAGAGATCCCGGCCGGCCTCTGACTTGAGATTCAGGGTGAGGCTGCGCTTATTGCGGTTGATGGCGTTGAAGGCCACGCTCTGGCCATCGCGCAGTGGCGGGTAGTAGCGCATGTAGTCGCCGCGCTCGGGCTCCTCGACCTTGACCACGTCGCAGCCCAGGTCGGCCAAAAGCATCGAGCAGAACGGCCCGGGCAGCAGCCGGGTGAGATCGAGGACGCGGATGGCCTGCAACAGCATTTGGACAGGAATTCTGCCCCGTGCGTTAATAGAGCCAAAGGCGGAGTCTCAGAATGCGTCCTCCCCAACCGCTCTGCGAACTGACCATCAAGGTCCCCGGCCCCTTCGAAGGAGTCGACGATCTCGGCTTTTCAGCCCGCTATCCCGCGCAGGGCCGCTTTGCGCCCCTGCGCGACGTGCCGCTCTGGATCGAAGGCCCGGCCCAGCCCCTGCGCCGCCTGCACAACCGGCTGCGCCTGCTGCACGAGGCGATCGACGGACCCTACGCCTGGACCGACCCCGTGCAGCTGGCGGACGAGGTCGTGATCGTGGCCTTCCACGACCGCAGCCTGGAGCCGCGGGCTGCGGAGGACTTCGCCCAGGCCTCCCTGGACTTCGTGCTCAACCTGGTCCGGCCGGTGGTCTTCCCCTTCCTCAGCGACTGCGCCCGGGTGGCGCACCTGCGCCTGGCCGACCGCATCGACATGACCGTGGAGGCCGCGGATTGGCCGGTGGCCCGCTTCTCGATGCGGGTGGGGCAGATCGTCCCCGAGAACGGGTTCGACCTGCTGGGCGCGGCCTAGTCCCCCACCCCGACCCTCCCCGATGGGGAGGGCGCGTGGTTACGGGGACTTAGAAGGGCTCGGGGAGACCGTCTGGGCCGGCGTCGCCGTGGAGGGAGGGCTGGCCGTGCGTGGGCTGCTGGCCACAGGCACGTTGACCGGCGCCGAAGGGCCGTTGCCGCCCACCACCAGGGCGATGGGCACCGCCACCAGGCCCGCGACCACGGTCACCACGAAGGTTGCCGCGCCCCACTCGCGGCGCAGAAACTGACCCCAGTTCACTCAGGCGTCAACGAATGTCGTCGTCCGAGTCGTCGTCTTCGCCTTCCTTCTTGTTGCGCTGGTTCAGAAGTCGGGTGAAGTCCTGGGCGCGCGCGAGGGCCTTCCAGCGCTCGGGAAAGAAGTCCTGCGCCAGTATCTGCCGGTCGGGCAGCTGGTAGACCGTGACGCACCACTTGTTGAGCGTGCGTGCGACCTCGACCTCGAAGTCGTTCTCCAAGGTGAGATAGCGCACGGTCTTGTCGTCGTCGAAACGCCTCTTTCCTGAAACAGCCATAGGTAAAAAACTCGGGTGGGGCTAAAGCTCATCGAGCGGGTCAGATTATACCCGCGCCGACCCCGACCGAACCGACAGCTCGTCCCTGTCGACCATTGTCCGGATCACGTCCAGGAGGTCCTCGCGGAGGTCCTCGCGCTGCAGCGCGAGGGCCAGGTTGGCCTTGAGATAGCCCGGGATGGTCCCCGTGTCGTAGTACTCACCTTCGAATTCGAGAGCCACCACCTTGCCGGTCGCCAGCGTGCGCCGGATGGCGTCCACCAACTGGAGCTCGCCCCCGGCGCCAGGGTCGATGCGGCCGAGCTCGGTCATGACATCCGGCGCCAGCACGTAGCGGCCCAGACTGGCCAGGTCGGAAGGCGCGTCCTTGGGCTCGGGCTTCTCCACGAAGTCGGTGACCTCATGCAGCGGCCCCGACCCGCCGGCGGTGGCGATGATGCCGTACCGGCTGACCTGCCGGTTCGGCACCCGGCGCGCCGCCAGCACGGTGGCGCCGGTCTGCCGGTAGGCCTCGATCAGCTGGCCAAGGCAGGGCGGGCCGCCCAGGATCACGTCGTCCGGCAGCAGCACCGCGCAGGGATCGCCGTTGATGATCGGCTGGGCCGTGAGCACTGCGTGGCCGAGACCCAGCGGCTCCTTCTGGGTGATGTAGCTGATCGCGCAGCGATCGGAGAGCCGGTTGACTTCGGCCAGGGTTTCCAGCAGCTCGTGCTTGCCGCGCTCCTCGAGATAGAGCTCCAGCTCGCGGGAGCGGTCGAAGTGGTCGAATATGGCCCGTTTGCCACCCCCCGTGACCATCACGATGTGCTGGATCCCGGACGCGATCGCCTCCTCCACGCCGTACTGGATGGAGGGCCGGTCGACCAGGGGCAGCATCTCCTTGGGCTGAGCCTTGGTGATGGGCAGAAAGCGAGTGCCCAGGCCGGCTGCCGGGAAGACCGCCTTGCGCACTTCGGGCCGGTTCACGCTCGACAATGTACCCGTTGCAGGCCGGACTCAAAGGACGCACGGAACGGGTCATCGACGAAGCCCTGCTCACCCGTCACGTGGGCGGCCAGGGCGTCTTCGCGACCCCGGCCATGATCCTGCTCATGGAGAACACGGCGCACGGCTCGGTGGCGCCGCACCTCGGCCCCGACCAGACCACGGTCGGCTACGAGGTGTGCGTGAAGCACCTCGGGCCGAGCCGGCCGGGGGCCACGGTGGTGGTCACCTCGCTGCTCAAAGAGGTAAACGGCAACAAGCTGCTGTTCGAGGTCGAATGCCACGACGGCGACCGCCTGGTCGGGACCGGAACCCACAAGCGTGCGGTGGTCCCCGCGCTGGAATAGCCTTTTCAGAGCATGGTCTGGCCCGCCCAACGCCTTGTCTTCCTGCCTACCTGCTTCTGTAGCTAGCTCCTACCCAGCCGTGCCGATCCGGGCGGGGCGAGCCCCGCCCCTACGAGATTCGCAAGGAGCTACGTAATGGCCACACTGCTCAAGCCCGACCCCACCTTTTACCCGTCTCCCCGGCTGGCCTCCGAGGCCCCGGCCGAGACCCTCGGTTACATGGTCACCTTCGACCCCACCGGCAAGCAGCCGGACGCCCTGGTCACCGTCGACCTCGACCCCAAGTCGAAGACCTTCACCAAGGCCGTGCACACGCTTGCGATGCCCAACGTGGGGGACGAGCTGCACCACTTCGGCTGGAACGCCTGCAGCTCCGCGCTCTGCCCCTATGCGCCCCACCCGCACATCGAGCGCCGCTATCTCCTGGTGCCCGGCCTGCGTTCGTCGCGCATCTACGTGATCGACACCAAGCCCGACCCGCGGGCTCCCAAGGTGGTGAAGACGATCGAGCCCGAGGAGATCGCCAGCCGGGCCGGGTACAGCCGCCCCCACACCATCCACTGCGGGCCCGACGGCATATACGTGAGCGCGCTTGGCAACGCCGATGGGGATGCTCCCGGCGGCATCTTCGTGCTCGACCACGACACCTTCGCCGTCAAAGGTCGCTGGGAGCTCGATCGCGGTCCCCAGCGCCTCGCCTACGACTTCTGGTGGCACCTCGGCTACGACACCCTGATCAGCAGCGAGTGGGGCACGCCCAAGATGGTTGAGGACGGCGTCAACGGCGAGATCCTGCTGGCCGGCGGCTACGGCCACCAGCTCCACATCTGGGACCTGCCCCGGCGGCGTCACCGCCAGGCGCTCGACCTGGGCAAGGAGCAGCAGATGGTGCTCGAGCTGCGCCCGGCGCACGACCCCACCAAGGCCTACGGCTTCGTGGGCGTGGTGACTTCGCTGGCCGACCTCTCCGCCTCGGTTTGGGTCTGGCACCAGGAGGGCGGCGCCTGGAAGGTCGAGAAGGTGATCGAGATCCCGGCCGAGCCGGCGCCGGCGGAGCAGCTGCCCGAGATCCTCAAGCCGTTCGGGGCAGTGCCTCCGCTGGTCACCGACATCAACCTCTCCCTGGACGACCACTGGCTGTACGTGTCCGCCTGGGGTACCGGAGAGATCAAGCGCTACGACGTCAGCGACCCCTTCAAGCCGCGCGAGACGGGCTCCGTACGGCTGGGCGGCATCGTGGGCCGGGCCGCGCTCAACGGCTCCGGGGACCTCAGCGGCGGTCCCCAGATGGTCGAGGTCAGCCGCGACGGCAAGCGCGTCTACCTGACCAACTCGCTGTACCGCAGCTGGGACGAGCAGTTCTATCCGGACGGCATCAAGAGCTGGCTGGTCAAGCTCGACGCCGGCGAGGACGGTTCCCTCAAGGCCGATTCCGACTTCTTCGTGGAGTTCGAGCAGCGCACGCACCAGGTGCACCTCGAGGGCGGCGACGCCAGCTCGGACTCCTACTGCTACCCGTGATCAGATGACGCAAGCGCTTTGGCCCTGGGCAGCCTTCGCGCTGCTCGGGGCCTACCACGGCATCAACCCGGGCATGGGCTGGCTGTTCGCGGTCGCCCGCGGGCTCCAGCAGCAGACCCGGCGGGCGGTGCTGACCTCGCTGCTGCCGATCGCGGCCGGCCACGAGGCGTCGATCGTGGCCGCCGTGCTGGCCGTGGCCTTCACCGAGCACGTGGTCCCGCCCCACACGGTGCGCCTGCTGGCGGCGCTGACGCTGGTCGGCTTCGGCGTCTACACGCTGGCACGGCCCCGCCGGCATCCGCGCGGCTCGGGCATGCGGGTGGGCGCGGCCGGGCTGGCCTGGTGGTCCTTCCTGATGGCCTCGGCCCACGGCGCCGGCCTGATGCTGGCCCCGGTGCTGCTGGGGATGCCGGTGGCCGACCAGTACTCGGACCTGCGCTCTCTCACCGGCACCGCCTTCGCGGCGGCCGGCATCCACGTGGTCACCATGCTGGCCGTGATGGCGCTGGTCTCGGTGCTGGTCTACGAGAAGCTGGGGCTGGGCTTCCTGCGCCGGTCCTGGTTCAACCTGGACTTGGCCTGGAGCGGGGCTCTGCTGCTCAGCGGGACCGTGACCCTGGTGACCGCTTAGCCGGATCCTTTTGAGCGCGGTCGACCGCGGCCTTCTTGAGGCCGACGTTGTCGACCACGACCTTGGGCCCGCGCACCTTGCGATCGCGGGCTTTGACCCGCGCCCGCTCGGGCGGCGGCAGGGCCTCGATGTCCTCGGTCACTGCTTACGATTGAACAGCGTTGCGAGAGGTTGAGTCGGGCCTCGAGGGCATCAGGCCCGAGGCTGTCGAAGAGGCGGCCGCAGGCCTGGCCGAATACCTCGCGCCGACGCCGCTTCAGTACTCGCGCGCCTTCACAGCCAAGGCGGGCTGCCACGTCCACCTCAAGATCGAGGCGATCCAGCCCATCCGAGCCTTCAAGGTCCGGGGAGCGCTCAACAAGCTGCGCCACCTGCATCCTGAAGAGCGCTCGGTGGGGGTGATCACCGCCTCGGCCGGCAACCACGGTCAGGGTGTGGCCTACGCAGCGCAGCAGTTCCGGGTGCCGGCCACGGTCTACGTGCCCGCGAGCGCCAACCCTTTGAAGGTGGAGGCGATCAAGCGCTTCGGGGCGCGCGTGGTGCAGGCGGGCCGCAGCTACCAGGACGCCTACCTGGAGGCCGTCCGGGGTCAGGCCGACAGCGGCGCCACTTTCGTGCACGCGTTCGACGACCCGCACGTGATCGCGGGCCAGGGCACGATCGGCGTCGAGCTCCTGCAGCAGCTGGACGCCTTCGACACGGTGCTGGTGCCAGTGGGTGGGGGCGGCCTCATCTCCGGGATCGCGCTCTACCTGAAGGCGCGGCGGCCGGCCCTGCGCGTGATCGGTGTAGAGCCGGCCGGCGCTGATGCGCTCGCGCGCTCCCTGGAAGCCGGCCGGATCGTAGAGCTGCAGAAGGTGCAGACGATCGCCGACGGCCTGGCGGCCAGCGCCCCCGGCCGCCTCTGCTTCGAGGTCGCGCGCCGCTTCGTCGACCAGGTGCTGATAGTCCAGGAGGTGGAGATGCTGCGCGCCATCCGCCTCTTCTTCGAGTGGGAGCACCTGCTGGCCGAGCCCGCGGGGGCTGCCGCCCTGGCCGCCCTGCTCTACCGCTACAACCCGGCGCCGGCCGAGCGGGTGGTGGTTTTGCTTTCGGGCGCCAACGTGACCGACGAGATCATGGTCCAGGCGCTCACGAGCCGCTGAAATTGGGCGATATCCCGGGACATAGATGCATCCAGGCGCCCCAAATCGGGTGACATCCCGGGATATCGGTGGATGGCGGCTGTAGGCTTGGCTCCTAAGTCGGCAGTACAGCTGGGGGTAGTTCTGTGAAGGCATACGTGCTCATCAACGCCTCGCCCGGCCGCGCGCTCGAGGTGGCCAAGAAGATGCAGGGCCAGCCCGGCATCACCGCCGCCGACGCCATCACCGGGGAGTACGACGTCATCGCCGTTTGCGAGGCCGGCGACGTGAACGCGATCGGTCAGCTGATCGTGGACAAGATCCAGAAGATCGACGGAGTCTTCAAGACCATCACTTGCCTTGCGGTGAGATAGCGCTCGCTACGCTTGGCTTCGCGGGCTGGACCCTTCCAGGCTCCCTCCGCGTGCCCCCTCCCGGCGCACGCCGCTAGCACTGTCCCCAACGCCTGGATCACGGACCCACACGGGCCGGCGAAGCCGGCCCTTACGACTGGAGTCTCGCTTTGACTACTTGCCTTGCGGTGAGGTGACGGCGTCCACCTCCCCGCCTCGCGGGGAGGTCGCTCCCGCGTCGAGCGGGAGCGGGTGGGGCTGGGACCGGAACCACTTCACCAGCTCCACCACCCCCTCGTCGAAGCTCCCGATCTGAGGCGACCAGCTGAGGTCGCGCCGGGAGCGGGCGTCGTCGTAGGTGTGGTCTTTGGCCAGGAGGTCGAGCGCATATGGGTTGGGCCAGCACTCCTCGCCGGCGCGCGTGCGGAGCCAGCGCGCGCCCGCCGCAACATAGGCCAGGTCATAGGGAATTGACGCGATCTTCTCCGGCACCCCCATCACGGCGGCGGCCATCGTGAGCAGCTCGCGCCAGCTGCCGTCGAAGCCGCCCGCCAGGTAGGTCGCGCCCGGGCGCCCGCGCAGCGCGGCCGCCAGCAGCGCGCGACCGAGGTCGGGACCGGCCAGGAAGCCGCGCCGGGCGCGGCCTCTGTTGACCAACCGCAGGCGGCCTGCGCGCAGCTGCCGCAGCAGCCGCTCCAGGATCGGGTCGTAGGCTCCGAACCCGAAAGCGGCCCTGACCACGACCAGCTCCAACGCACCGCAGTGGCGGCGCAGCCACTCCTCTTCGCGCAGCTTGAGGCGCTCATAAGCGTGAGCCGGCCGCGGCCGTGCGTCCTCGGGAATCCGGCCGGCGTGGTCTGGGCCGAAGACGGTGGCCGTCGAGAGATGCACGAACCTGCGCACTCCCGCCGCCTGGGCGGCGCCGAGGGAGCGGGCCAGCAGCGGGTGCGGCCCGGCGCCGCGCAGCGGCTTGTGATCAGGTTTCCACGTCGGCCCGCAGAAGGCGACGATCTCGACGCCCTCGGCCGCGCCTTCGAGATCGTCCTCAGGGTCCACGCCCCGCGCCCCCTCGAAGGCCCGCAGCGCGTGGCGGCCGGCATAACCCGAGGCCCCGACGACCAGCGCGTTCACGGTGAACGGGAGCTTACCGACGAGCGGCGTCTAGTGAAGAGGCCGCGCACCAGGTTCCGCCAGCGTCCGGATCGGCGTGGCCCCTCGCGGCCGAAGGCGCGCAGGATCGAGGTGCGGACTCCATCCAGCATCCGCTGCACGCGCCGGTTGAGGTCCCACCAGGCCGGAGGGTCGGGGCGGATGGGAGGACCGATGCTGACCTTGACCCGCATGAAAGGCCGCAGCTTCTCCAGGCCCTCGACCGCCACCGGGCAGATGGGCACCCCGGCCTGCAGCGCGAAGTGGGCGACGCCCTTCTTGAGAGGGCGCAGCGCGCGCCCTTTCGAGTAGCGACCCTCCGGGAACATCAGCACCACCGCGCCTCGGTCCAGGAGCTGATAAACGCTGGCCACACCCCGCGCGTCGAGCTCGCCCTGGGCCGGCTGGATCGGGAAGACGCCGAACTTGGGCACCAGCCAGCGCTTCCAGCGTCCGTTGAACACGGTGTCGCGACGGGCCATCGTGTAGATCACGGGCCGCTTGGGGAAGGCCGAGACGATGAAGGCCGTGTCGTACCAGGCCTGGTGGTTGCTGGCGATGATGAAGGGCGGCGGCGGCATGTTCTCCCGCCCCTCGACCGTGGTCCGGAAGACGTGGAAGACGATCCAGCGCACCACCGCGAAGACCACCCGGTAGAAGAGGTGCGGCCGGTAGGGATCTGCGTGGTCGAGCGGGTCGAGCCCGGGGCCGGCGGCGACCGCCTCGTGGAACTCCGGCCCTTGGTAGGCCGGCTCCGGATGGGCCGGCGGCGCCTCAGGCGGCGAGGAATCGAGAGAGGACTCGGTTGAACTCATCGGGCCTTTCCGCCTGCGGCGTATGCCCCGCCCCCTCGATCACCGCCAGCCGCGAGCCGGGCAGCAACTGGTGGGCGCGGGTGGCGTGGGCGACCGGGAACAGAGGGTCGTTGGAGCCCCAGATCAGCTGCACCGGCATCTTCAGGCGGCCCAGGCTGGCCGACAGGTCGTGGCCGCCAAAGAGCCCCGCTGGCGCCATCGAGCGGACCGTCGACAGGTAGGCGTCCGTGTAGCCCTCGGCGGCGTACATCTCCCGCAGGTCATCCAGGTAGGCGTCGTCCATGGTCCGCTCCAGGTCGGCGGTGATGCCCGCGTAGCGCGCGGCGAAGCGCCGGATCATGGCCGGCGGCACCCGCCGGACGGCGGTCTTGGCCACGTGCATGGCCGCTTCCCCGACCCGGGGCAGGAACATCAACGGGTACAGGAGCTGCAGCTGGGGACGGCCCAGGCCGAGTGCGTTGACCAGGACCAGGCGCTCGACCCGGCCGGGCGCGCGCAGCGCCAGCTCGAGCGCCACGCGGCCGCCCATCGAGGTGCCGACCACGGCCACTCGCGCAAGCTCCTGGATGTCCAGGTAGCGGACCAGCGCGCGCGCGAAGTAGGCGATCCCATAGCGGCCGCCGCGCGGTTTGTCGGTGCGGCCGAAGCCAGGCAGGTCGGGGGCCAGCACGCGGTGCCGGCGCGCGATCGCGGGCAGGGTGAAGCGCCATTCGATATAGCCGGAGGAGCCGAGGCCGTGCACGAAAAGGACGGGTGGCGCGCCCTTGCCACCGTAGGTGTGGTGAACGGAGAGCCGGCCGACCTTCACGAAGCCGCTCTCCAGCCGGACAGCCGTCGCCAACTCAGCTCGGCAGGATGACCTGCAGGCCGCCCGCCATGGTCTCGACCTCGACCGGCGTGCTGCCCAGGTCGGCGGTGTCGGCGTGCACGCTGACCGGTGGGTCCGTCTCGATGCGCACGCGGCGCACCCGATGGCGGTCGCCCTTGACGTTCAGCTCCAGGCTGGGCTCTTCCGGAGTCTTCTTGCCCACCGGGATCAGCGCCCCGATGGAAGGGGTGTTGGCGATCAGGATGGAGCGGGCGCGGCCGCTCAGGTCCAGGTCGCCGCTCAGCCTGTACTCGAACTCGGTCTGGGCGGCCAGCTCGCGCAGCCTGGCCAGGGCCTCCCCGTAGTGCAGGTCCTTGGCCGCCTCGCCGAACGCGATGGCATCCCCAAAGGCCCCGATGGCCGCGGCTTCCAGGAATCCGTGATCGTTCACCTTGCCCAGCGTGCAGGGGCGTGGGCGGCCGGTCTTGACGACCCGGATCGCCTCCTCCAGGTCGGTGGGCAGGTCGAGGCTGCGGGCGAAGTTGTTGAAGGTGCCGCGGGCCAGGATGCCGTAGGCGTGCGGGGTCCCCGCCAGCACTCTGGCCACGGCGGCGATGGTTCCGTCCCCGCCGCAGGCGACCACGGTCGCCTTCTCTTCCAGGAGAGCCAGCCAGTCTTGGGCGGGCGGGAACTCCACGAAGGTGAAGTCGGCGAACTCGGCGCGCAGGCGTTCCTGCACGGCATCGTCGAGGGAGCCGGCGGCCGGGCTGTAGACCAGCAGTTTGTGGGTTCTGCCAGTGCCCGTCACCATGGGGAGTATGGCGGTCACGCTCGACGCGCGGCTGTACGTGCTGATCAACGGCCTTCCCCACACGGCCTACTGGGACGACCAGATCTCCCTGCTCTCGGATCTCGGCAAAGGGATCGGTTGGGTCAGCGCCTCCTGCTGGCTCGCCCTGCGCGACGGGACGCGGGGACGCCGGGCCGGGCTGGCCGCTTCCAGCGCCATGTTCGCGGCCGTGGGGTTGGTTCAGGGGCCGCTCAAGACCTACCTGCCGCGCCAGCGGCCCTTCGTGCACCGCCTGGCGTACGTGGTCGGGGTGGAGCCGATCGACGCCTCCTTCCCCTCCGGCCACACCGCCGGTTCCTTCGCGGCGGCCACCGCACTGGCCGGCTTCTACCCCCGCCAGCGGCCCATCCTGCTGGGCCTGGCCGCCGCGGTCGGCCTCTCGCGCGTCTACCTCGGCCACCATTTCGTCAGCGACGTGCTGGTGGGCGCCGGCCTCGGCGCCGGCCTGGGGGCGCTAGCGGGCGGCCTGCTGGGGGCGCGGGTGCGGCAGCCCGCGGACCTGGGCGCCGCTGCGGAAGGCGGCGCCGCCGACGGTGACCGCACCGGCGCCGTGGGCGGTCCAGCCGCCGCCGTCCCAGACCGCGGCGGTCTTCTCGTCGAGCCCGAGCAGGACCAGGTCTGAGGGCCGGTCCTCGATCTCGGAGTCGGCCCACCGGCGGCCAAAGCGTTCGTAGTGCGGCAGGACCGCGACGTCCGGCACCAGGCCCAGGGCCGGCTTGGCGCGGCGCACGTCGTGGTGCGGCCAGCGGGCCATCACCAGCGAATAGCCGGCCATGGCCATGGCCCCCGCCGAGGAGCCGGCCAGCGCTGCTCCCGACTCGGTCCAGGCCCTGACCATCGCCGCCCACACCCGGGAGTCCTTGAGGACCTGCACCACCAACCCTGGGTCGCCGCCCACCAGGTAGAAGAACGTCCCCTGCTCGGCTTCGAGCGCCAGCCTCTCCGACTGCGCGTCGCCGCGCTTGAGCACCGGCAGCTCGCGCACCTGCAGGCCCAGGCGGCCGAACCAGCGCACCGCGTTGGCCACCGCCATCTCCGGGTGCTGGCGGGCCGCAGCCGTCGGCACCACGAAGGCCGGACCCGAGCCCGCCGCCTCCACCAGCAGCTCGTCCTGTGGCTCGTTGCCCGGCTGGAACTCCTCGCCGCCGTTGAGGACCAGGAGGCCTTCCATGCGCTCAGTACGATATGGCGGTGCCCTCCGAAGCCAGGGGGGCGGGCGGGGGGAAGGGCCTCGCCCGGCCCGCCCGAGGGGGGAGTCCCCCCACTCAAATCCGGGTGCGGATGGCGCCCAGCCCGACCGGGTTCGTGCACCTGGGCAGCGCCCGGACCGCCCTCTTCGACTATCTCTTCGCGCGCCGCCAGGCGGGGGTCTTCGTGCTGCGGGTGGAGGACACCGACGAAGCCCGCAACCAGCCCCACTTCGAAACCGCGATCTATGAAGGGCTGCACTGGCTGGGCTTGCGCTGGGAGGAAGGACCCGACGTCGGCGGCGCCTATGGCCCTTACCGGCAGAGCGAGCGCATGGACCTGTACCGGGAGGCCGCGGCCTCCTTGCTGAAGGCCGGCGCCGCCTACCGCTGCTACTGCACGAAGGAAGAGCTGGACGCCGAGCGGGAGGCGGCGCGCGCCGCCGGCCGGCCTTACAAGTACTCCCGCCGCTGCCTGACCAACCCGCCGGTTGGACGCGACCAGTTCACGGTCCGCTTCCAGGTTCCCGCCGGCGAGGTGCGCTGGGACGACCTGGTGCGCGGCGAGGTCGTCTTCGACCTCGACACCATCGGCGACTTCATCGTCATGCGCGCCGACGCCACGCCGCTCTACAACTTCTCGGTCGCCGTCGATGACGCGCGCATGGAGATCAGCCACGTCTTCCGCGGCGAGGAGCACATCTCCAACACGCCGGCCCAGCTGCTGATCCTGGAAGCGCTGGGCCACCCCCGCCCCACCTACGCGCACCTGCCCGTGATCGTCGGCCAGGACCGCCAGAAGCTCAGCAAGCGCAAGCACCCGGAGACCCGGCTCGCCCTCTACCAGGAGCTCGGCTACCTGCCGGAGGCGATGGTCAACTACCTGGCGCTGCTGGGCTGGAATGCGGGGACCGAGCAGGAGATCTTTACGCTGGCGGAGCTGGAAGAGGTCTTCGACATCGCGCGCGTGCAGCGCTCGTCGGCCATGTTCGACTGGCAGAAGCTGGACTGGCTCAACGGCCACTACATCCGCCAGCTTTCAGCCGAGGAGCTGGCCGCGCGGCTGGCGCCCTTTCTGCCCGAGCTGCAGCCGGACGTCGTGCGCCGCGCGGTGCCCGCGCTCCAGGAACGTCTCCGCCGGCTGGCCGATGCTCGCGAGCTGCTCGAGTACCTCTGGACAGATCCAGCGGCGCCCGACCTGGAGGTCGCCGACCGCGACAAGGTGCGCGCGGCGCTCGCCGGGCTGGACGGCGTGGCCTGGGAGCCGGAGCCGATCCAGGCGGCGCTGGACGCGCTCCGCGAGCGCGAGGGATGGTCGCGCAACGCGCTCTTCAAGCCGGTGCGGCGGGCGGTGACGGGACGCGACATCTCGCCGCCGATCCACGACACGCTGGCACTGCTTCCCCGCGAGGAGGCCTTCCGCCGGCTCAGTAGAGTGCTCTGACGTTGTTCGGGAGCGTCACCATCGACCTCAATCCCAATCTCTTCCAGGTCGGCTCCTTCCTGGTCACCTGGCACGGGGTCTTCAGCGTGCTGGGCATCCTGGCCGCGGCGCGGCTGGGCGCCTACCTGCTGGAGGAGGACGGCGTCACCTCGCAGCAGGTCTACGACATGGCGGTCTGGATGGTGGTGCTGGGGATCGTGGGCGCGCGCGTGCTCTACGTCTGGGAGAACTACAAGCTGTTCGCGGCCGGCCCGCCGTACAAGGTCCTGCTCCTGAACGAGGGCGGAATCAGCCAGTGGGGCGGCATCTTCGGCGCCCTGCTGGGCGGCTGGATCTGGTGCCGGCGGCACCGGGTGCCGTTCCTGCGCGTGATCGACGCCGCTGGTCCGGCCAACGCCATCGGCTTCCTGGTCGGGCGCATCGGAGACGTCATCAACGGCGAGCACCACGGCACCCCCACCAACCTGCCCTGGGGCGTCAACTACGTCAACGCGGCCACCCTCGGCCAGCCGGGCCGCATCGTCCATCCCGAGGTGGCTTACGAGATGCTCTGGTGCGCGGTGCTGCTGGCGATCGGTTTGCCGCTGTACCGGCGCCTGAAGAAGGAGTATCCCGAAGGCGTGGTCGGGCTGGCCTGGCTGGGCGTCTACGCCGCAGGGCGCTTCCTGCTCAGCTTCATGCGCGAGGACTCGCTGTTCTTCGGCTTGCGCCAGGCCCAGTGGGCGGGGCTCCTGATGATCGTGGTCGCGATCGCCGGCATCGCCTACCTGCTCAGCCGCCGCCGCACCGCGCCGCCGGCCGAGGGCCTCAAGGTGGCCGCGTGAACGGCGGGATCGCGGTCGTGACCGGCGCGGCCGGCGGGATCGGGTCCGCCATCTGCCGGCGCATGGCCGCCGGCGGGTATCGGGTGGCGGCGACCGATCTCCATGTTGACCAGTGCCAGGCGCTGGCGCGGGAGCTGAACGGCTCCGCCCATGCTCTCGACGTCACCGACGCCGCCGCCTCGGGGGCGCTGGCCGCCGAGTTGGGCGAGGTCGCGGTGGTCGTGAACAACGCCGGTTGGGACCGGTTCATGCCCTTCCTGGAGACCACGCCGGAGCTCTGGGAGAAGCTGCTGCGCATCAACCTGTTCGGCCAGATCGCGGTCGCCCACGCCTTCGCGCGCGGCATGGCCGAGCGGGGCCACGGCGTGATCGTCAACGTCAGCTCCGATGCGGGCAAGGTGGGCTCGACCGGGGAAACGGTCTATGCCGCTGCCAAGGGCGGCGTGATCACCTTCACCCGCTCGCTGGCGCGCGAGCTGGCGCGTCACGGCGTGCGCGTCAACTGCGTCTGCCCGGGACCCACCGATACGCCCTTCCTCGACGTGTTCCAGAGCGAAGGTGGGCAGAAGGTGGTCGAGGCGATGACGCGCGCCGTGCCCATGCGGCGGCTGGCGCAGCCGGACGAGATCGCGGCCGCGGTCGCCTTCCTGGCCTCGGACGATGCGCGCTTCATCACAGGCCAGGCGCTCAGCGTGAGCGGCGGCCTCACGATGTCGTGAAGGGAATTCCCAGGAACCGTCGCTAGCATCGTTCGGATGCGGAAGGCCGCGGTCCTGCTGGCAGGGCTGGTCCTGCTGACGGGGTGCGCTTCCGGCCCGGCCGCTAAAGCCTCCCCTAAGCCCAGCCATTCCGCGACCGCTTCACCCTCTGCGCTCCCCACGCCCACGCCGACGTTGAAGCCGGCCGGCGCCTTCCACTACTCGACGACTGCGGTGGCGCAGGGCCTGGTCGCCCCCTGGGCCCTGGACTTCGCCAAGGACGGCGCCATCTGGCTGACCGAACGGCCGGGCCGCGTGCGCGTGATCCGCAACGGGCAACTGCTGCCGGACCCCGCGCTGACCCTCAACGTGAGCACCGCCAGCGGCTGCGAGGACGGCTTGCTCGGCCTTGCCCTCAAGGAGCCGAACGCCTACCTCTACTACACCTACAACGGCGGCGCCACCAACCGCGTCAGCCGCTTCACCATCGAGGGCGACAAGCTGAGCGGCGAGCAGGTGATCCTGGACGGCATCCCGGGCGGGAGCTGCTACCACTTCGGCGGGCGGCTCAAGTTTGGTCCCGACGGCTACCTGTACCTGACGACCGGCGAGGGCTTCGTGGCCTCGCGGGCGGCCGATCCCAACAACCTCAGCGGCAAGATCCTGCGCGTGCACGAGGACGGCAGCGGCAGGGAGATGTACGCCTGGGGCTTCCGCAACCCGCAGGGCTTGGCTTTCGACCCAGCCGGCCGGCTCTACGTGAGCAACAACGGACCCACCGGCGACCTTGGGCTGTGCTGCCACGACGAAGTGGACCTGGTTCAGCAGGGCCAGTTCTACGGGTGGCCGGCCTGGGCCGGCGGGCAGCGCACGGGCTTCGGCCAGGGTTCGCTCCCCAACCGCACCGGGCCCATGGTCGAGAGCGGCGCCAGCACGGCCTGGGCACCCAGCGGCATGACCTTTTTCGCAGCCAGCGCCGGGGAGACGCCGACGCTGTTCGTGGCCACCCTCAAGGGAGAGGCCGTCCGCCGCTTCATCATCGACCCTTCCGATCCCGGCAAGGTGGCCTCACAGGAGGTCGTCTTCGGAAACGCCGGTCGCATGCGCGACGCCGTGGCGGGCCCGGACGGGTGCCTCTACGTGCTGACCAACAACCGCGACACCCGGGGGGCGCCGCGGGCCGGCGACGACCAGGTGCTCAAGCTCTGCCCCCAGTAGCGCGCTCGAAGGCCAGGGAGAATTCGACCGTGACGTGGGAGTCCACGACCACGAAGTCCGCCGCGTTGGGGACTTCGACGCCGTAGTCCCCGGCGGTCACCGGCACCCAGCCGGCGGCCTGCAGCCTGGTGGCGTCCTGGGTGTGGGCCGTGAGCGTGGCGGTGGCGGGCAGGCTGACGCCGTTGATCTCCAGCTGGCCGGGCAGGGCGCTGCCCACGGTGACCGGCGCCGTGATGCGGAAGCGCGCGTACGGATGCGCTGACACGTTGAGCATGTCGCGCACCCCACCGTCGCGGTCATGGGTGTTCATGCCCGGAAGGCTGTCGACGCTCACCAGGCTGCCGAGCTCGACGGCGATGCAGGCTTCCTGGATGCGGCCGGCCGCGGGGTCACCGTCCACCTCGAGCCAGCCGGCGACCCGGTCGGTGCGGGCTACGGCCTCGTGGGGCGCTTCGAGGCCCGCGAACTTCTCATGGGCGCGAAAGCCGGCGATTGCGCCCGGGGCCACTGTCCAGGCGCCCGCCCGGGGCGGGCTGCCACAGGCGGCTTCCAAGGGATCTGAGCTCGGTCCAGGGCCCGGTGCGGCGCCACTGGCTGTGGCCGCGGCCGCAGGCAGGCCGAGGCGTCCGGGCGTATGCGTGCCGTTGGCCACCAAGACGGCCGCGCCCAAGAGGACCAGCGCCGCGGCCACACCAGCGGCTGCGACGACCGGGATCCGCCTCACGCACGCTCTTACACCGGGTGCCGGCGGTCGGTTCCCGTGGTGAGCAGGTTGCGGGCGCGGGCGGGTGCCTCCGGCTCGTGCTTGAAAAATACGTAGACGTCGCCCTCCGGCGCCTGCAGCCGCTCGTGCCAGCGATCCAGCTCGGCGTCCGTGTAGACCCGGCGCAGTCGGTAGTAAGCAAAGCCCGCGGTGGGCTCGACCGGGGCCATCGGCCATTTCTCCTCGTCGGTCACCACCAGCGCCGCACCCCGTCGGGCCAGCACCGTGTACACCTCGGCCGCGAACCAGGCCTGGTTGCGGAACTCCACTGCGACCGGCAGCGCGAGCGCTTCGAGCAGCGCGTCCAGCAGACCGGTGTCGGGGTTGCGCGCGGTTGGGGGCCACTGGAGCAGCACGGGGCCCAACCGCTCGCCCATCTCGGCCAGCCGCTGACCCACCTGCCCGGCGACGGCCACCTTGGGAAACGCCGCCGCCGAGTACGTGAGCCCGCGGGCGGCCTTGAAGCAGAAGCGGAACCCCGGCGGCGTTTCGGCCGCCCACTTGGTGAGTGCTCCGGGCGGCGGCGTTCGGTAGAAGGTGCCGTTCAGCTCGACCGCGTTGAGGCGCTCCGCGTAGAAGCCCAACATCTTGGAGCCGGCCAGCTTCTCCGGATAGAAGACGCCGCGCCAGGCCGGATAGGAGAAACCGGAGGTGCCGGCATAGAGCTTGCCGGCTACGTGCGGTCGGTCTCCTGCCAGTTGGGATGCTTCCGGAAGAGCCCGCCCCAGCCGAGGTGGAACCAGCGCTCCTCCTTGTAGTCGTGCAGCCCGGCCACCTGGTCGGGGTTGACCGAGAGGTGAACGTTGTTGAGCGTGATCTTGGCGACCTGTGCCGCCGGGACCTCGACGTGGCGATTGTGGTCCTTCAGCTTGACCACGATGCCGTGGAAGATGTCCTCTTTCTCGTCGCCCAGCAGCGACTCGGCCGTGCCGATCTGGTGGCCCTCTGAGTCCAGCACCGGCGACCGATAGCCCATGTCTATCCAGGCGACCTGCTGCTCATCCATCGGGTTGGATGATGTCATGCCGGCTGGAGGAGGCGGGCGCGCAGTTGCCCGCAGGCTGCGTCGCCGGAGCGGCCCTTGGTGTCGCGGACGGTCACGTTGAGACCGGTCGCGGCCACCCACTCCGCAAAACGCCGAACCTGCCGCGGCTCGGGCGCCCGGTAGGGCGTGTCGGCGACCGGGTTGAAGGGGATCAGGTTGACGTGGGCGAGCCGCCGGTCCAGCAGCTCGCCCAGCTCGCGGGCATCGCGCTCGGTGTCATTGACGC
This sequence comes from Chloroflexota bacterium, assembly GCA_005881825.1. Classification (GTDB taxonomy): domain Bacteria; phylum Chloroflexota; class Dormibacteria; order Dormibacterales; family Dormibacteraceae; genus CF-28. The sequence goes on along the minus strand of VBEO01000062.1, from coordinate 13,661 downwards.
CGGCCAGCAGCACCCACTCGTAGGACACGCGGCGCCCGGTCCGCACCCCGTAAGCCTGGGCAGCCGGGATCAGCTGCGCCAGCGGGTACTTGCGGTTGATGGGCACCAACACGTCGCGCAGCTCCTCACGGGCGGCGTGCAGCGAGATGGCCAGCGTGACGGGCAGACCCTCCTCCGCCAGGCGCTCCAGGCGCGGGATCAGCCCGCTGGTGGAGACGGTGATGCGGCGCGGCGAGATACCCAGCAGGTCGGGGTCGGCGATGGCGCGCACGGAGCTCACAACGGCTTCGTAGTTAGCCAGCGGCTCGCCCATGCCCATGAACACGATGTGCGAGAGCCGGCGGCCCTCGCCCAGCAGCCGGCGGTTGGCGTCAAGGGCCTGGTCGACGATCTCGTGGGCGGCCAGGTTGCGGCCGAAGGCGCCCTGGCCGGTGGCGCAGAAGGGGCAGCCGATCGGGCAGCCGACCTGAGACGAGATGCATAGAGTCGATCGCCGCGGGTATCGCATCACCACCGCCTCGACCGTGTAGCCGCCGTCCAGCCGGTACAGGTATTTGGTCGTCTGATCGGCCGCGATCTCGGAGCGGGCGATCTCCTCCAGCGAGCTCGCCCGGAAGCTGTCGGCGAGCTGGACGCGGAGCGATCCCGGCAGGTCGCGCATCTCCTCGAAGCCGGCCGCGCCGCGGGCAAGCCAGGATCGCAGCTGGCGCTCGCGGTAGGCGGGCTGCCCGCGCTCGGCCAGCCAGGCGCGCAGGTCGGCCGCCGCGAGGGAGCTGAGTGCGATCGGCACCTGGCTACGATACCCACGCGGTGCCGCGCCTACTCCGGGCCCTCGGCTGCCTCCTACCCCTGACGCTGATCGCGGCCGCGCCTGTCCAGACCGTGCCCGACCGCACGCCCGGCGAGAACGACCTCCAGCGCCCGCTGGTGGTCGGGGTTTATGACTGGCTCACCATCCTGCCCGCACCGCAGACGCCGGCCGACTTCGCGCCGGGCTCCGGGCCACGCGAACAATGGCCGCTGCGCGGCCCCCTCACCCAGCCCTTCGGCTGTACCGGCTTCGAGCTGGAGCGTCCGGTGCAGGACTGCCCTGGCGGCTTCCACACCGGCATCGACATCGGCTTGCCCCAAGGCACCCCGATTCGCGCCGCCGGCCCCGGACTGGCCTATCCCTTCCAGGACACCGAGCGCTATGGCAACCATGTGCTGATCCAGGAAGCGGGCGGCGTCTCGACGCTTTATGGCCACATGGTCCGCACCAACGTCGGCTGGGGCCAGCCGGTGAAGGCCGGTGACGTGATCGGCTTCGTGGGCTCCACCGGCAATTCGACCGGGCCGCACCTGCACTTCGAGGTGCGCTTCGCCGGCGTGCCCTACGATCCCATGCCCTATCTCAACGGCAGCCCGCCGGACCCGTTCCCGCTGCCCGCGGGGTGGCCGGGGGCGCCGCCCGGCGATTGGCGAGGTTTGCGCTAGGCGGCCCCGTAATAGAAGTCGGGCGGGGGCCTGAGGAGCTGCAGCCGGCCACCCTCCATCCGGACCAGACGCCACCCGCCTTCATGCACGAGTCGGTGGTGCCAATAGCAGAGGAGAACCTGGTTCGATACATCGGTGGGGCCGCCCTCCGCCCAGGGCTTGAGGTGATGTACATCGCGGCCTGGGCGGTCGCACCCGGGACAGCCGCATTGTCCGCCCTCACGGGCGATCACTGCCGCCCGAGCGGCCGGAGTTACCACCCGGCGATTCCGCCCGACATCCACCACGACGGAACCCGGGTCGATCACGATCCGGCGCACGGTGGAGTCGCAGGCCAGCCGACGCACAGTGGCCGCTGAAAGCAGCGGAGCCCCCGCGATCTCGGCCGCCGGCGACCCCTTCAGCGCCAGCAATGTCTCGAGAGCGACGGTGACGTTCAGCTGATTCTCCGTCCGCTCGGACAGGTGCTCGGCAACTGCATCGTGAAGGCGCTGTGGGAAGCTGCGCTTGTCGCCGGCGCCGCGGCGCCGAGCATGGTTGGCCAGCGCTACGCGAAGCCTGCTCCCCGTAATCGGATCCAGGCGGCCCCAGATGGTGAACATGCCATCGCGCCGCCTCCGGATCGTGAGCTCTCGCTCCTCGTATGTCCGCTCAGCCTGGCGGGCGAAGGCCCCGGCATTGCACGCGTGGCGGTAGTTCTCGCAAGTGAAGTGAAAGCGGCCGACCGTCTCGGTGCGCGCGGCCTTGAGCAGCTTGGCTTCGTCGAATGGAGAGTCGCCGCCATGAGCGCGGTGCAAGGCATCTGCGACGCCAGTCATCTCGACCAGGTGACCGAACCCGACCTCTTCCGATTCGACGGCCTCCACCGTCTGCCGCAACCGTCGCATGTGACGTCCGACGGTGATGCGGTCGCGCGCGGCGCCCTCTCCCATCTGGAATCGGACGCGCAGCCAGTCGACCGGGTTGTGAAATCCGTACTTCTGGTGCTCGCCACTATCGGCGACATGAGCAGCGATCGCGGACCACTGCAGCTCTCGGCGATCGATCATCAGCCGCTCGCGGTACAGCTCGTGGAGGAAGGGTTCCAGGGAGTCCCAGCCATCGGGATCTGTTGACCTCATCGAACTTCTGTTCGTATGATAGTAGATTTCGAACTAACGTTCGAGCGCGTAAACCTCGCCAGCCAGCCTCACCCGCCCCTCGTCCAGCAGTTTCTTTAGGTGGGCGCGCAGCGTCATCTCCGCCGCCCGCAGCAGCTCCTCCCCTTCAACCTCGCGGCCGTAGACCCGCCGCGTCAGCACGGCCGCGGTGCCCGGCCCGCCGGCTTCCAGCTCATGCACAACCTGGCGCTCGCGGGCCAGGCGATGGGTACGGTATTCGGCGATCTTGCCGGCGGCGTCGGCGACCGGGTCCCAGTGGCCGGGGAAGAGCATCCGCGGCTCGAGCAGCGCTACCCGCTCCAGCGAGCGCAGGTAGGCGGCGACGTCGCCTTCGGGGTAGGTGACCATCGAGCTGCCGCGGCCCAGGATCAGGTCGCCCGTGAACAGCACGCGATCGGACGGCAGCCAGAAGCAGAGGTGGTCGGCGGCGTGGCCGGGCGTGTGCAGCGCCTGCAGCTCGAGCTGGCCCACCCGCACCAGGTCCCCGTCGGCCAGCTCCGGCCAGTGCGCCACCCGGGCCTGCCGGCTCGCGCTCAGCTTCTCGGCCAGCGGCAGGTGGTCGGGGTGCGAGTGGGTGACCAGGATGACGCCCACCTGGGCCGCGCCCAGCTTGCGCTCGATGGCGGCCAGGTGGGCGTCGTCGTCGGGCCCGGGATCGATCACGGCCAGCACCGGCTCGTCGCCCAGGATCCAGGTGTTGGTGCCCGGCCCGGTGTAGGGGCCGGGGTTGGGCGCCACCACGCGCCGCACGCTGCTCAGCGGGCTGGGAGCCAGAGCACCGCGCGACCGGGCTCGGATGCGTCGAGCCAGCCTCCGCAGTGGATGTCGACCAGGAGCTGGACCAGCGGCTCACCCAGCTCCGGTGCCGCCAGCGGCCGAGCGTCGGGGGCGGCCGTGATCTCGATCCGCCACCAGTTGCCGCGGTGCTCGCCGGCGATCCGGGAGCCCGGCCCCCCCATCCATTCGAAGGCCCGGGCCATGGCCTCCAGCAGTACCGGCTCGGGCGCCTTGACCACCGCATCCGCCGGCACCTCCAGGACGGCGCCGGCGCAGGCGGAGTTCAGGATGGCCCCGAAGACGACCCCGCGGGCGGGATCCTTGGGGTCGAGGGCGGCCGCCTCCAGGGCGGCGGCGCGGCGGCCCAGTTCCTGGGCCTGCTCGTAGAGCTGCTCGAGCAGCTCCGGCCGCCCGAAGGCGGCCTGGCGGGCCGACTCCTGCAGCGAGAGGACGGCCGAGCGCATCTTGTGACCGAGACGGCCGAGCAGGTGGGCCCGGCGTTCGGTGGCCAGGCGGGCGCCGTCCTCCTCGGCTTGGCGGGCCAGAGCACGGCCCCCTGATCCGTGTGCCCAACCGACCAGCTGCCCTCCCAGCTGCAGCGGCTCCCAGCCCTCGCCGGATGGCGGGAAGTCGAGATCGGCGGGGCCGTGCCGGTCGCCGCCGGGGACGAGTTCCAGACCGCCGCCCACGCGCGCCCAGAGCGGGGTCCGTGACATGTGGCCGTGATTATCTCCTCCCCATTTATGGGGAGGTGCCGAGCCCAGCGAGGCGGAGGGGGTCGCTAGCCGCCGGTGGCCGCGGCCCTCCGCTGCGCCGCCACCCCGGAGGCGGGCACGGTGAACTTGAAGGTGGTGCCGCCGCCGCCGGTGCCGGCCAGCCAGATCCGGCCGCCGAACGACCGCTCGACCACCAGCCGGCAGAGGTAGAGTCCCAGGCCCAGGCCGCCGCGGGCGCGGTTCTGGCCGGCCGGGGCGGTCTTCCGGAACAAGGACTCCACGCGCTCCACGGGCAGGCCCGGCCCCTCGTCGGACACCGTGACCTCCAGCCACTCGCCGTGAGCGCGGGCGCTGACGTGGATCGGCGCTCCCGTGTATTCGAGAGCGTTGCCGACGAGGTTGGTCAGCACCTGGTCGAGGTGCGTCGGCTCGCAGAAGGCGGCGGGCAGCGTGCGCGGCAGCCGCACCGACACCCGCTCGATGCGGTCACCGTACCGGTGCTGGAGCACCGCCATCACGTGCTCGACGGCCTGCGCCAGCTGCACCTGGGCGGGGTTGGGCTCGAACTGGCGGGTCTCCAGCTTGGCGATGATCAGCTGGCCCTCGACCAGGTTCAGCAGGCGGTCCGACATCTCGTACGCCTCGACCAGCAGTGACGTCCGCTGTTCGGCGTCCATGTGCCGCTCCCACTGCAGGATGCCGGCCAGCGTCGTCTTCATGGCCGCCGCGGGACTCCGCACCTCGTGGCCGATGGCGCGCAGCATCAGGTCCTTGGCCTCCAGGACCTGGCGCTCGCGGGTCACGTCCTCGTGCAGCGAGAGCACGCCGGCCGGCTCGCCGCGGATGCCGGGCAGCGGCACCCGGCGCACCTCGATCACGCGCTCCTGAGGCGCCCGCAGCGTCAGCACCGAGGGGGCGTCAGGCTCGGCGTCAGGGTCGGCGGTTACCTGGGCGCCGGCCTCGCCCAGGATGTCGTCGACCGCCCGGCCGGTGAAGCTGGCCACCTCGACCCCGTACAGCTGCTCGGCTTCGGGGTTGGCGTACACGACCTGCCCGGTCTCATCTTCCAGGATCACGCCCACCGGGGAGTGGCGGAGGATCGAGTCCAGGGTGCGCCGCTCGCGAGCCAGCGCTTCGACCAGGCGCAAGCGGCCGAGGACGACGCCGGCCTGCCCGGCCAGCACCGACATCAGGCGCCGCGTCTCGGCCGGTGAGCCGGCGCCCGCCTGCGCCACCACCAGCCCGGCCAGCTTGCCTTCGACCAGGATCGGCGTGGCCACCGCGGTGGCGCTGCCCATGGCCTTGAGCAATGCCTTTGCCCGGGACCCGATCGGGTTGCTGCGGAAATGGCGAAGTGTCTGGGAGGGCGCCTCCAGCGGAACGCTGAGGCCGTCGCCCACCCGGCGCAGGGAACTGTCCTCGTCGGTGATCCAGAGGGCGCCCTGGGAGGCCGACAGCGCGCGTTCCACCAGCGCGGCCATCTCGGCCTGGGTGTGGGCGGGGCGGGTGATGTCGAGCTCTGTGAAGTTGGCGACCGCCTCCAGGGTGCGGATGCGGTCACGGGTTTCGGCGCCCAGGCGGGCGTTCTCGATCGCGATCGCGGCATGGCGGGCGAACTCGGCGGTGCCGGAGGCAGCCTCGTCGACCGGGGTCCCGGCGTGGATCGAGCCCAGCGCGCCGACCATGGTGTCCGCGTACCAGAGAGGCACCAAAGACCAGGCGCTGGCGCCGCGCGCGCCGCTGAGGGGTGCCCGCGGCGTCTGAGGCCAGCCGCCGTGGCGGTCGCGGCCCGCCCACTGCAGCACCCGGGCTGCGGTGGCGTCGCCGCTGGAAGCTTCGGCCGTGGTCCTGCCCTCGGCGTCGAACGCCCAGCAGGCAGCCCCAGCCGCGCCCAGCATGTTGCGGGCCTGGTCGGCGATCGAGGCCACTACGCCGGCCAGCTCGTGGCCGGCCAGTGCGGCCACCTCTTGCATGCGCACCGAGTGGGCCAGTGCCAGCTCGTTGGCGCGGTGCAGCCGGACCGTGCGCAGCGCGATGCCCACGATCGGGGCCGCGCTTTCCATGAGCCGGACCTCGTCCTCGCTGAAGGAGTTCTCCTCGAAGCGCTGGGCGGAGAGGGCCGCCACCACCCGGTTGTCCTGGAGGACCGGCACCCAGACCACCTCGACCGGCATCCGGGAATCCTTGGTGCCCGGCCAGCCGGAGCCTGGCCGGCGCGCCTCCTCGGGCACGTGCCCGGCGAAGGTCTGTCCGGTCTCCTGGAGGCGCCGGAACTGGACTGTGCGCTCGACCGGCTTGGGATCTAGGACCTGGGTGGGCCCGCCGTGTTCGGAGCCGAAGCCACCGAGCAGGCCGTCCGGGTCCAGATAGACCAGCAGGAAGTTGTCGGCGCTGACGTACTCGCGGGCGGCCGTGAAGACGGCGTTGGCGATCTGCGCCTCGTCGGCCGAGCCGGCCACCCCCAGCTCCAGGACGTGCAGCGCCTCCAGGCGCCGGCGCTCGGCCTGGGCCGCAGCGAAGTACTCGGCGTTGGCCAATGCCAGGCTCACGTGCGCGGCCACGTCCTGCAGCAGGTGCACGTGCCAATCGGTGAAGACGCCGGCGCGGTAGGACTGCAGGGAGAGCAGCGCCGTCACCCGCTCGCCCCGGCGCACCGGCACCCAGACGATGGAGCGGGCGGCCACGCGCCCCCGGCGCCCGGCGTCGGCCACGTAGACCATGGCGCCGCCGGCCTCGACGAGGCCTCCGGTCGGGTGCTGGGCTTCGACGCGGGTGGCCCAGGGGGAGCGGCGCACCAGCACCGGCTGCCCGCTCTCGTAGGCCTCGCGCGAGGGTCCGGAGCCGGCCAGCGGCACCGTGTAGACCGTCTCGTTGCCGTCGATCCAGCTGTAGCCGTCGGCCATCGGGCCCTCGTCGCCCTGGTGGATGGTGGCCAGGCCGAAGAATTCGAACTTGAGGTGGCGCGAGAGCTCCTCGCGGAGCGTGCGCATGATCGACCAGCGGTCGAGGCTGGAGGCCAGGCGGCGACCGACGGCGTTCACGACCTCGAGGCGCCGCCGTTGGGCTTCGAGCGCAGCGTAGCTGTGAGCGTTGCGCAGGGCCAGCGCGACCTCGTCCGCAACCTGCGCGAGGAAGGTGACGGTGGACTCTTCGTAGGCCTCTAGGTCGCGGCTGTGGATGGAAAGCACCGCGCGGGTGGCGCCGCCTTCCCGCACCGGCACCCAACAGCCCGACCGGTAGCCGGCGCCGTCGAGCTCGGCCTTCAGGTGCGTGCGGGGGTCCTCCAGGATGCTGCGGGCCACACTCACCCGGGGCGAGCGGCGGGGGATCCGCAGCAGCGCCGACTGGTCGTCGCCGCTGCGCAGCACGCGAAGCACGGAGGGCGTCTCTTCGTCCGGGACGACCAGCTCGACCACCTCCACCGGGAGCAGCTGGCTGAGCGTCTCGTGCAGCGCCGCCACCACGCCGCCTTCGTCGAGCGTGCTGGCCAGCGCTCTGGCGACCGCGTTGAGTGCGGTGAGGCGGACGGCCTGGTTGCGGGTGACCTCGTTGAGGTAGGCGTTGGCGGTGAGGACGCTGAGGTCGCGGGCGACGTCCTCCAGGAAGTCCACCTCGGAGGGCGGCACCGCGCGCTCTTCATACGACTGGTAGAGCACGGCGCCCATGACCGTCTCGCCCTGCTTGAGAGGCGAGAAGATGATCGTGCGCGGGACTTTGCGCGCGCCTGGTCCGCGGGAGCGCCCGGCCTCCTCGACCGGCGGGTGGATTACCTCGGTCTTGCCGGCCTCATAGAAGGGCGCGAACAGGGACTCCACCAGGCGCCGGCGCTGGACGTCCTGCAGGATGCCCTGGTCGACGCCGACCGCGTGGTACCAGCCCTCGCGCTCGAGCACCGTGAGTGCGACCACGTCGTATCCGTAGGCCGAGCGCAGGTACTGGTAGAGGACCTGCACGATGTCGGCTTCGGTCGCGCAGCTGCGCAGCGCGGCGACCAGGCCCTGGCGTGTGCTGGCCTGGGATTGAGTGGCGGGCGCCAGGGTGTCAGCCATCGCCGCCGATATACTGCCGCAAAGCTGTGCCGTTCACGCCCCCGAAGCCGCTAGAGCCGCCGCCGGGGGACCTGCGCGGGTCGTCTGTCCTGGTGGTCGACGACGAGCGCGCCTGGCGGGTGATCCTGGAAACCGATCTGCGCATGCTGGGGTACAAGGTTTCGGTGGCGCAGGATGCCACGGAGGCACTCGAAGTTGCCAAAACCTCAAAGCCCGAGGTCGCGATCATCGACCTCATGCTGCCCGAGCCCATGGACGGGTGGGCGCTGCTGGCGGAGCTGAGGGCGAGGGGCATGCCGCTTCCAGTCATCTTCTACACGGCCTACCCGGTGTTCCCTTCGGGAACCGAAGATCCGGACGTGGTCGGCTACATGAGCAAGGCCGTAGACCGAGCCGACCTATACGCGCTGCTACCCCCGGCGATCCGCCGTTGGCGGGATCGTCGAGGGTAGCTAACGACTCGCGCGATCGCGGAGTCGGCTGTTTACCAGTACCAGTCGGTGCCGGCCGACAGTGCGAATGCGGCCAGGATGCCGACCGCCATCGCGGCGCTGATCAGGCGGGACTTCCAGGTCATGTGACTCTCCTTTTCCTTAGTTATAGCCCCCGGAAGAGGGCGCCGAGAGCTCCTGGAGCTGCTCGGTTTGGTTCCCATCCCCATTGAGACCTCTTGTCTGAAGCGGAGTATGAGGTGACCCAACTTCGCATCGGTTAAGATCTAGTAAATTTTGTTGTCTGGCTTGGTTTTCCCAAGGCCGTTGCGCATATGGAGCGGTAGAAGCATTCTAGCCGTCACACTCCCCAGTTGATGCTGCGTAATCGCGCCCCGGTTTTGCCACCGCTCCCCCCCGGCCTGGAGGTCTACCGCCCAGCCGAGGTCCTGGGTTCGCGGGTGCTGGTGGTGGATGACGAGGTGCCCATGCAGATGCAGCTGCAGCTGGACCTCAACGACCTCGGTTACCAGCCCAAGGTGGCCGGGAGCGCCGACGCCGCCCGCGACCTTTTGACGCGGGAGCGCATGTCGGGGGTGGTGCTCGACCTGGTGCTCGACGAGGGCGAGGAATCGGGCTTCGAGCTCCTGCGCTGGATCCGCCAGCACCACCCCGGCCTGCCGGTGATAGTGCTCTCGGCGGCTCAAGTCAGCTCGGCCGCCATTCGGAAGGCATACGAGCACGGCGCGAGTTCGTATTTCGTCAAGGGCAACGTGCCGATGGCCCACATCTACTCCGACCTGGCCGCGCGCCTGGTGGAGACCGGGACCGGGCGCAGCGGCAGCTACATCTTCGGGCGCCTGGAGTTCGACCCCACCAAGCGCACCATGAGCGTGGGGTCGCGGAACACGCGCCTGACCCCGCAGCAGACTGCGTTGGTGGTGCACCTGGCACAGGGGTCGAAGCCCGCCACCGCGGGGGACCTGATCAACGCCGGCCTCTTCCGGCCCGACGCGGCCCGCTCCACCGTCCACAGCGCCCTGCTGACGCTGCGCCGCAAGCTGGACGAGCTGGAGCCGAGCCTGGGATCGCGCTTCCTGCTCTCGACCGCCCGGGGCTACAGCCTCGGGACCATCATCTGAGCTACCCCTTGGAACTTCCCCAGCCCTCAGCCGCCGCGCTGGATGAGGTGATCGAGAACCGCCGCCACTTCCACCGCCATCCCGAGGTGAGCTGGTCGGAGACCTCCACGACCGAATACATCCGCAGCCGCCTGCAGGACCTGGGACTGCGGCTGGACGAGTGTCCGACCGAAACGGGCGCCGTGGCCTTCCTGGACACCGGCCGGCCCGGCAAGACGGTCCTGCTGCGGGCAGACATCGACGCGCTGCCCATCGTCGAGGAGTCGGGCGTGGCCTTCGTGTCGGAGGCGGAGGGCCGCATGCACGCGTGCGGGCACGATGCGCACTCGGCGATCCTGCTGGGAGTCGCCCGCACGCTGGCCGAGTCGGCGGCCGGTCTATCTGGATCCTTCCTGTTCGTCTTCCAGCCCGCCGAAGAGATCGTCGCGGGCGCGCGCGAGATGATCGCGCGCGGGTTCCTGGAGCGCTACCAGCTCGCGGCTTCGCTCGGCCTGCACACCTGGGCTCCCGGCGACAGCGGCTTCGTGCTGGCCCGGCCGGGCCTGCAGTGGTCGGGGTCGGACGCCTACGACATCGAGCTCACAGGGCCCGGCGGTCACGGCGGCGTCATCAAGCGGGCCGGCAACGTGATCGCCGCCCAGGCCTTCCTCCTGGAGCGGCTGCACTCGGTGGTCGAGGGCCTGGAGTTCGAGGGCGTGGAGTGCCACACCACGGTCGGCGACATCCGCACGGACGGCGCCTGGAACGTGGTGCCGCGCCGGGTGACCGTGAAGGGCAGCCTGCGCTGCTTCACGCCCGAGATGCGGGCCGAGAGCCTGCAGCGGCTGAACGACCTGCTGCTGGAGACCGACACCGAGTTCGAGATCCGCTCCGAGCTGAAGCTGGTCCACGGCACCATCCCGCTCTGGAACGATCCCAACGTGACTCGAACCGTGCTCGAAGTCGGCTCCGAGCTGATCGGCGACAAGGCCCAGCATCTCGGCCGGCCGCTCACCGTCTCCGACGACATGGCCGAGTTCCTGACCCGGATTCCGGGCTGCTACTTCATGCTCGGCTGCCGGCCGCCCGACGCCGAGACTCCGCCCGCCCACCACTCCCCGACCTTCCGGATCGACGAGGATGCGCTGGCCACCGGCGTGCGGGTGCTGGCCGGCTCCGCCGCGCGCATCGCGGCCGAGAACTAGCCCGAGCGCCGGCGCTCGAACCCTTCCGCCGCCCGAAAACAGTTCCGGCGCCGGCGCTCGGCTGCTGACTGCCGTCGCGTATCGGGGCTGAACCTGGGAGCTCACCGACTAGACTCCCGCCCGCATGCTCTTTCTGCTGGCCGCGCTGGTCGGCCTGGCCCTCGGCCTGGCCCTGGGCGGCAGCCTCAACAACCTCGCAGCCATCCGCTTCCGATGGCCCCTGATCCCGCTCTTCGCGCTGATCATGCGCGACGTCGGCGTCAACACCCCGCTGGCCTACACGCCCTGGGCACCCCTGCTCTACGTCACCGGGCTGAGCTTGCTCTTCGCCTGGGCCATTTGGCACCGGAACCGCGTGTCGGGCCTGCTCATCGTGGCCGCCGGCATGCTGCTCAACCTGATCGTGATCGGCGCCAACCTGGGTCACATGCCGGTGTCGCTGGCGCTGGCCGACCGCGGACCCATCGAGCTCCTGCGCAAGGGAGTGCTGGGCTACTACGTGGTGATGAGCCCCGACACCCGGCTCGACTTCCTGGGCGACTGGATCGAGCTCCCCCCGCCGCTCAACCGGGTGTTCCCGCAGGCCTACAGCCCTGGCGACCTGGTGGCAATCATCGGCATGGGCCTCACGCTCTTCTGGAGCAGCCGCCGCCGAGTGCTTGCAATTCGTTGAGATCGGCCGTCTGAACCCAAGGGTATAGTGGCCTCACCGCCGTGATCCTGGTCTGGTTTTTCGCGTTCCTGTTCGGGATGCTGACCGCCGTCTGGTCGTATTTCCTATTGGGATACGGCATCGTCGGCGCCATCCTGGCCGGCCTCTTCGCCGCCCTGGTGATCCGCGGCCTGGCCAGCTGGATCAAGCGCTACCTGGTGCTCAGCGACCGCCTGGCGGAAGAGGAGAACGCCGACAAGCGGACGCTGGAGACCAACCGCTACATCTTCTGGCGGCGGCTCCTGATCCCCCTCTTCCTGATCGCGTTGTACATGGTCGGCGCCTACATGCTTTTCGGGCTCGGCCCCGTCGAGGCCCTGGTCCTGCTACCGAGCCTGCTGCTGCAGCTGGTGCTCACGGTCGGCCAGCTGCTGATCTTCATGCTGGCCAACTTCGCGATCTTCTTCGGCCCCTTCCTGCTCTTCGGGAAGATGGGCCGGCAGACCCTTTCACCGGGGGACGCCAACTACGACGTCCAGATCGAGGACGTGCGCGGCCAGAAGTCGGCCATCAACGAGATGGTGCGGATCCTGAAGCTCATGGAGCAGGGTCGCAACTACGTCCGGGCCGGTGGCAAGCGCGAGCGCGGCGTGCTCTTCGTCGGCCCTCCGGGCACCGGCAAAACGATGCTGGCCAAGGGCATCGCCACCAGCCTCCAGATGCCCATCATCATCACCTCCGGTTCGGCCTTCTCCGGGATGTTCCTGGGCATGGACATGGTGTCCGTTTTCATGATGGTGAGGGCCGCCAAGAAGAAGGCCAAGCGCTGGGGCGGCTGCGCGATCTTCATCGACGAGTTCGATGCGCTCGGCAACCGCCGAGCGGGAATGGGCGGCGGCGGCGGCATGGGCGGCATGGGCGGCATGTTCGGGGGCGGCCAGCTGGGCCTCAACACCCTCCTCGTGCTGATGGACGGCGTCGACAACCCCGGCTTCCTCAAGAGGACCATCCGGCGCGGAATCAACCTCACGCTCGACGGCCTCTTTCTTCCCCGCGAGCTGCGCGCCAACGGCAGCCGGCTGTCGCTGCGCATCCCGCCCCTGCGCGCCCCCCGCTACAACCTCTTCTTCATGGGCGCCACCAACCGCCCCGCCGTTCTCGACGAGGCGGTGACGCGGCCCGGACGCTTCGGGCGCACGATCACCTTCCGGATGCCCACCCGCGAGGACCGCAAGGACATCGCGGCTCTGTACTTCGACAAGAAGCAGCACGACCCCGAGCTGGACACCCCTACGCGGCGCGACGAGTTCGCGCGCGTGACCGAGGGCTACTCGCCGGCCATGATCGACCAGGTCCTCTCGCTGGCGCTCATGTACTCCTTCGAGGAGGGCCGCCAGTTCTTCACCTGGCGCGATCTCCGGGAGGCCATGGGCAACGTGGAGGCCGGGCTCGCCGAACCTGTGGAGTACAACGAGCGCGACAAGCTGGCCACCGCCCGCCACGAGCTCGGCCACGCGGTGGCGTCCTACTTCTACGAGCCCGAGAAATCCTCGGTGCGCCTCTCCATCCGGATGCGCGGCGGCTCGCTGGGCCACCACTACAACATCGACAAGGAAGAGACCTTCACGTACTTCCGGTCCCATTACGCGGGCCGCCTGCGCGCTGGCCTGGGTGCGCTCGCCGCCGAGCGCGTCTTCTACGGCGAGAACTCTTCGGGCGTGACCATGGACCTCATCCAGTCCACCAACGTGGCCTGCCACATGGTCGGCGTTTGGGGCATGGGGCCCGACCCGCTCGACCCCGTTGCCTCGCGCAAGGCCGCCAACATCGGCGAGGCGCTTATCTCGCGGGCCGAGGAGGCGGCCGCTGCCCCCAACGCGCTGGTGGGCGGGCCCTCCAACATCACCGGCGCCGTGCTGCACGGACCCTCGAGGCGGGTGGTGGCGCAGGTCATGGGCGCTGCCTTCACCGACGCCTGGCGCTTGATGTACGTCAACCAGGAGGCCATCGACCAGGCCGCCGAGGCGCTGATGGCGCAGGGCGAGCTGGTCGGGGACGAGGTAGGGGCGCTGCT
>VBEO01000093.1 GCA_005881825.1 Chloroflexota bacterium | reverse complement strand
CCATGTTCACGTAGGCGTTGTTGTCGACCGGCCTCTGCGCCTCGGCGATCCCGATCACTTCCTTCATGCCCAACCCGCCGGGCACGGGGCTGAGCCGGCTGCTGATCCAGCGCGCCACCCCTTCCAGCACCGGCCAGGCGCGCTCGCGCAGGTAGTCGTCGTCGCCGGTGATGTGCACCTGGCGGGCGAACGCCAACGCGACGCACATGTTGACGTGCTGCTCGAAGCCGAGCTGGGGCGCGTTGCTGCGAATCGCCTCTTCACCCCGTCGGGGGCCCGCCGCCCAGGGAAACTGGGTGCCGTCGTAGCCGTGCAGGCCGGCGTTGAGCTCGGCCGCCTCCAGGTTCTGGAACCGGAACTCGAGCAGCGAGCGGCCGGTGTCGGGCTGGGCGAGGGCAAGGGGCAGATGCGCGAAGGCCTCGATGTCCCACATCACGTGGCCCTGGTAGTAGTGGTAGTTGGGCCAGAAGGCGAGGCCGAACATGGCCGTGCTGAACAGCGAGGAGATGTGGGCCGAGCTGTGCAGGTAGAAGAAGGCGGCGTCGGCCAGCTCCTGCCAGCGGGCATCGTCGGCGTCGATCAGGATCCTGCTGCGCCAGAGGTCCCGCCAGCGCTCGCGGTTCTCCTCGCGCAGCCGGTCCCAGCCCTTGATCCGCGCAGCCCCGACTTGGCGGGTGGCCTGCCGGTGGGGTTGGGAGTGAAACGCGCTGGCCACCAGCGCGGTCATCTGGCGGAGCACGTAGCGGGCGCCGGGCTGTGCGTCGACCTTGTACTTGGTGCGCAGGGGCGCCGTCTCGTCGAAGCGTTCGAGGGAGCGCTCGACCGAGCCTGGTCCCGTGAAGCTCGTGACGAAGGCGGTGCCGCAGGTGCTGAGCCCACCTCGGGTTTCCCACAGCATCCAGCCGTCGCAGACCGGCTGATCGGTGCCCGGCGTCTGGGTGCTGCGCTCCAGCATGCGGCCCGGCACGCCTTCGTGGTTGACGCTGCCGGTGAGCACCAGCGTCAGCGGCCGGTCGACCGTGACCGCCACCTCCTGCAGCACCACCGCCGGCGAGGTGCGGCTGCAGAAGGTGACCACCTCTACATGGGCGCTGCCGTCAGGCGTGCTGAAGGCAAACCTGGTGTGTAGCTCCCCGGCCGCGAAGTCGTACCGCTGCTCGAGCAGGTGCGCCAGCTCAGGCACCCGGCTCAGCTGGTGGGGGCCGAGCTGCACATCCCCGCTGACGGGGTAGGGCCCGCGCGCGAAGCCCTCCACTTCGTCGACGGGCTGGATGGAGGCCAGCCCGCCCACGATGCAGACTCCCTCCAGCTGCGGCAGCGGCCCGCAGCGCAGGCCGAGCAGGCCGTTCGAAAGATAGGCCGGGATCCACTCGGGCCGGAACTCGTGGATGGGAGCGGGGCTGATCGGCCCCGGCTGGGCGCTGATGCTGCCGGCTCTAGCTCTTGCCTTTGTCCTGGCCTTTGTTCTTCTGGGCGTTGCTGATCTTGGCAGCTCGCTCCTTGGACATGCCCTTGTCGCGAAGGGCCTCATAGGTGTCGGGATTCTTGACGCTCGGGCCGTGCTTCTTGCCTGGCATAGTTGCCTCCGCAGATGGTGATTATCTGATAGCAATGCTACCAAGTTGAGGTGCGGGCAGCCCAGGGATTACCGGTTGCTTCTGGCGGCCCGGCTGCTGCGTGGTTTCGGGTTCGGCTTCATGGCCGTGATCCTGGGTCTGCAGCTGGAACGGCGCGGCCTGAGCCCCGCCCAGATCGGGCTGGTGGTCTCGATCGGGCTGCTGACGGCATCGCTCTCGACGCAGACGTGGCAGCTCGTGCTGGCCGGAGCCACCGGCATGCTGGGCGCCTCCAGCGTCGACCTCGGACCCTTCCTCGCGCTGGAGCAGTCGACCCTCACCGAGGCGGTGCCTGCGGCGCGCCGCAATCGGGCCTTCGGCCGCTACTCCCTGACCGGTGGTCTGGCCGCGGCGGCCGGCGGCCTGGCGGCGGCGCTGGCGACCTCACCCGCTGCGGCGCAGCTGCTGCTCTTGATCTACGGCGCAGTCGGCCTGATCACCGCCGGACTGGCACTTCTGCTCTCAGACCAGGTCGAGAGCCCGGTACCGGGACCCGCCCTGAGCCGCGCCGGCGCGCGGCCGCTGGCCGGCCTGGCCGCGCTCTTCGCGGTGGACTCACTGGGCGGCGGGTTCGTCGTCCAGGCCGTGATCGCCTACTGGCTCCACGTGCGCTTCGGAGCCGGCAGCGGTGTGCTGGGCCCGGCATTGGCCGCAATCGCGCTGGTCCAGGCCGGCTCCTACGAGGTGGCCACCAGGCTGGCGGATCGGATCGGGCTGGTGCGCACGATGGTGTTCACGCACCTGCCCAGCAACGTGCTCCTGCTGCTGGTGCCGCTCAGCCCCAACCTGCCCACGGCGGTGACGCTGCTGATCCTCCGCTTCAGCATCAGCCAGATGGACGTACCGACCCGGCAGGCCTACGTGACCTCGATCGTGCCCCCGTCGGAGCGGGCCGGCGCGCTCGCGCTCACCGGGTCGGTGCGCGGGGTGGCGCAGGCGGTGGGTCCGGTCCTGGCCGGCGCGGCGGTCCAGACCGCCGCTTACGGCCTGCCCTTCGTGCTCGCGGGCTTGATCAAGATCGGCTATGACCTGGCGCTGTATGCGGCCTACTCGCAACGCCCGGCCGAGACGGAGACAGGGCCTCGGCGGTGACGCCGAGAGCCGCCACATCGGCGGGCAGCGGGCGGCGCAGCGCCAGGGCGGCGCCGGTGCGGGCGAGTGCCGGCCCCATCTGGATGCCGTAGCCGCCCTGGCCCACGAACCAGAAGAAGCCGGGCGCGTCGGGTGCATCGCCCACCACCGGCGAGCGGTCGGGCGCGAAGGTGCGCAGGCCCGCCCAGGCGCTGCGCACGCTGCGCAGCTCGAGCCGCGTGTACTCGTTGATGACCTGGATGGCGCGCGCGATGTCGATCTCGGCCGGCTTGGCGTCGCGGGGCACGTCGGGCGTCTCGTCGACTGGTGAGGCCATGACCTGGTCGTGCTCGCCTTTGAAGTAGAAGTGGTAGCCGGCGTCGCCGATGAAGGGCCAGGCGTCGAGGTCCTGCCAGCCGCTGACGGGGCTGGTGAAGATGGTTCGCCGCAGGGGCTGGAGGCCCACCGGGCGGACTCCCGCGCGCTCGGCTACCACGTCGCCCCAGGCGCCGGCGGCGTTCACCACCACCGGCGCCTCCGCGGTGAACGAACCCGACTCCACGCGCCAGGCGCCGTCGCTCGCCGCCAGGCGCTCGACCGGAGCTTCGGCCCGGATCGTCCCGCCGCGCTGCCGGAAGCCGCGCACGTAAGCCTCGTGGGTGGCGTGCACGTCGATCTCCATGGCCGAGACGTCCTCGGCCGCCAGCGCCAGCTTCTCGGGCCGCAGTGCGGGACAGAGCTCGACGGCCGCCGCCGGCGCCACCGGCCGCAGCTGCGGCACGGATTCCAGCAGCTCTTCCAGGTGCGCGGCGCCCTCGTCGTCGGCGGTCCACAGAAGAGCCTTAGGGGTGAGCAGCGGAGTGCCGTCGACCAGCTCGCTGAGCTGGTCGAAGTCGGTGCGGCTGGCCACTGTGAGAGCGCGGACGGCGGCGTTGCCGTAGCTCTGCAGGTAGATCGCCGCCGAGCGGCCGGTGGTGTGGTAGGCGAGCTGCCGCTCCTGCTCCAGGAGCAGGACCCGGCGGTCGGCCGCCAGCTCGTAGGCGATGGAGGCGCCGGCGATGCCGCCGCCGACGACGATCGCGTCAAAGTCCACGACGGCGGCGCATCTCCTCGACCTCGGCGTAGGCGAAGCAGCCCGGCAGGTGGTGGTTGAGCACCCCCATCGCCTCCATGAACGACTCAACGGTGGTGGGACCCACGAAGGCCCAGCCGCGCTTCTTCAAGTCCTTGCTGAGGGCGGCCGGGCCGGGGGTCTCGAAGCCCCAGACATAGCGGGCGAACGACCCGGCCTGTGCCTCCAGCTCCAGGCAGCGGCGCGCGTTGTTGATGGTGGCTTCGATCTTGGCCCGGTTCCGCACGATGCCGGCATCCTCCATCAGGCGCGCAACGTCGGCGTCTCCGAACTTCGCCACCTCCGCGGGCTCGAAATCGGCAAAGGCGGCCCGGAAGTTCTCGCGCTTGCGCAGGATCGTCAGCCAGCTGAGCCCCGACATGAAGCCCTCGAGGCAGAGCTTCTCGAACAGCCGGCGGTCGTTCTCGACCGGACGGCCCCACTCCTCGTCGTGGTAGGCGAGATAGATCGGGTCAGAGGTGCCCCACCAGCAGCGGGGGCGGCCGTCGGCGCCGATCACGACCTCGGGCATGGCTGCTAGTAAACCTCTGGCGAGGCAGTGAGGGCCGGCTCCGCCGGCCCGGATGAGTCCGTGATCCAGGCGTTGGGGACTTGGCGCGGAGGCAAATGGAGGTAGGTCCGCGGGAGGAACCGCAGGTTCTTCCCGCGCAGCGGAGCGCAGCGGAGCGTCACTCTTCCGGGTGGCCGGTATTGCCGAAGGCGATGCGGTCGCGCACCACCGGCGCCCGGCCCAGCAGCCGGCCGCGCTGCACCGCGTCCTCCCCGAAGCGGTCGCGGATGGTGTCCATCGCCTTCTCCAGCCGATCGCCTCGCGGCGCTCGGGGCTCCGCGAAGAGGTCCATCTGGTCTTCGGCCGCGTCGCTCAGACCGGAGAGGCCGACGCCCAGGGTGCCGATCTCACGGTTGGGCTCGCGGGCGGCCAGCAGCTCCAGCGCCGCCCGGTAGATCTCCTCGCCGGTGCTGATCGGCTGCGGCTGCTTGGCCTGGTGTGAGAAGTGGCCCGCCCGCGGCCGGTAGACCACGCTGACCGTGACCACGCTGCCCCGCCGCCCGGCCGCGCGCAGGCGCCGGCCCACCATCTCCGACAGCCGCATAAGCAGCTCCTCGAGGTCGGCCTGCACGCTGGTGGCGCGTGCCATCACGTGCGAGTGGCTGTAGCTCTTGCGGCGCGCGCTCTCGAAGGAGCCGACCTCGTAGCCGCGCAGGCGCTTGAGCCAGTGCTCGGCGACCTCCCGGCGCATGCCGGCCAGGCGCAGGCGCTGCGGAGTCGCATAGAGGAAGTCGAGCGGGGTGCGAATGCCGGCGCGTGCCAGGTGCCGGGCGGTGGCGTCGATGCCGATCGAGCACGTCACCCACTCGCCGACCTCCGCGCGCACCGCCCGCTTGATGGCCCAGCCCACCCCTTCCGGCCCCAGCCGGGTCAGGTCGGGCGTCCCGGCCAGGTTGAGTGAGGCCTCGTCGATGGACATCCGAAGCACGTCCGGCGTGTGCCGCTGCAGGATCTCGATGAGCTTGTCGGAGACCTCGCGGTAGCGCGGTGGGTTGGGCTCCCGGATCACCAGCCGCGGGTACAGCGCCTTGGCCTCGAACACGCGCATGCCGGTCTTGATGCCGAGGTCGCGTGCCTCGCGGGAGGAAGAGACGATGGTGGCCGCGTCGGTCGCGTAGGCCGCGATCGCGAGTGGACGGCCGCGCAGGGAGGGGTCGTGCTGCTGCTCGATGGAGGCGAAGGCGCAGTTGAGGTCGACGACCAGCGTGGCCGGCTCGGCCCGGTTGAGCCCCAGTTCGACCATCGAGCAGATGTTCGCACGTCACGGCCTATTCTGGATCGAGCTTTGCGCTTCCGTTGGGTGGTGCTCGCCCTGGCCACCATCATGCAGCTGGGCGTCTCCCTGCCGCAGCAGACGCCGGCCGCCATCGGGCCCGTCATCACGCCGGCGCTGCACTTGAGCCGCGCCGAGCTCGGCCTGCTGACCTCGGCGATCTGGGGCGGGATGCTGCTGGGCATGCTGCCCTTCGGGCTGCTGGTCGACCGCATCGGCGAGCGCTGGGTGGTCGGTGGTGGCGCCCTGGCGGTGGCGGGCGTCCTGACGTTGGCGGCCCAGACCAACTCCTTCCTGCCGCTGTTCCTGCTGCTCTGGCCGGCGGCGATCGCGGCTTCCAGCGGCTCGCCGGGCGGCACCCGCGCCCTCACGCTCTGGTTCCCGCCCCGGGAGCGGGGCCTGGCCATGGGCGTCCGCCAGACCGGGGTGACAGCCGCCGGCATCCTGGTCGCGCTCACGCTGCCACGGCTGGCCAGCACCTACGGGTGGCCGGCGGCCTTCCATGCGGTGGCGCTGGGGGTGGTGGTGCTGGTGGCGGTGTTCGTGATCGGCTACCGGGAGCCGCCGGCGGCCCGAGCCGTGGCCGCCGGCGAGGAGTTCCGCCTGCGCGACCTGGCCCGCAACCGCACCTTCCTGGCGGCCACCGGCTTCGGCTTCGTTTTCATGGGCGCCCTCGGCTCCGCGGTGACCTACACCGCGGTGACGCTGCACGAAAGCGCTCATTTGGGGGTGGTGGAGGCGGGCTTCGTGCTGGCGCTGGTCCAGCTGGGCGGCACCATCGGCCGCATCGGCTGGGGAGTGGTGTCGGACCGGCTGGGCAGGCGCGCGCCGGTCATGGTCTTGAACGGCGGGCTGGCCGTGCTGGTCTGCCTGGGCGCCGCCTGGCTGGTCAGGCCCGGGGTGCCGGCGGTGGTGCTGGGCGGGCTGTTTCTACTGGTGGGGCTCTCGACCATGGGCTGGAACGCGCTCTACATCACGCTGGCGGCCGAGGTCACCGAGCACCGCGCCGCGACCGTGGTGGGGGCCGGGACCATGGTCAACTTCGCCGGCATGCTGCTGATCACCCCGGTGTTCGGAGCCGTGGCCGACGCCGCGCATTCATACGCGCCGGCCTGGGTGGCGCTGGCGGCCTGGTGCGCGCTGGGCACGGTGCTGGCCACCCGCATTCGCGAGCGGCGCGGCACGCACGCGGTCAGGGTGCCGGCGGCCTGAGGGCTTCCTCCCAGTCGCGGCCGTCCGCGCTGAGCGGCACGGGCAGCGGCAGGTTGGGGCTCTCCGACTTGAAGCCGGCCCCCGTGTCGAACAGCACCGCCCGCTCGCCGGCATCGAGCAGGCCGCGCTCGCGCGCCGCGACCGCACCCAGGGCGGCGGCGGCGGTCTCCAGGCTGAGGTAGCCGGCGCCGGCGCGCGCCAGGCGCGCCTGCATCTCCGGGATCTCGGCCTCGGGCACGGCCAGGGCGGCGCCCTCCGATTCCCGGATGGCATCCAGCACCAGGAAGTCGCCCACCGAGCCCGGGACCCGGATGCCGGCGGCGGCGGTTTGGGCGTCGGACCAGGGCTCGGCGAAGCGCTCGCCGCGCTCGAAGGCGCGCACGTAGGGCGCGCAGCCCTCCGACTGCACCGCGATCATGCGGGGGCGCTGGGGGCCGATGCGGCCCAGCGCCTGCAGCTCGGCGAACGCCTTCCAGAGGCCGATCACGCCGGTGCCACCTCCGGCCGGGTAGACGATGGCGTCGGGCAGCGTCCAGCCGCACTGCTCGGCCAGCTCGAAGCCCATCGTCTTCTTGCCCTCCACCCGATACGGCTCTTTGAGCGTGCTCAGGTCGAAACCCGCGTCCGAGTCGGCCAGGCGGCGCGCCAGGCGGCCGCAGTCCGAGATCAGGCCGTTCATCAGGATCAGGCGCGAGCCCGCGATCAGGACCTCGTCCTTGTTGGCCCGGGGCGCGTCCGACGGCATCACCACCGTCGCTCGCACGCCGGCCGCCGCCGCGTAGGCGGCGAGGGCGCCCGCTGCGTTGCCGGCCGAGGGCGCCACCAGGTGGCGGGCGCCCAGCTCCACCGCCCGGCTCACCGCCACCGCCATGCCGCGCGCCTTGAATGAGCCAGTGGGGTTGAGGCTCTCGG
>VBEO01000046.1 GCA_005881825.1 Chloroflexota bacterium | reverse complement strand
GAATGGCGCCGGGACCCCGCATGAGTCCGATCAGAAGCTTCGAGGTGAGCTTCTCCAGGCTTCTGCGCTCCGCGCTTGAAAGCGGGCCCAGCGCCTGCTCGAGCACCTTCCCGCGCGCCGCCGCCAGCTGGACGGCGGCGGCGCGGCCCGCCGGCGTCAGCGAGATCAGGGTGGCGCGGCCGTCCGACCCCGCCCCGCGCTCGACGTAGCCCTCGGCGACCAGGCCGTCCAGCAGCCGCACCGTCCCGGATGAGGTCAGGCCCAGCACCCGCCTCAGCAGGTCCACGGTCGGCTGCTGGTGGAAGTGGTGCAGCCAGGAGAGCGCGGCCGCCGCCGAGGGAGACTTGCCCATCTCGCTGCCCAGGGCCTCGGTCATGCGGTCGCTCAGGACCAGCGCCAGGGCGCCCAGCAGGTTGCCGGTACGGTCGAAGGCCACGCGGGTCAGGCGCCGGCCAGGTCGAACGTGTAGCTCCCGTCCGGCCCGTGCGGGGCCACCGAGCGGCCTTTGCCGCTGACACCTTTGAGGCGTCCGGTGCCCGAATCGGTGACGACCGTCAGGGTGCTGCGCGCCTTTTGGCCGTCGAAGGTGCCGCGATTCTCCATCACGAAGGCGCCCTTGTGGCCCGCGGCTTCGCCCTCGAACTTGCCGAATCCCGTGAAGACGGCGGTTCCGTCGTCGCGGTAGCACATCAGTAGGTCCCAGGTCCCCCGGCCGCGGAGGTCGCCGTCATAGTCCTGGTCGATGTGGGCGCGGGTGAGCTTGGCCTGGCCGCTCAGCTCTTCGTAGGTCTTCTCGTCCCACGCGGTCACGTGAAAGGTCCCCTTCGCTTTCGGCATGGCTCTGCCTCCTTGAGTTATGTGTGTGAGTCACACATTAAGACAGGTGCCCTGCCCGATGCGCGCCGTAACCGCGCTCGGTATCCACCCGAGGGATGGAATCCCCGCCCGCCAGGACCTATCGCGCGGGATCCCTCGACGACTTCGACCAGCTCTACCGCGATTGCTATCCCCGGCTGGTCCGGACGCTGTACGGCGTCCTTGGTGACCCGACCGCCGCCGAGGACTGCGTCCAGGAAGCCTTCCTGAAGGCGTTCCAGGCCTGGCCGCACTTCAAGCCGGTGCGGCCGGCCCCGGTCTGGCTCCACCGCATCGCCGTCAACACCGCGATCTCCTACCGGCGATCCCTCAAGCGGCGCGAAGTCACCGAGCTGCTCCGGCGGCTGGGCCGGCCGCCCGCGCCGGCCGATCCCGCGGCGCAGTCTGAGAGCGCGGACGTGATCCAGGCCCTGGCGGCGCTGCCCGCCAAGCTTTCCATCCCCTTCCTGCTCCGGCACTACCACGGCTACTCCACGCCGGAAGTCGCAGCCATCACCGGAGCACCCGAACGCACTGTCCGGCACCGGATCGAACAGGCCGCGGCACGGCTCCAGAAGGCGCTCGGAGCCGGCTGGAACGAGACCTTGCCGCAACCCGGGCATCACGGCGTTGTCCTTTCGTGCACAGAGCCGACATCCGATGCTTGAGCGACGGCTGGAGCGCCGCTTGATGGACCGTCTGCTGGGCCAGCTGGATGCCTGGCAGCCCTCCCGTCCCGATCCGGCCCAGGCGCGGTATCGGGAGCTGGCCCGAAGCAGCCCGGGTGGCGGCCACGCCGGGCTCAGGGGGCTGGGCTTCGGGTTCGTGGCGGGCGCGGTCGCCACCGTCGGCGTCCTGATCCTGCTCACGGGCAGCGTCCAGCCCCAGGTCTGGCTGGATCGCGCCCAGGGCGGGGTCCGGCACCTGGAGGAGGACATCGTCGAGAGTCGCCAGCCGGCGGCATCTCCGCAGCCGACGGCGTCCGATCTGCCCAGTCCGCCATCGCCCCGTGTGGGCTCGCCAACCGCCAACGGCACCGGTCAGCTCCCGACGCTTCCGAACTCGGTCACCACGGTCAGCGACCAGCACGACGATCACAGCGGATCTGGAGGAGGATCGACGGGACCGTCGACGCAACCGGTGTCGGCGCCGGCGCCGACGCCGTCGTCAGGAGAGGGCGACGGCTCGTCCGGCAGCTCTGGCGGCCACGACGGCGGTACCTCGGCACCCCAGCCGAGCCCTTCGCCGACCAGCTCCGACGGCAGCTCGGGGCACCGATGAGCTATCGGCTACTGCCGCGTCCCCTTTAGCCCAGCGCCCGGCGCCGCGCTGCGATCGCAGCGCCGGCGGCGGCGAGGGCCACCGAGGAGACGACGCCCAGGGCGGGATGCTCGCGCAGCCAGAGCTGAAGGCTTTGGTGGCGGCTCTGCGCCTGGAATGGGCCCTCTGATCCGCGATCGCCCGGCAGCCA
This sequence comes from Chloroflexota bacterium, assembly GCA_005881825.1. Taxonomy (GTDB): domain Bacteria; phylum Chloroflexota; class Dormibacteria; order Dormibacterales; family Dormibacteraceae; genus CF-28. The sequence continues at coordinate 8,953 of VBEO01000046.1, read as the reverse complement.
CTCGAACAGGTTGTCGGGCCGCCCCGCGACTTCCGCCTCCGGTCGCTGCTGTGCGTCATAGCCGGTGCGGGCGAGATAGCGATCGACCAGTCCGGGTGCGACCTTCTGGCCCAGGATCGCCTTGAGCGCGCTCCCGCCGACCACCATCTCCCGGGCGGGGTGCTCGGCGGCATAGAGGATCGCCTCGGCGATGGTTGCGGGCGCGAAGATCGGCGGCACCGGCTGCGGCCGGCCCGGCATCCGGTTGCGCATGACCTCGAACTGGGGGGTGTTGACGGCGGGCAGCTGCACCATCGTCAGCCGCACCGAGCTGCCGTCGTGGATCAGCTCCGAGCGCAGCGAGTCGGTGAAGCCGCGGATCGCGGCCTTGCTGGCGCAGTACGCGCTTTGCAGGGGGATCGACCGGTACGCCAGCGCCGATCCGACCTGGACGATGGTGCCGCGATCGCGCTGGCGCATCCGCCGCAGCGCCGCCAGCGTTCCGTAGACGGTGCCGAGGTAGTTCACCTCCGTAACCCGCCTGAACTCCTCGGCAGTCATTTCGGCCGCCGGCGAGAGCACCGTGACCATGGCGTTGTTGACCCAAACGTCGATTGGCCCCAGCCGGGCTTCGGTGTCCGCGGCGAGCTGCTCGACCACGCCCGGATCGGCCACGTCGCCCTGCACGAGGAGGGCAACCGATCCCAGTTCCTCGGCCTCGCGCCGGGCGGCCTCCAGGCCCGCGCTCGAGCGGGCGACCAGGCCCAGGCTGTAGCCCGCGGCCGCGAAGGCGCGCGCCGAGGCACGTCCGATGCCGCTCGAGGCGCCGGTGATCACCGCCACCTTACTCGTCATGAATGCTGTTTCATTATCTGATAGTGGATTGGGTAGGTTGGTTGACGTTCGGATTTGTCGCCACCGCCGTGCTGACGGCGATCATGGTGGCAGCGCAGCTGGGGCGGCTGACGCGAATGGACCTGCCGACGATGCTGGGCACGATGGTCACCGCCGATCTCGACCGCGCGCGCCTGCCCGGGATCCTGATCCACTTCGTCAACGGCCAGCTTTTTGCCCTCTTCTACGCCTCGGCGTTCGCACTCATGGGACGTTCGGGTTGGCTGCTGGGCGGCGCCTTCGGGCTTGTGCACGGCCTCCTGGCGCTGACCCTGATCATCCCGACCCTGCCCGCGATCCATCCCCGGATGGCCTCCGAGCGCACCGGCTTCGAGTTCGCCGCATTGGAGCCGCCGGCGCTGTTCGCACAGAACTACGGGCGCCGGACGGTGGCGGTCACGCTGCTGGCACACCTCGCTTACGGCGCGATCCTGGGCGGGTTCCTGAAGCCTTAGCGGCCTCTATCGACAGCGCAGCCGCCACCAACGTGGCGTGGCTCAGGGCCTGGGGATGGTTGCCCAGCATTTCTCCGCTGCCGGGGTCCACCTCTTCTGCGAGCAGGCCCAGCTCCCCGCCCAACGCGACCAGCTCGGTCATCACCGCCTCGGCTTCCTCCACCGCCCCTGAGCGCGCGAGCGCGTCCACCAGCCAGAAGCTGCAGGCCAGGAAGGCGCCCTCGCCGGACGCCGCATCTCCTGACGGCCGGTTGCGGTAAAGCAGCACGCCGCCGGCGCTCAGGCGCCGGCGCACCGCAGCGACCGTCGACCGTATGCGTTCGGGCCGGTCGTCCTCCAGCTCCGACATGGCGACCAGCAGCAGCGCGGCGTCCAGGTCCTGCGAACCGTAGGTGGCGGTGTAGGAGTTGAGCTGTGTGCTCCAGCCCTGCTCGCGCACTTCCGAGCGCAGGGCGTCGCGCTCCCGCTCCCAGCGTTGCGCGCGCTCGAGATCCTGCCCGCGCCGGCGGGCGATTCGGGCCGCCCGGTCGAGCGCCACGAACGCCATCAGCTTGGACGAGACGTGCTGCTTGTGCTGATCGCGCTCCTCCCAGATCCCGGCATCGGGCGACCTCCAGCAGCCGGCTACGAAGTCGGCCAGAGAGCGGATCATGCGCCAGCTCGGGCCGTCCAGTTCCGAGCCCAGGCTGGCCAGGTGCCAGGCGGTGTCGACCACCCATCCGTAGACGTCCAGCTGGTGCTGGCGCGCGGCGGCGTTGGATGCCCGGACCGGCAGGCTCCCGCGATAGCCGGACACGCCGGCGATCTCCCGCTCGGGGTGGCCGTGGGTGCCGTCCAGCGTGTACAGGACCTGCATCCGGGGCAGCGTGAGGCGGCTCGCGATCTGGAGCCAGCGCAGGAAGGCCTGCGCCTCCTGGGTGAGGCCGGCGGCCATGAAGGCACCCGACCCGATCCCGGCATCACGTGGCCAGGCATAGCGGTAGTCCCAGTTGAGCTCGCCGCCCAGCTCCTCGGGCAAGGAGGTGGTGGGCGCCGCCACGGGAGCCCCCGAAGGCGAGTAGGTGAGGAGCCTGAGCGTGATCAGGCTGCGTACAACCGCGGGGCGGAAGGGACCCGCGTATTCGATCTCCTCCGCCCAGCGCCGCCAGTCACGGTCGGTCTCCTCGATCAGGTCGAGCGCCGTGCTGCGCGGCAGGAGCACGGCCGGCGTGCGGTCGGCCAGGGAGGCCAGCAGCGTCAGCGATCCGCCCTGGCCCAATCTCGTCGTCGTCTCCGCACCAGGTTCGGGAGGCCTGCCGGGAAAGCACTGCAGCAGGAGTGCGAGAGAACCCCACTCGCAAAGCAGCGCATCCCCGCGCCAGCTCCAGCGCGGCCGGCGGCCGGGCATGCCCAGGCGCGGGTCGAAGACAACGCGCACGTCCACCTCGCCGGCCGTGCATTCGACATGCCGGACCAGCGCCAGCTGGGGTCGCAATCCGGTGACGTTCACCGGCATGGCCTCCGTGACGGTCGCGATGCCGCTCGGAGCTCGCCAGTGGGTTTCCAGCACGGCGGATTCGGCGCGGTAGGAGCGCGCCTCGACCTCGCCCGCGACCGAGAGCTCGAAGCGACCGCCGTGCTCGGCGTCGATCAGCAGGCCGAAGACCGGGTCCGCGTCGAACCGGGGCAGGCACAGCCAGTCGATCGACCCGCGTCGCGAGATCAGAGCTGCGCTGCGGGTGTCGCCAAGGAGGGCGTACTCACCTATCGGTGCCTGGGTCAATGCCTGAACGCAATACCAAAAGCCGATACCCCCTGGGGGTATACTGCGTTTGATGCCAGGCTACGCCAAGGACAAGCAGCTCATCCGCGGCCGGCTGAACCGGATCGCCGGCCAGGTCGCGGGCCTGCAGAGGATGGTTGAAGACGACCGCTACTGCATCGATGTGCTGACCCAGGTCAGCGCCGTCAAGGCGGCCCTCGAAAGCGTGGCTCTTCTGCTTCTGGCCGACCACACCGCGAGCTGCGTGGCCGAGGCCATCCGGGCCGGCGACGGCAGCGACAAGGTCCGCGAATTGAACGGCGCGGTCGAGCGCCTGGTCAGGGGCTAGCTGCCGGTGTTCGCGCTGGAAGCCGTTGGTCAGGCACTGCAGATGGCCTTCTTCATGTTCTGGGAGGTCCTGTGGCCGCTGGCCCTCGGCTTCCTGATCTCAGCGGTCGTCCAATCGCTCGTCTCCAAGCGGGCCGTGGTCAGGGTCCTGGGTCGGGAGGACCTGCGCGGCCTCACCTTCGCGACGCTTGCCGGCGCCGCCAGCTCGAGCTGCTCCTACGCAGCCGTCGCGGTCGCGCGCGGCCTGGTGCGGAAAGGGGCGGCCTTCGGAAACGCGATGGTGTTCGAGTTCGCGAGCACCAACCTCGTCTTCGAGCTGGGCCTGGTCCTGCTGGTGCTGCTTGGCTGGCAGTTCCTGGCTGCCGAGTTTGCCGGCGGCCTGCTGATGATCGCGATGCTGGCCATCGCCTTCAAATACACCCTCCGCGCGCGCATGGTCGCGGAAGCCAGGAAGCAAGCCGACAAGGGGCTCTCCGGAAGGATGGAGGGCCACGGCGCGATGGACATGTCCATCACCGATGGACCATTCCTGGCCCGGCTCTTCTCAGGCCGGTCGTTGACCGCGGTCAGCCACTACTTCTACATGGACCTGGCCAGCCTGTGGCAGGACCTGCTGCTGGGATTCTTGATCTCCGGTGCCCTCGCCGCGTGGGTCCCGAACAGCTTCTGGCAGGCTCTTTTCCTCACCGACAATCCGACGCTCGGTGCCATCTGGGGACCGGTCATCGGGCCCGTGATCTCCATGCTGAGCTTCGTCTGCTCGGTGGGCAACGTGCCTCTGGCGGTCGTGCTCTGGAACGGCGGCATCAGCTTCGGCGGCGTCGTCAGCTTCATCTTCGCCGACCTCATCATCCTGCCGATCCTCAACATCTACCGGAAGTACTACGGCGGCCGGATGAGTCTTTACCTTTTGGGCGTTTCCTACGCCGCGATGGTTCTGGCCGGGCTCATCGTCGGTGCGCTCTTCGCGGTCTTCGGCCTGGTTCCCGCCCACCACTTCATCGCCGTGTTCCAGACCCGTCCCGCGTGGAATTACACGACCGTCCTCAATATCGCTTTCTTGATCCTGGCCGGGGTGCTCGGCTGGCGCTTCTTGCGCACCGGCGGTCCCGAGATGCTGCGCGCGATGGAGCACTCGCCCGACGAGTTGGCCAAAGCCACCACGGATCCGGTTTGCGGGATGACGGTCCATCCGGCGAGCGCCGCCGCACGCTCTACCTTCGCGGGCAAGGATTACTTCTTCTGTTCAGACGGCTGCAAGGCCGCGTTCGAGCAGGATCCGGCTCGATACGTCGGGAGCAGCGGCGCCGCAGCACTGCACCACCACTAATCCTTGGGGGGAAGACTGGCCGCGTAATCGGCCCCGACCCGCACCCAACGCTGAAGGGATTCCGGCTTTTGGATTCGGCGCAGGTCGACTCGCAGCCACCCGTCCATGGCACGGCCGCGCATCACCACCCGCTCGACCCCGTCCTCACTGACCAGCTCGTCGGTGGCGCCCGGGTCGCAGCGCAGCATCAGCCCGCCGTTGCCGCTGGCGCTGACCGACATGTTGCCGCTGATCAGGAAGGCGATGCCGCCGAACATCCGCTTCTCGACCACGTCGTCGCGGCCGGCGAGCAGCGGTCGGATCCGATCGGCCAGCGCCTCCACCTCGTTCCTCGACATCCGGCGAGGGTACCGCGATGTTCGACGTACTCAGAAGGATTGGTGCCGAGAGGGGGAGTCGAACCCCCCGAGGTTGCCCTCATCGGTTTTTGAGTTCGCCGAACGGCTGTTCGCTGCCATTCGTTAGCATCCGCCTGAGTTCGCTGAGCGGAGCCGCCCTGGCCAATCCGTTCGCCGTCGTTCGCCCAAGTTCGCCCTCACTGCTGTCAAACCGCTGTCAACTGAGAGCTGTGGCGGCTGCTCGATGGAGGACGGTCCATGGTCACGTCTTGAAGTGTTAGTAGCTGGTACTACGACTCAGGCTCAGGCAGTCCCCGCGGATGGCTCGACATGAGATCGTCTCCGGGGCTGACACACCGCCGGTGATTGGCAAGCGGCGAACCGGGCCGCCTGGGGACGGCTCGCCCTCTTAGGAAGGCCGAACCGCATGGGTAAAATGCCGGACAGACCGACCGAGTCTTACACTCGCAGCCCCTCCGTCTCGGCCTTTAGGCGCGCCAGGTTCCGATCCGCCGCCCACCCGACTGGCCTGCCGCTGAGTGCGCTCCCCAGACCAAGCCCGAGGCTATGGCACTCCTGCTCGAAGCGGACGTGCGTGCTGCCATCTGTCGGATCCAGCGACCAACTCGCGAGTTTGATTGTCGGGATGCCGATCCAATTTCCCCACGACAAGGTGACGACGCGGCGCGGCGGCTGGTACTCCAGCATCTCCCATTGCGCCTCACCCGGAAGGCCAACCGCCCTCAGCCTGGCCCGGCCCTTCGTGCCGCCGGATGCGGCAGGTTCCACGGCGTCGATCCTGCTGTAGCGGCCGAGCCAGCTGCCGCCGCTCCGCACCCAAGCCTGCGGATCGACCAGCAGGGCGAAGACGCGCTCGGGACCGGCTCTCAAGGTCGCCTCCCGGCTGACCCTGTCTGTGACGACGCTGATCAGCGAGAGCCCGACGAGGACCGGGAGCGTGCCGCCGAGCACGAAGACAGCTGCGTCGGGGCCGCTCGAGGTCGTATGCGTGTAGATATCGAAAGCGATGGCGGAGACCCAGGCGACCACGTTGGCGAGAAGCATGAAGCGAGCGACGCCACGGAAAGCCGTAAGGCGCCGCTCGAAGCGACGGATCTCAGCTCCGGCCAGCTGGATTGGCGTCCTTCGAGCTTCGCCGACGGCCGCCGCGCTCGTGATCGCGGGGTCCTTCCCGACGGAGGCGACAACCGGCGCGCGGGGCGTCGACTGAGGGACGGGAATCCACCGCTGCCCGTCCCACCACCAGCGCCCGTCAGGGCTGTGCAGTGGCGGGGGCCCATGGGGCGCCTGGGCTTCCATGGCGGCGGACCATCTTAGTCGCCTCAGTCGCCCCCTCGGTCTGAGGGGCGACCCGAGCCCGAGGCTGGTGCCGAACTTGGAGCGGTGAAGGCGGCGCCGCAGGACGGCCTGGGAACGCTCGCGCCGACTGGCGTCTCATCCGATAGCTGCCTAAACACGGCCCAATTGGGGTCAGCGGACTTTTCGGAGCCAGCGTCGTTGCCAGGGTGTCTCAACAGCGCGTGGGTGGTATTTGCTGCGAATCCAAGTCACGGCATGATTCGGCGAAAGGCCGTCCAGGATTGCCAGCGCGGCCAGCGCAGTTCCTGTGCGGCCGATGCCGCCGCTGCAGACAACCTCGACGCGCTCGCCGTCGTGCGCGCGGCGGAGAGCCTTGTGTAGTGCGTCGAGGGCTTGGACGCGGTCATTGGGAATCCAGAAATCGCGCCAACGAATGTGGCGATAGGGCCGGTCGGGCGGACTGGAGTCGCCTAGAATCAGGGCGAAGTCCGCGGAGCTAACCTTGTCGCTGGAGCGCCGTCCGCGAACTCTTGGGCCAGTTGGGAGAGTGACCAGCCCACAGTCGTCCTGCCAGGGCATCATGCTGGCGCGGGAGCCGGGAATCCGACTCCTGGGTTGGTCACCTCGATCTCGATGACATGACCATATCGTATGTTTCAGACGCCAAATGTGAAATAAGCGCCGTTGCTCTTCCTAACTTTCCATTATCGGAATCTTTGGAAGGCTCGATAGCAGACCTACTCGAAACCACACCGTCGTGCCCAGGGCATTACGCGGTTTTTAGACGGCCGAACGAGTGTTCGAGGTCGTGCGCTGCCGTTCGTAGGAATACGGAAATCGGCATCGCGTGCGGTCTTCTGTTCGCCACCGTACGCCCAAGGTTCGCATTAGCTGCTGTCGAACTGCTGTCAGTGGCGGTATGCTGGCATATCGATGCGGCGTACGACCGTCAAGCTCCCCGACGACCTCGACACTCGTCTCCGTCATGAGGCCGAAAGAAGAGGCATTACCGTGTCCGAGCTGACCCGCGAGGCCATCGAGACCCATCTGGTTGGAGCGACGGCCAGGCGGCGGCTGGGAAAGCCGGGACGCAGTGGCCGGAGCGACGTCTCGCAGCGCATCGAGGAGATCCTCCGGTCAGAACTCGCGGACCGCTGATTGCGGACGCCGGTCCGCTTTTCGCCGCCTACGATGCCGACGACGCGGAGCACGCTCGCTGCCGGCGTCTGCTGCAGTCGCATCCAGGGCCCGTGTTGGTCCCGATCCTGGTGGTCACCCAGGTCGCGTACCTGCTTGCCTCGCGACTTGGGACGCAGACTGAGGTTCGATTTCTCGGCGACCTGGCTGCCGGAGAACTCGTCCCCGAACCCGTGGCTGCCCGCGATTGGCTCCGGCTCGCCGAGCTTGTGACCTCCTATCGAAACCTTCCGCTGGGGACGGTCGACGCCTCGATCATCGCGGTTGCCGAGAGGCTCGGCGCCTCGGCCATCGCCACTCTAGATAGGAGGCACTTCGGGGTTGTCCGGCCGGCCCACGTCGCCGCTTTCGATCTACTGCCGTGATCATCGATCCGGAGCGCGAAAAGAGGCGGGCCGTGTTGGCCCAGTGCGCCATCTTCGGAGTCGACGTCTTCTCTTCAACGTCATCGGCTACGTCGTCATGTGGTCAGCGTTCTTCTTGCTTATCCGGATGCTCGAATCGACTGATCGCGAACTTGGCGATGAACTGGCACAGCATGGTGTCGTAGTAACCGTGGCGACGGTGACGAGCCGCGACCCAGGGAACCACAACAGCATCTGCTTCACCTATCAGGTCAGTGGAACAACTTACCCTGGCTGCGGTAGCGCGGATTTCGACAAAGACGCGTCTCAGCTGCCACCCGGAAGCCAGATGCATATCACCTACGACTCGAACACCTAGCAGGGCATGCGATGCGCTTCGAAAAAAAAAGAGGCCGGCCCGGCGCTCGAGGCGCCGCTCCGGCCAGATCCGTTTGAGACGCTGAGCTAGCCCGCTACCGCCTCACGCTGTGGAACCACCCCCAGCTGCTCCATTAAGCCCATGCGGTCGGTGTAGACGTGTGCCGTCTTGATCTTGCCGTCAGACAGGGTCAGCGCTACCGCTGTTCGCAACGAGACTTTCTTCCCAGTCGGCTGGATCTCCGGTCCTCCTGGGAACCGAAGAGTGCCGGTCTGAGTGCCTTCGTATTTGACCTCAGCAAAGCACCTGTCGCCTTCCCCGATCGGTCGCTCCGGCGTCCAACGGGCATCCGGGAACCCATCTTCCATGCCTTTCAGAGCCTCGATGTGGGTCTTGACATCACTGCCGGGGACCCCCGGTTGCCACAGCTCTGCCTTTTGGTCGTGCAGCGACTCGAACTTGCCGTAGTCGTGCTCGTTCAAGGCCTTGGTCGCATCGTCGAAGATCGTATAAGCAGTGGACATAACCACCTCCTGAGGCAACCGATCAGATCCGGTGCGCTCAGAAAGCGGTGCAAAAGGCCGGCCACTCGAGGCGCCGGCACCGGGATACCCATCATTCATACCCG
>VBEO01000045.1:19319-37188 GCA_005881825.1 Chloroflexota bacterium | reverse complement strand
TTCGGTCAGCGGCAACCTGATCACCATCCACAACCCCAACACCGGCCAGGACACCAAGATCCAGCTCAGGGGCGACACCACCGTCAGCAAGACCGTGGCGGGCAATAGCGCCGATCTGCAGCCCGGCGTCAACGTGACCGTGGTCGGGCAGCCCGGTGCGGACGGCACCGTGGACGCCACCAGCGTGAGCATCGTGCCGGCGCTCCCCGCCGGCGGCGCCGGCGGCCGGGGTCGGCCTTCCGCGTCTCCCTCCCCTTAGGGGAGGGGTCGGGGTGGGGGCGTGACGCGCCTGATCTGGCTGATCGTGGCGGCCATCCTCGGCCTCTCCGGCTACGACCTGCTCCTCCGGGACCTTCTGGGCTGGACCGGCTACTTCGTGGCCGGCATCGGGATCGGCATTCTGAGCGCGGTGGTGGGCAGCTACGCCCACGACGCGCTGGCCGGAAGACCCCCTCCCCATCGGGGAGGGTAGGGTGGGGGACGGCTAGGCTTCTACCTCGTGGACCGGATCCTGATGGAGGGCATGGCCTTCTTCGGGCGCCATGGCGTCTTCCCCGCCGAGCGCGAGCTGGGCGCGCGCTTCACCGTCGACGTGGAGCTGGAGGGCGACCTCCGCGCCGCCGGCCGCAGCGACCGCCTGGAGGAGACGATCAACTACGCGCACGCCTACGAGCTGGTGCGCGAGGTCGTCGAGGGCGAACCCTGCCACCTGCTGGAGGCGGTCGCCGAGCGCATCGCGGGCCGGCTCCTGGAGCTGCCCCGCGTCGAACAGGCTACCGTCCGGGTCCGTAAGCGGCCGCCGCTTGAAGGCGAGTTCCGGGCCTTCGGCGTCGAGCTCACGAGAGCGCGCTCGTGACCATCGCCTACTTCGACTGCTTCAGCGGCATCTCCGGTGACATGGCGCTGGGAGCGCTGATCGACGCCGGCGGCCAGCTGTCCGTGCTGGAGTCGGCGGTGAATGCCCTGGGCCTCGAGGGCGAGGTCGAGGTCAAGGCCCGGCAGGAGGAGCGCGGGCATCTGGGCGGCACCCGGGTGCTGGTCGAGGTCACCGAGGGTCCCGCGCGCAGCGTGCCCGACCTGGTGGCCGCGGTCGAAGGCGCTCGGGACGCGCCGGAGCGGGTGCGCGAGCTGGCGACCGACGCGCTCCGCCGCCTGGGGGTGGCTGAATCCCGCATCCACGGCCGGCCGGTCGAGGACCTGCACCTGCACGAGCTGGGCGGGGCCGACACCCTGGTCGACCTGGTCGGCAGCTTCTGGCTGCTCGACTCGCTGGGCGTGGACACGGTCTACGCCGGGCCCCTGCCCACCCCCCACGGGTTGGCCGGAGAGATGCCGCTGCCGCCGCCGGCGGCTCTCCGGGTGCTGGAGGGAACCGGCGCCGTGCTCCAGCCCGACGCTCGCACGGTGGAGCTGGTGACGCCGACCGGCGCCGCGCTCCTGGCCGCCGGCGCCCGCTTCGAGCGGCCGGCGATGCGCGTCGACCGCGTCGGCTACGGCCTGGGTGGACGCGACGAGCCGGGCAACGCGCTGGCCGTCTGGCTCGGCCAGCCGGTGCGCGAGGCGGCAACTGTGGCGGTGCTGGAGACCAATCTGGACGACATGTCCCCGGTGCTGGTGGGGGCGTTGCTCGAGGACCTGATGGCGGCCGGCGCCCTCGACGTGAGCGTGACCCCGATCCTGATGAAGAAGGGGCGCCCGGGGCACGCTTTGACCCTGATCTGCGAGCCCGATCGCCAGTACGCGATGGCTGCGGCGATTCTGGAGCGCAGCACCACGCTCGGCCTGCGCATCAGCCACGTCGAGCGCGTCATTTCCGGTCGTCGCGTCATGAGCGTGATGACGCGCTGGGGCCAGGCGCGCGTCAAAGTCAAAGAAGCCGCGGGCCGGCCGATCGATGTGACGGCCGAGTACGAGGACGTGCGCAAGCTCGCTCATGACGCAGGGGCGGACGTGCGCCTTGTCGCCCGTTCTGCCGAGGCCGCGGCGCGCAAAGAGCTGGGCATCGAATGATCACCCCACAAAATCTGCGATTTTGCGGGGACCCCGAATGAGCGCGGTTGTCATCCGCGGCCGCGAAGTTGCCGACCAGGTCCTGGACGAGGTGGCCGCGCGGGTCCGCGGCCGGCTCGAGGCAGGGTGGCGCCGCCCCCACCTGGCGGTGGTGCTGGTGGGCCACAACCCGGCCTCCGAGACCTACGTCCGCGGCAAGCACCGCGACGCCGAGCGGGTGGGCGTCGCCTCCTCCGACCATCGGCTTCCGGAGACCGCCCGCACGGCCGACGTCCTCACATTGGTGCGCGAGCTGAACTCGAAGCCGGAGGTCAGCGGCATCCTCGTCCAGCAGCCGCTGCCGGCGCAGATCGACCTGGCCGCCGTGGTGGAGGCGGTGGATCCGAACCGTGACGTCGACGGCTTTCACCCCGTCAATGCCGGCCGCCTCCTGCTGGGCCAACCCGGCCTCCGTCCCTGCACTCCCAGCGGCGTGCTGCGCATGCTCGACTTCGCCGGCATCGAGCTCGCCGGCCGGCGCGCGGTGGTGATCGGGCGCAGCAACATCGTGGGCAAGCCGGTAGCGCTGATGCTGCTCCAGCGCCACGCCACGGTCACCGTCTGCCACAGCCAGACCGTCGGTCTCGAAGAAATCTCGCGACAGGCCGACGTGCTGGTGGCAGCGCTGGGCCGCCCTCAATTCGTGAAGCCGGACATGGTGAGGCCCGGCGCCGTGGTGATCGACGTCGGGGTGACGCCCATGGAGGGCAAGGTGAGGGGCGATGTCGACCCGGGCGTCGCCGAGGTTGCGGGCTGGGTCACACCGGTCCCGGGCGGGGTCGGGCTGATGACCCGGGCGATGCTGATGGCCAATACGCTGGCCGCGGAGGAAACGCGCACGTCCTGACCCCGTTTGAGGCGGCCGTGGCCCGGATCTCGGCTCCCGGCCGCTTCCGGGTCAAGATGGGGCTGGAGCGGACCCGGGCCCTGCTGGCCGAGCTCGGGCATCCCGAAGCCGGTCTGCGCGGCGCGCTGGTCACGGGCACCAACGGCAAGGGCTCCACCTGCGCGTTCCTGGCTTCCATCCTGGCCGTGCAGGGGCTGCGCGCCGGGACCATGCCCAGCCCGCACCTGAAGTCCTATACCGAGCGCGTCCAGGTCAACGGTGTGCCCGTCACGGAGGACGAGTTCGCCGCCGCCCTGGAAGCCATCGAGCCCGCCCTGGCGGCCGTTGGCGCGCGCATGGGGGAGCCCACCGAGTTCGAGATCCTGACGGCGCTCGCGCTCAGCTGGCTGGGACCGCGCGTCGATCGGCTGGTGATCGAGATCGGCATGGGCGGCCGGCTGGACACCACCAACGTGCTCGACCTCGGAGTCGCGGTGGTGACCAACGTGGCGCTGGACCATATCCGCCACCTGGGCGCCACCCTGGAGGCGATCGCGGCCGAAAAGGCGGCTATCGTCAAGCCCGGCAACCTCTGTCTGACCGCGGCCGAAGCCTCGGCCCTGGCCGTGGTGGAGGCGCGCTGCCGGGAGCTGGGTGCGGAGCTCTGGCGGGTGGGCCACGAGCTCGAGGTGGCCTGGCGCTGGCGCGGCTGGGATGGCTCCGAGCTCGACGTCCGGGGACCGGGTTTCGCCCATTCCGCACTGCCCGTACCGCTGGCCGGCTCCTTCCAGCCGGCCAATGCGGCACTGGCGGTGGCGGCGGCGCATGCGCTCGGAGACGCGCCGCCTGAAGCGGTGCGGGCGGGCCTGGCCGCGACCCGGTGGCCGGGCCGCCTGGAGGTCGTGGCGAGTTCGCCGCGGGTGGTGCTGGACGGTGGGCACAACCCCGCGGGCATGCGCCGCCTTGTCGATGACCTGCGTCATCTGATGGCCGATGAGCCGCCGCCGGTGGTGGTCTTCGGCGCTATGGCCGACAAGGACCTGCGGGGCCTCTTGGGCGAGCTGCGGCAGCTGCAGCCGGCGGCGGTGGTCTTCACGCGCGCGGCCTCGGCCGGCGCCCGCGCCGCGGACCCTCAGGATCTGGCGGATAGCTGGGGTGCCGGCGCCCGCGTGGTCGAGCCGGCACAGGAGGCCCTGTTCGAAGCCCGGGATCTGGCCGGCGCTGAAGGCACGGTCGTGGTCTGCGGCTCGCTGTACCTGGTCGGCGAGCTGCGTCCGGCTTGAGCCCGGCACACGCCCTCGCCTACCCGCTGCGGCGGGGCTCCGGCGGCGCCTGGCTGGTCGGGCTGCCCCTGCTGCTGCTCTTCCCGCTGACCTTCGTGCTGGTGTTCGGCTACGCCCTGCAGGCGACGCGGGCTTCGGTGGCGGACTCGGCATCACCTCCGCCGCGACCGCACCTCGACGGCCGGCTGCTGCGGGACGGCGCCCTCACCTTCGCGCTGGTGGCGGCGCTCACTCTGCCTTTCGTGGTGCTGGTCTGGATCGGCGGCGGCGCGATGTCAAACGTTTTACATCCGACTCGCGACGCCTTCTTCAACCGCATCTACGGCCTGCTGGCCGCCTGCCTTCTGATCGCCATCCCCTGGGGCCTTCTGCTGCTGCTCCTGCTCCCGGCCAACGTGGCCGCCTACTGCGCCAGCGGCCGGCTGCGCGATCTGCTCGACCCCGTCCTCGCCTTCCGGAGAGTGAGCGAGCGCTTCCTGGACTGGAACCTGGCCACGGTGGCGATGGTGACCGGCTGGCTGCTGGGCTTCGCGGCGCTCGGCCTGCTCTGCGTCGGCTTCCTGCCCGGCGCTTTCTACGCGATCCTTGTCTCTGCACATGCCACGGCGAGCCTCGCCCCGCGGACCGCGTCTCCATCCCCTGGGTGACGCCGCCGCGCTGGTCGAGCTCGGCCGTCGCGTCGACACCGCGCTGAATACGCGCGCCATCGGCCTGGCGGCCGCGCTCCGCAAGCGCCGGGGGGTGCGCGAAGCGGTCCCCGGCTACGCCTCGGTGACGCTGCACTACGACCCCGAGCAGGTGACGTTGGCGCAGCTCCAGGCCACCGTCCGCAACCTGTTTCGTTCCCGGCCGGCGCCGCCTGTCCCGGGCCGCCTGCACCGGATCCCGGTGACCTACGACGGTCCTGACCTGGAGGATGCGGCGCGCGCCCTCGGCCTCGGCATCGGCGAGCTGGTCCGCCTCCACACCACGCCCACCTACCGCGTCTTCATGGTCGGTTTCGTCCCCGGTTGGGCCTACCTGGGGCCCCTGCCGGAGCCGCTGCGGCTGCCGCGGCGCAGCGTACCCCGCACTCAGGTGCCGGCGGGCTCGGTGGCGATGGCGGGCGCCCAGACCGGCGTCTATCCGCTGCCCACGCCTGGCGGCTGGCACCTGATCGGCCGTACCGATCTGCCCATGTTCATCCCCGACCACGATCCGCCGCTGCTGCTGCGCACCGGAGACCGGGTCAAGTTCTTCGCGCGCAATTGAGCGAACAGCGTGCCGTGCTCCGGGTGGAGAAGCCGGGTCTGCACTGCACTCTGCAGGACCTCGGCCGGCCCGGTCACCGGCTGGCCGGCGTGCCGCCGGGCGGCGCCATGGACCGCTTTGCGATAGCGGCCGCCAACCGGCTGGTCGGCAACCCGGAATCCGCCGGCGCGCTGGAGGCGCTGCTGGAGGGGCCGGCGCTGGTGGCGCTCGAGGGCTGCCTGGTGGCGGTCGGCGGCGGCGATTTCCAGCCTCGTGTCAATGGCGTCGAGGCGCCGGGCTGGACCGCCTTCTGGCTGGCGCCCGGCGACCGCCTGAGCTTCGCCGGCCGGCGATCTGGGGCCCGCGCGTACGTCGCTTGCGCGGGTGGGCTGGCCGGCGATCGCTGGCTAGGCTCGGTGGCCACCTATCAGCTGGTCGGGCGCGGGGGCCTCGAGGGCCGGCCGCTGCGCGCCGGCGACGAGCTGGCGCTGGCGGCTGAGCCCGCGCATCCCGCGGTGGTCGGCCGCCGCCTGCCCGAGGACCGGCGCCCGGCCTACGGCGACGAGCCGGACCTGGCGACGATCCGCGGTCCCCACTTCGAGCGGCTGGGCGCTGCCTCCCGGCGCCGGCTGTTCAGCACCTGGTGGGAGGTCTCCCGGGAAGCCGATCGCATGGGCTACCGGCTGCAGGGCGACCCGCTCGAGCTGCGCGGCGAGGAGCTGATCTCCTTCGGCCTCGCCTTCGGGTGCGTGCAGGTGCCGGCTTCCGGGCAGCCGATCCTGCTCATGGCCGACCACCAGACGGCGGGCGGCTACCCGGCCGTGGCGGGTGTGGCGCGCGCCGCCCTACCGCTGGCGGCGCAGCTGCTGCCGGGCCGGCGCCTGCGGTTCCGCGAAACCTCGGTTACCGACGCTCAGGCCGAGTGGTGGACCTTGCGCGCCCAGCTGGACGCCATCGCGTGAGCACGGCCGATTTCGAGCAGTACGCGGACTACACCGAGTGGTACGTCTGGGCCAAGCGGAATCTCTCGATCGAGAGCTCGGTCTGCCACGCGGCAGCCGCCGCCGCCAGTGGCGTGATCGCCTCCGGCGGGACCCGCGAGCAGGCCATCGAGGCCGCCCGGCGCTCCTTCAGCAGCGGCGCCCACGCCCTGCCCGACCCGGCGGACGTCCGGCGCCGGACATATGCGGAATGGTTCGACTGGGCGCGCCGGGAGCTGGGCGGGGTGCGCGAGCAGCAGCACGCGGCGGCGGCGGCGGCCCTGCGCACGCTCGACCAGGGCCAGGGCGCCAACCTGGCCATGGCCAACGCACGGGCCGCCGCGGGCATGGGCGCCCCAGAGGGGCCGCCAGCGCCACCGACCGGCCCCAGCCCTGCCATGCCTTATGCGCCGGTGGGGGTGCCAACGGCGCCTCCACCGCCGCCGCCCGCGCCCCCGCCCTATTACTCGCCACCGGGTTATGCCTACGGTCCGCCACCGATGGCCGTCCCGGCCTCAACCTATGCCGGCTTCTGGCGGAGGCTGGCAGCCTTCTTGCTCGACACGCTGATCGGAGGTGCGGCCTGGAGCGCGCTCGTCAGCGCGATCACTCTGGTGGTCCTGGGGGTTCTGCTGGGCACTGGGAGCACGCTCGAGAACTACTCCAGCTCGGTGCCGGGGTGGCTCAGCTGGACCTTCTACGGCGTCGGCCTGGCCATGACCTGGCTCTACTACACGCTGCTCGAAGCCTCCCGCTGGCAGGCCACCATCGGCAAACGGGCGCTCCACATCCAGGTCACAGATGGCGCCGGGGCGCGCCTCACCTGGCTGCGCGCCAACGGGCGCTACTGGGCCAAGCTGCTGTCCTTCCTGATCCTCGGAATTGGCTTCCTGATGATCCTCTTCACCGAACGGCGCCAGGGCCTGCACGACCTGATCGCCGGGACGTTGGTCAGCCGGCGGCCACCTTCTTAGCCTCGGCGATGACCTCCTCGAAGTTGGGCAGCGGCTGCTCCTGCGAGCGCACCCAGGTCCAGCGCACGACCTGGTTGCGGTCCAGGATGAACACCGAGCGCCGTGGCATGCCGCGGTAGCCCTCGACGTCGTCGCGCCGCACGCCCCACTCCGTGACCACCGTGCGCTCGAAGTCGGCCAGCATCTCGAAGGGGATGCCGCCCAGCTGCTCCGCAAAAGCGGCGTGGCTGTAGACGGAGTCGACGCTGACCGCATAGAGGCCGATGCCGGCCGCCTCGATGTCCTCCCACCTTGACCGGAACTCGGTCAGCTCGGTCTTTCAACCCGGTGTGAAGTCGAGGACGTAGAAGGCGATGATGGTCGCGCCGTGGCGCTTGACGGCCTCGGCCAGTTCGACCTCCTGGCCGGCCGTCGAGGCCAGCTTGAAGTCCGGCGCCCGAACCCCCACCTCCAGCATCGGGGTGGAGTCTAGCGAGGCCCGGTTTTCAGGTGCCGGGTCCCGATCCCTTCGGCCTTCAGTGCCTCGCGGATAGCGCGCGCCACCTGGGGCGCGCCCGGCGAATCGCCGTGCAGGCAGATGGTGTCGAAGCGCTCTTCGCGCGCGAACCGCAGCGCCTGCTCGGCGGCCTGCTCCGGCGGCAGCACCGCCCCCGACTGGCTCCGCGGCATCAGGTTGCCGTCGGGCAGGTAGGCCCGGTCCGCAAAGCCTTCGCGAAAGGCCGGCACCCCGGCCCTCTCGGCCGCCGCCACGATCTCGAAACCGGGCTGGCCCATGAGCCCGGTCTCGAACTCGCGGGCCACCAGAGCCAGGGCGTCGGCCATCGGCGGCCGGCTCTGGCAGTAGTGGTAAAGGGCGCCGTGGGCTTTGATGTATGCGATCGGCGCCACGGCCGCCAGGGCGCCTACCTGGAAGCGCACCAGGTCGGCCAGCTCGTCGACCGAGAGCTCGATCTCCAGGCGCCCGAAGTTGGGCCGGTCGTCGTAGCCGGGATGGGCGCCGACCTCGACGCCCAGCTCGCGACAGCGCCGCACGGTGGCCACGACTTCGGTGGCTGAGCCGGCGTGCACGCCGCAGCCCACGTTGGCGCTGTCGATGTACGGCAGGATCTCGGCGTCGAAGCCAACCCCTTCGCCCAGGTCGGAGTTGATGTTCAGTGGGCCGTCTCTCCGCGGGTCAAGCGCACCGCGTGCTCGAGCGCCGGCAGCACCGCTTCCAAAGATTCGGTGGCCCCGCGCACGCTGCCCGGCAGGTTCACGATCAGCGAGCCGCCCCGCACTCCGGCGACCGCGCGCGAGAGCGCGGCCAGCGGCGTTTTCTGGAGCCCGGCCGCGCGCATGGCCTCGGCCAACCCCGGCACCTCGAAGTCGAGCACGGCCGCGGTTGCCTCCGGGGTCACATCGCGGGGGCCCAGCCCGGTTCCGCCCGTGGTCACGATGAGCGCATACCCCGCCACCACGGCGTCTTTGATGGCGGCGCCGATCTGGTCGCGCTCGTCGGGCACGATCGTCACCGGCGCCAGCTCGTAGCCCGCTTTTCTCAGCAACGACGCCACCGCGGGGCCGCTCTGGTCCGGGTTCTGACCCGCGTGGCGGCTGTCGGAGACGGTGATCACCACCGCCTTCACCGCGTCCAGGTGCCGCTCTTGCCGCCGCTCTTGCTGAGCAGCCGGACCGACTCCAGGTAGACGCCTTTTTCCAGGCTCTTGACCATGTCGATCAGCGTCAGGCCCGCCACCGCAGCCGCGGTCAGCGCCTCCATTTCAACGCCGGTCTGGCCGTCGACGCGCGCGGTGGCCGTGACCCGAATGGCGCTTGCCTCGTACTCGAATTCGACCTCCACCCCGGTGATGGGAAGCGGGTGGCACAGGGGAATCAGGTCGGGTGTGCGCTTGGCGGCCATGATGCCCGCGACCCGCGCCACCGCCAGGGCGTCACCTTTGGCCAGCTGCGCGTCGCGCACCGCACGCAGCGTCGCCTCCGACATCACGACCCGGCACTCGGCGCGGGCTTCGCGCCGGGTGACCGCCTTGCCACTACGGCAAGACCCTCGTCGAGTTCGACTACCCGGAGACGGAGCTGCTGGTAGCGATGCGCGACGCGGTGCCGCTGCTCGGCCCGGGCGCGCCCGACGCCGAGACCGCTGTCAGCGAGGTGCTGCTGCCGCTGGAGCGCGAACTGGAAACCCTGGGCGAGGACGAGGTGGACTACCTGCAGGTCTATGAGCGGGCCTGGCGCCGGGCCGGCGTGGACGCGCCGCGCGCGGTGCTGTATCGGGTGCTCGACCGCGAGCAGCAGGTATGGGATGCGCACGTGCGCCCGCTGCCCGACGCCCTGCCCACGCTGGCCGGCCTGCGCGAGCGCGGGCTGCGCACGGCCATCGCCTCCAACGCGCCTTTCCCGCCCGAGATGATGCGCCGGCAGATGCGCCGGCTCGGATTCCTCGACGCCGTCGACGCGGTGGTCCTGTCGGCGGAGGTCGGACGGCGCAAGCCGGCGCCCGAGCTCTACCGCGCCGGCCTGCAGGCCGTGGGTGTGGGTCCGGACGAGGCGCTGTACGTGGGCGACCGCCTGAGCGAGGACTACGACGGACCGCGCCGGCTCGGGATGCGGGCGCTCCTGCTGAGCTCCTCCCCACCGCCCGGCGTGGAGGCGATCTCGCGCCTGGCCGAACTGCTGGAGCGGCTGTGAGCCGGCGGCGTCCCGGCCGGCTGTGGCTCTTCTTCTACGGCCGCCGCCGCCGCGGCTTTCCAGGGCTGCTGGTCGGGCTGCTGGGGCTGGCGGTGCTGCTGGGGTTGGCCTACGGCCTGCCCGGCGGGGCCGACTTCAGCCGCTGGGTGATTCTCGTCAGCGCCGGCGCGCTGCTGCTGCTGATCGTGGCTTCGCTGGCGCTGGTCGTCTTCGCCTGGCGGCGGCCGCGCGGCCGGCGATGAGAACCGCCGCCGCACCCGCGCCGACGCCGTTGTCGATGTTCACGACCGTGAGCCCGGTCGAGCAAGACCACGGGCTGCTCCACCAGCCCTGCCACCACCCCCGGCAGCACGCCGTCCATGCCCGCGGCCACCACCACCACGTCGGGGTCCCAGGCCACCAGCTCGGCCAGTGGGCCCAGCAGTCGATGCAGGCCGGCCACGCCGATGTCGGCCTCCAGCCGAGCCTGATGGCCGCAGGCCTCGGCCAGCATCCGCACTTCCTCGGCGGTCGGGAGGTCCGAGGTGCCCGCGGTGATTACGGCCACGCGGCCTCCGCCCGGCGCGGGCTCGAAGCCCGGTCGCAGCACCCGGGCGGCGGCGGCGCCGTACATCAGGGTTCTGAGGCCGGCCGCGGCGACGGCCGCTTCCACTGCCTCCAGCTGTTCGGGGCTCAGGCGGCTGAGGCAGGCCTGGCCCTGGTCGGCGGCCAGGGTCACCGCCAGCTGCGCCACGTCGGCTGCTGACTTGCCGGCGGCCAGCACCACCTCGGGCAGGCCACGTCGGGCGGTGCGGCCGATGTCCAGCCGCGCCCGCCCGCCGAGGTCCTGCAGCTGCACCCGGCGCAGCTCAGCTTCTGCCTCCTCGAGGTTGAGCTCGCCGGCCAGGAGCCGATGTAAAACGTTTTTCATCGCCGCCCCTCGCCGGTGACCGACACCCAGAGGGAGCGCTCGCGGGGGCCGTCGAACTCGCACATGAAGATGGACTGCCACTGGCCAAGGGTCAGCGCTCCGGCCGTGATCGGGACGGTCGCGCTGGGGCCGACCAGCAGCGCCTTGATGTGGGAGTCCGAGTTGCCCTCGGCGTGCTCGAAGCCCGCCTCGCGCGGCACCAGTTCGCGCATGTGGTTTAGGAAGTCCTCCATCACCGCGGGGTCGTGGCCCTCGTTTACGGCGATCGCGCAGGTGGTGTGGGGAGCGAACACGGTGCAGGTGCCTTCGCGAATGCCGCTCTCGGCAATCGCCCGCCGCACCCGCTCGGTGACGTCGATCGCCTCCTCGCGACGACTGGTGCGCAGGCGGAGCTTGACCATCCGCCGATTATGGTGGCGGCATGGCGCGTCAGGAGCTGATGACCCGCCTGGAGGCGGAGGCGCGGGAATGCTACGGCTGGTCCAACGGGCCCGGCGACCGCTACGCCGCCCACAGCCACGGCTACGAAAAAGTCCTGTATTGCGTCGAGGGCTCGATCACCTTCCGCCTGGAGGACGAGGGCCGGGACATCCATCTCGAAGCCGGGGATCGGATGGTGCTGCCGGCCGGCAGCCGGCACTCCGCGCTGGTCGGTCCAGGCGGCTGCGTTTGCATCGAGGGACGCCGCTGACGCTGGGGGTACACTGGGCGCCGGGATGAGCATCATCGAGTTCATCCAGGACCGTGCCCGCTATTACAACTGCCCCGTCTGTGGGCGGAACCTCAAGGGCTGCGAGGTCCGCATGCTCAACCACGTCGACGATCGCTTCACGGTGCAGGTGACCTGCGCCTCCTGCCACGTGACCTTCATCGTGATCCTCGCCATCCAGGGCCAGGGGCTGGAGATGGTGCAGGATTCGGAGGTCGAGGTGGAGATCGATGACAGGCGCGCCGACGCCGCCGAAGGCGGCTACGAGCCAGGGCCCATCGAGCTCGACGAGCTGCTGGATGTCCACCTCACGCTGCGAGCCTTCGACGGTTCCCTCACCGACCTTCTCAAGCAGCCTGAGCAGCCCCGGTCCTAGGGCCTACCTCGACCACGCCGGCGGGGCGCCGGTGCTGGCCGAGGTGCGCGCCGCGCTGGCCCACCTGCCCGAAGCCAACGCCCAGAGTCCCCATGCCGAAGGCCGCGCCGCGCGCGACGCGCTGGACGCCGCCCGCGATCGGGCCGCCACCGCCGTGGGCGCACCGCCCGGCCAGGTCGTCTTCTGCTCGGGCGGCACCGAGGCGGTCAACCTGGCCCTGCTGGGAGCCGGTCGGCGCCTTCCCGCCGGCCGCTCGGTGGTGACCTGGGAGGCCGAGCACCAGGCGGTCCTGGGTGCGGTGCGCCAGCTCCAGGTCGAGGGCCGGCCCGTCGCCGTCCTGCCGGTGGACGCTGCCGCCCGGGCCATGGCCGCGGACATCCCGGCAGACTGCGGGCTGGTTTCGATCGGGCTGGCCAACAACGAGATCGGGACCCTGCAGCCGGTGGCCGAGATCGCCGCCCGGGCTCACGAGCTGGGCGCGCTGGTGCACCTGGACGCCTGCCAGGGTCCGGCCTGGGTGCGGCCGCCGCTTGAGCTGGTGGACCTGGCCTCGTTTTCGGGCCACAAGCTGGGGGCCGGGCACGGCGGCCTGCTCCTGGCCCGCCGCGAAGTCCCCCTTCAGCCGCTGCAGTTCGGCGGCCCTCAGGAATGGGGCCGCCGGGCGGGGCGTGAAGACGTGGCCGCGGCGGTGGCGGTGGCCACGGCCCTGGACGTCTGTGCGCGCTGCCGGGCGGACTGGTCGCTGGCCGCGCGGCCGAGGGCGGAGCGCCTGCGCGCGGCCCTGGTGGAGCTCGGCGCGCGGCCGACCGGCGCGGAGCCTCGCCTGCCCAACTTTGCGACCGCGGCCTTCGGCCGGGTCAAGGGCGAGGACCTGCTGCTGGCGCTCGATCTGGCCGGCATCGCGGCGTCCAGCGGGTCCGCCTGTGCCAGCGGCTCCCTCGACCCCTCGCACGTCCTGCTGGCCATGGGCCTCTCCATGGCCGAGGCCTTGGGCAGCCTGCGGCTGACCGTGGGTCCGCAGACGAACGACGCCGAGATCGACCGCGCTCTCCAGGCCTTGAGCGGCATCGCAGCCCTTGCCTGAAGTCGAGATCGAGCTCGCCCGGCGCCTGGAGGCGGGTGAAGAGGTGGTGCTGGCGACCGTCGTCCGCACGGACGGCGCACCGCCCTCGGCCCCGGGCGCCAAGGCGCTGCTGGCTCGCGAGAGCGCCCTGGCCGGCACCCTGGGCTGCTCGGAGTTCGACTCCGCCGCCCAGGCCGACGCCGCGGGGCTCCTGGACGCCGGCGAGCCCGCGCTGCGCACCTACCGCCACGACTTGGGCTCCATCGAGGTCTATCTGGAGCCCCACCGGGCCCAACCGACGCTGCTGGTGGTCGCCGACACGCCGGTCGGCCGGGCCCTGGCCCGCTCGGCGGGCGAGACCGGCTTCCGGGTACGTACGGCGGCCGGCCTGGACGATCTACCGGCCGACCTTGGCGACGACCTTTATGTCGTGCACACCAACCACGACGCGCCCGATCTTCCCGATGTGCTCGCCCGGCTGCTGGAGCGGCGGCTGCCGCCGCGCTACCTGGGCCTGATGGGCAGCCGCCGCCACACCGGCCACCACCTGGACGCGCTGGCGGCGCGCGGCTTGGCCGGCCTGGTGGCGGTCCGGCGAGGTGGTCCAGGGGGCTGGCTGGACCCACCGCGCTCGTCATAGCTGCCACGGCTCTACGGCGCTGACTGTCCGCCCTTGAAGCGCTCCTAAAAAACCTCGCTCTGGAACAGGTCCTCGAGGGTCTCCCGACGCCGGATCAGCCTGGCCCTCCCGTCGCGAACCATCACCACGGCCGGCCGCGGCATGCCGTTGTAGTTGCTGGCCATGGCCAGGCAGTAGGCGCCGGCGGCGGGCAGCGCGACCAGATCGCCGGTCTTCAGCTCGGGCAGCCGCGCGTCGCTGACCAGGATGTCGGCCGACTCGCAGTACTTGCCGGCAATCGTCACCGTATGCAGGTCGCGCTCGGCCGGTTCGGGGTCGTCGACTTTGATCGCCTCGTAGCGCGCGCCGTAGAGCTTGGGCCGGATGTTGTCGCCCATGCCCCCGTCCACGGCGGCGTAGGTGCGGACTCCCGGGATCTCCTTGATGGCGCCGACCGTATACAGGGCCATGCCGGCGGGACCCGCCAGGGAGCGGCCCGGCTCCACCACCAGCTCGGGCACCGGCAGCCCGCGTTCCGCGCAGCCGCCGTACAGGGCCGCCCGCAGGGTGGTGACGAACTCGCGCGGCGTGGGCGGATCGTCGTCCTGGGTGTAGGCGATGCCCAGCCCGCCGCCGGCGCCCAGGCGGCCCGGGCTGAAGCCAAGGTCCCGCCGGAGCTCGGCGACCAGATCGAGCATGATCGCCATGGCCGCGGCGTGGGCGCGGAGGTCGAAGATCTGGGAGCCGATGTGCGAGTGCAGCCCCACCAGCTCCAGGCGGTCGTGGGCGAGCGCCTGCTCGACAGCCTGGCGGGCCGCGCCGCTCTCGATCGAAAAGCCGAACTTCGAGTCGAGCTGGCCGGTGGCGATGTATTCGTGGGTGTCCGGGCGCACGCCGGGCGAGAGCCGGACCTCGGCCCGCAGGCGCCGGCCCGCCGGCACCACCTCGCGCAGCATCTCGAACTCCTGGAAGCCGTCCACCACCAGGGTGACGCCCGCCGCCCAGGCCGCCGCCAGATCCTCGCGGCTCTTGTTGTTGCCCAGGAAGTAGACGCGCTCGGCGGGTAAGCCGGAGCGCAGCGCCAGCTCCAGCTCGCCGGCCGAGACCACGTCCAGCCCCAGGCCCTCCTCGGCCACGACGCGCAGGAACTGCGGGCTGGCGAACGCCTTGGCCGAGTAGAGGACGTGGCCGGCTTCGCCCATCGCCGCCCGGAACTCGCGCGCCAGGGTGCGCACGGTCTCCTCGTCGTAGACGTAGAGCGGGGTGCCGAACTCCCGCGCCACCGCGGCCAGGTCGCAGCCGCCGACCTCCATGCGGCCGCCAGCGCCCACCCGGTAGGTCACCGGGAGGAGCACGGCTACCGGGGTCTAGTTACGCGAACCGCAGCCGCAGCTGCCGCCGCAGCAGCCACCGCTCGAGGCGGGGAGCGCGCCGGACCCCAGCGAGGCCGCTCCCTCGGCCGCGCCGAAGGATGCGAAGCTGGAGACCTGGACCCGCGTCCGCGTCGACTCGCAGGTGGGGCATACCTGGGCGCGGTCGCGCTCGGCGAACGAGGTCAGCACCTCGAACTGCGACGAGCACTTCTCGCAGCGGTACTCGTAGATGGGCATCGAACCGGATTCTAGTCTGGCCGAATATGTCCGGCTGCTGGGCGGCTGGCCAGGATTGATCGGGCGCGGCGAGGACCCAGCGGCCCTGGTCGAGGATGCGCTGGTACTGCTCCCGCATCTGGGCGGCGCCGCCACCCTGGTAGATGTCGGCTCTGGCGGCGGCATGCCGGGCATTCCACTGGCGTTGGCCCGCCCTGAGCTGCAGGTGACGCTGATCGAGGCGGATGCTCGCAAGGCCTCCTTCCTGGAGCACGCGGGCGCAAGCCTCGGTCTCGACCTGCGTGTGCTCAACGAGCGCGCCGAGGTCGTAGGTCGTGGTCACCTGCGGGAAACCTTCGATGCGGCCTGCTGTCGCGCCCTGGCCGCGCTGCCGGTAGCGCTCGAGCTCTGCCTGCCACTGGTGCGCGTGGGCGGCCGCCTGCTGGCGCTGACCACCGAGAGCCGCGTCGTGGCCGCCGGCCAGCTGGGTGGCGGACCCGCCGAAGTCCTGGCCGCGCCCAGCCGGCTGCGCAGCCACGGCCTGGTGGTGTTGGTGCCCAAGGTCGCGGCCACGCCGCGCGCCTATCCCCGTCGGCCAGGGGTTCCGGCCCGCCGCCCACTGGGTACATAAGCTGTAGCCGTGCAGGTACTCTCGCAGCCGGACACCCTGGTCGTGGGCGGCGTCGAGCTCCGCTCCCGCCTCTTCACGGGCACCGGCCGCCACCGTTCCGAGGAGGAGATGCTGGCGTGCCTGGAGGCGTCGGGCTGCGAGGTGGTCACGGTCGCCCTGCGCCGGCTGGACCTCGATCACCCCGAGCGGAAGACCCTTCTCGACCTCATCGACTGGAAGCGCTACCGCTGCCTGCCCAACACCGCCGGCTGCAGCACCGCCGAGGACGCCGTTCGGGTGGCGCGGCTCGCCCGCTCCATGGGCCTTTCCGACTGGGTCAAGCTGGAGGTGATCCCCGAGGGCATGCACCTGCTGCCCGATCCGGTGGAGACACTCAAGGCCGCCGAACAGCTGGTGAAGGAGGGCTTCAAGGTGCTGCCCTACATCAACGCCGACCCCGTCCTGGCCCGCCGGCTGGAGGAGGTGGGCACCGTGACGGTGATGCCCCTGGGCTCCCCGATCGGCTCCGGCAACGGCCTTGTCACCCAGGAGCAGATCCAGATCATCATCGACAACGCCCGGGTGCCGGTGGTGGTCGACGCCGGCATCGGCGGACCCGCCGACGCCGCGCTGGCCATGGAGATCGGCGCCGACGCCGTGCTCGTCAACACGGCCATCGCCCAGGCCGCCAACCCGCCTCTGATGGCCGAGGCCATTCGCGACGCGGTCAGCGCCGGCCGGCGCGGGTTCCTGGCCGGGCGCATCGCGCGCAGCGCCCACGCCACCCCCAGCTCACCCACCACGGGCGTATCGCGCCGCTCCTGACCCTGCCGGCGGCTATGGCGCTGGTGGATTCGGCCAACGCCGCGCCCACCGCCGTGGCACGCGGCGCCACCATCCTCCAGCTCCGGCTCCCGGGCGCCGGCGGTCGGGCATATGAAAAGGAGGGGCGGGCGGTGATCCCGACCGCCATCGTGCCCGTGCTCCTGAGCTCCCGGGCCGACGTGGCGCTGGCGGTAGGCGCGGCCGGCGTGCACCTGCCGGAGTCCGACCTGCCGGTCGCCGACGCCCGCCGCCTGCTCGGCCGCGAGCGCCTGATCGGGCGCTCCGTCCACTCACGGGAGGCGGCGCTGGCCGCGGCCGCCGAGGGCGCCGACTACCTGGTCTTCGGTCCGGTCTTCGAGACCCCCTCGCACGCCGGCCGGCCGGCGGTGGGCCTGGAGGCGCTGCGCGACGTGTGCCGGGCGGTGTCGGTGCCGGTGCTGGCGATCGGCGGCGTCGACTTCGACCGGGCCGAGGAGTGCCACCGGGCGGGGGCGTCCGGCTTCGCCGGCATCAGCGCCTTCCGGTGAAGCTGACCGTCAACGGCAAGCCGGTGGAGCTGGCCGGACCCACGCCGCTGCTCGACTACCTGGCTGGACTGCGGGTCGATCCCCGATCCGTGGCGGTCGAGATCAACGACCGGATCCTGGAGCGGGAGGAGTTCGCCCGCGCCGCGTTGCGTGAGGGGGACGTGGTGGAGGTGGTCAGGATGGTGGGCGGAGGGCTTTGAGAAAGCGTCGCGACGTGGGCCGGTAGCCGTGGCGCTCGTAGAAGGCGTGCGCCCGCAGCCGCTGCTCACCGCTGGTCACCTCCATGACGGTGCAGCCCAAGTCCCGGGCCTGCGTCTCCACCGCGTCGAGCAGCGCCGCGCCCACGCCGCGTGAGCGGGCTGTTTCGGCGACCACCATGGCCGAGAGCCGGCAGTGCGCGCCCTCCGACGCGAACCAAGGGATGACAGCGTAGGCCGCCAGCCCGACCAGGCGCTCGCCCTCTGTGGCGACCAGCACCCACTCGCGCCGCGCGTCCATCTGCGACAGGCGGCGAGTCACGTCTTCGGCCTGGTTGGCGTACCCCAGCTCGCGCAGCAGCTCGGCCATCTGGGCTGCATCAGCGGCCTCAGCGCGGATCACTTGAGAAGCGC
>VBEO01000045.1:0-19302 GCA_005881825.1 Chloroflexota bacterium | reverse complement strand
TGGCCACCGCGCGCCGGATCGCCTGGCGGCGGTCGAACACGATGTCGTAGTCCCGGCCCGGCTGGCGGCCGCCCACGCCGGCCTGCACATCGCGCGCTATCTCGGCGGGGTCTTCGTTTAAGGGGTCGTCTGTGGTGATCACGAAGTAGTCGGCCCCCTGCGCCGCCGCCCGGCCCATGCCGGGGCGGTCGTGGTCGCTGCGAGCGGTGCTCCCGAAAACCACGATCAGGCGCCGCTCGGCGAACGGCCGCAGCTCGGCCAGGGCGCTCCCCAGCGCGCCGGCCGAGTGCGCGAAATCGATGTACACCTTGAAGTCCTGCCCCATCTCGATCGGTTCCAGGCGGCCCTGGACGCCGCGGAAGGTGCTCAGGCCCTCGGCCACCTCCTCGACCGTGAGCCCCAGCGCCAGGCAGACGCCCGCCGCGCAGAGCGCGTTGTACACGTTGAATCGGGCGGGCAGCCTGAGCTCGACCGGCGCCTCGCCCACCGGGGTCAGGATCCGGAAGCGGGAGCCGTTGGCGTCGCCCCAGGTCTCCAGGGCCCGGATGTCGGCCTGGTTGTCGATCCCGTAGGACCAGCGGCGTTCGATGTCCGCCGTTGAGAGGCGGTCCCAGGAAACGTCGTCGCGGTTGAGGACCGCGGTCTTGGGGACGCCTTTGGGGGCGGCTTCGGCGCACAGCGCGATCAGCCGGGCCTTGGCCGCCAGGTAGTCATCCCAGGTCCGGTGGTAGTCCAGGTGGTCGATCCCGACGTTGGTGAAGGCCGCCACGTCGAAGTCGCAGGCCCCCACCCGCTGCTGGACCAGCGCATGCGAGGTGGTCTCGACCACCGCCGCCTGCATGCCCGCCTCCACCATCCGGGCCAGCCATTCCTGCACTTCGGGAGCCTCGGTGGTGGTCTGCCCGCTCTGGTTGTAGGTCTCCTCCGCGCCCAGCCGGAAGGCGACCGTGCTCATGGTCCCGGTTCGGCGTCCGGCCTGCTCCAGGAGGTGGCCGGCGATGTGGGTGGTGGTGGTCTTGCCGTCGGTGCCGGTGATGCCGGCGACCAGCAGCCGGCGGGCGGGGCGGCCGAGCAGGGTGGCGGCCAGCTCGGCCAGCGCCGGGCGGGTATCCGCGACCCGGATCCGCGGCGTCTGGGGCGGCACCGGGACCGACCGCATCACGGCCAGCGCCGCCCCCTGGGCGGCGGCGGTGGTGGCGAATTCGTGGCCGTCGCTGTGCAGGCCCTGGACGGCGACGAAGAGGTCGCCCGGCCCGGCCCGCCGGGAGTCGTAGACGACCGCGCTCACGTCGTGGTCGGGGCCGGCCTCGACCACCGCCCCCGGCACCCCCGCGGCCAGGTCGGCGAGTCGCATCCCCGGCAGCATAATCGGGGCGATGGCGAGCGCTCTGATCGGGGGCCGCCGCTTCGACTGGGGCTCTCGGGTCTACCTGATGGGGATCGTCAACGTCACCCCGGACTCCTTCAGCGGGGACGGCCTGGCCCACGATCCGGAGGCCGCCGTGGCGCTCGGCCTGCGCATGGTCGCCGAAGGCGCCGACCTGCTCGACGTGGGCGGCGAGTCGACCCGCCCCGGCCACACGCCGGTCAGCGCCGAAGAGGAGATCGCGCGGGCGGTGCCGGTGGTCGCTCGATTGGCCCGTGAGGCGCGGGTGCCGATCTCCGTCGACACCAGCAAGCTGGCCGTGGCCGAGGCGGCACTGGAGGCCGGTGCCGCACTGGTCAACGACGTCTGGGGCCTGCAGAGGGCCCCCGGCATCGCCGCCCTCTGCGCCCGGCGGGAAGCCGGGCTGGTGCTCATGCACAACCAGGCCGGCCACGAGTACGGCGACCTGCTGGCCGAGATCGCGAGCCGTCTCCGCCAATCCCTGGCCGCGGCCCTGGGAGCCGGGGTGCCGAGGGAGCGGGTGCTGCTCGACCCCGGCATCGGATTCGGGAAGACCGCCGAGCAGAACGTGCAGGTGCTGCGTCACCTGGAGCGTCTGCGCGAGCTCGGTCAGCCGCTGCTGGTGGGCGTCTCCCGCAAGGGTTTTCTGGCCCGCATCTTCGGACTCGAGGAACCGGAGGCGCGGGTCGACGGCACGGCGGCGGCGGTGGCGGCCGCGGTGCTCAGGGGCGCGGACGTGGTGCGCGTGCATGACGTGGCGCGCATGGCCCGGGTGGTACGGGTGGCCGAGGGGCTCCGGTGACGGTCGCCTATCTGAGCTTGGGCTCGAACCTGGGCGACCGGGAGGCGCACCTCTCGCAGGCGCGGGAGCTGATCGAGCAGGCCGGCGCTCGCATCCTGCGCGCCAGCTCGGTCCTGGAGACCGAGCCCTGGGGGGTCACCGACCAGCCCCGCTTCCTCAACCAGGTGCTGGAGGTCGAGTGGAGCGGCAGCGCCCAGGCGCTCCTGGCCGCGATGAAAAACGTTTTACATCAGGCCGGCCGCACCCCCTCCTACCGCTGGGGGCCGCGCGAGATCGACGTCGACATCCTGCTCTTCGGCGACCAACGGATCGACGAGCCCGACCTCCAGGTTCCCCACCCGCGCATGTGGGAGCGGGAGTTCGTAACCCGCCCGCTGGCAGAGCTGCGGCCCGACATACTGGAAAGGCGATGACCCGCAACGGCCACGGCCTCCGGGTGGCCTGGCTCGGCCATCGCTCTCAGCAGCTGGCCGGCGGCATGGCCACCTACTCGCACGAGGTCACGGCCGGACTGCGCCGGCGCGGGCACAAGGTGACCTTCTTCACGCTCAAGACCGGCGAGGACGGCGCGCCGGACCCGGAGATGGAGATGGTGGGACTGGAGGCGACCCCGCTGCTCCGACCCCTGGTCTTCTCGGGCGCGGCCGCCAAGCGAACACTGGTCGACCGCCTGCAGGCGCACGAATTCGACCTCGTCCACGCCTCCTTCTGGTTCTCCAGCCTCGACTTCGATCTGCCCCGCACCTGCCGGCGGCTCGGGATCCCCCTGGTGGCGACTTTCCACGTCGCTTTCGACAGCCGCTTCTCGGTCTGGGGCGGCATCACCAGCGCCGCCTACCGGCTGTATGCCCCCACGCTGGCCCGCTGCGACCGGGTGATCGTGTTCGGCGACGCCCAGCGCGGCGTGCTGGCCGAGTTGGGAGTGCCACCGAGTGCGATGCGGGTGCTTCCCAACGGTGTCGACGTCGACCGCTACTGCCCGGGACCCAGCGACTGGAAGGCCCGCCTGGATGGCGCCCGACAGCTCTTCGTGTTCATGGGCCGCGTCGACTCCGAAAAGGGCGTGGACGCCCTGCTCCGTGCTTTCCTCAGCGTGGATCCGCCCGCGGACACCCGGCTCCTGATCGTCGGACACGGCAGCGAGCGCCGGCGGCTGCAGCGCCAGTACCGCGATCCGCGCGTGGTCTTCACCGGCCACATCGCCGAAGCCGAGGAGCGGATCGCCATCCTGCGCGCGGCCGACGCCTTCTTCCTGCCCTCGCAGGTGGAGGGCCTCTCGCTCTCCATGCTGGAGGCGATGGCCTGTGGCGTGGCCACGGTGGCCACGGACGTGGGCGGAGACGGCGACGCCCTGCGCGGCGCCGGCGTGGTGCTCGATCCCACCGCCCTCGGCGAGCAGCTGGAGCTCGCGCTGCGCATGCTGATCGAGATGCCCTGGCTGGCCCCCGAGTTGGGCGCGCAGGCCCGGCGCCGCGCCGTCGAGCGCTTTTCCCTGTCCAGCAACCTGGACGCGCTGGTCGACCTCTACTCGGAGGTGTCCGGAAGATGAGGGCCGCCGACGCGCCCATCCGGGTGGCCTGGCTCGGTCACCGCTCGGCGACCTCGGGCGACGGCATCATCACCTACTCCCGCGAGATCACCAACGGGCTGCGGACGCGGGGCGTGGACGTCGTCTTCTTCCACCATGAGGCCAGCCTGGCCGACGCCGACTCGGTGGTCCTGGACGCCCTCTCCCTGTCCCACCGGCTGGTCATCTCACGCCCCGGCTCCCGGCGCCGCCTGGGCGACATGCTGCGCCAGCACGAGGTCGACGTGGTCCACGTCTCCTTCTCCTTCTCCAGCCTCGACTTCAACCTGCCCAAGCTCTGCCACCAGCTCGGGATCCCGATCGTGGGCACCTTTCACGTGCCCTTCGGCCAGCGGCCGACGGTCTGGAGCCTGACCACCAGCGCCGTCTACCGGCTTTACGCCCAGGCCCTGGCCGAGTGCAACGCGGTGATCATCTTCAGCGACCTCCAGCGCGAGATCCTGGTCAGCCTGGGCGTGCCGAGAGAGGTGATCCAGGTCCTGCCCAACGGCGTCGACGTGGACAAGTACGCGCCCGGGGAATCGGCCAAGCGGGCCCATTTCAACGCGGCGCGGCTCTTCTCCTACGTGGGCCGGCTGGACCCCGAGAAGAACGTGGCCGAGCTGCTGGGGGCCTTCCTGGCCGCCGACCCGCCGGCGGACCTGAAGCTGGTGCTGGTAGGTGGGGGCGCCGAGCGCCGGCGCCTGGAGCGCCGCCACCACGACCCTCGAGTGATCTTCACCGGCACCATCACCGACGAGCGCGAGCGCATCGACATCCTGCGCGCCAGCGACGCCTTCTTCCTGCCCTCCGAGGTCGAAGGTCTCTCCCTGGCCATGCTCGAAGCCATGGCCTGCGGGGTGGCCACAGTGGCGACCGACGTGGGCAGCGACGGCGAGGCGCTGCGCGGCGCCGGCCTGGTCCTGGATCCCCGGCGCCTGGAGGTGGAGCTGCTGGCCGCCCTCCGCTTCCTGATCGAGGTCCCCGAAGCCTGCCGGCTGCTGGGCGCGCTGGCCCGCCAGCGGGTGCTCGAGCGCTACTCGCTGGCCACCAACCTGGACCGGCTGATCGAGCTGTACCAGGCCCTGGCGCCTGGACGGCCTCAGCTGCCGGGTCGCGCGTTCGTGAAGCGGTAGCCGATCCCCGGCACGGCCAGGATGTAGAAGGGCCGCGCCGGCTGGGGCTCGATCTTGCGGCGCAGGTTGCGGATGTGGACGTCGATGACCCGGGTCTCGATCGGGTACTCGTAGCCCCAGATCGTGTTCAGGATCTTCTCCCGGCTCAGGACCTTGCCCGCGTTCTGGGCCAGGAAGGCCAGCAGGTCGAACTCGGTATGGGTGAGGTCGATCTCGCTCCCCGAGCGCATGACGCGGCGCTCGTTGACGTCGATGACCAGGTCCTTGAACTCCAGCCGGCCGCGGCCATAGTCGAACGCCTCCAGGCGCGACTTGCGCAGGTGGGCGGCGACCCGTGCCAGCAGCTCGCGCAGGCGCAGCGGCTTGGTCACGTAGTCGTCGGCCCCGATCTCCAACCCCACCACCACGTCGATCTCGTCCGAGCGCGAGCTGACCATGATCACCGGGGTGGTGGTGTCCGACTTCCGGAGCTCGCGGCAGACGTCGAAACCGGACATGTCCGGCAGCGTCACCTCGAGCACCACCAGGGCGGGCTTGGACGGTCGGCTCGGCGGCGTCGGCGCCAGGCTGCTTCATGGCTGTTAGCGGATATTACGCAAATCCTTTACGCGCTTAACCCCCCGACGCAAGAATTCACGCGCCGCCAGCAGCCGCTCACCGCGGGCGTCCAGGACCAGATCCCAGGCGCCCACGTAATCGACCAGCCGGCCGCCGAAGCCGGTCTTGAACTGCCAGAGCCCAGCCCAGGGATGGTTGGGATCGCCGCCGGGCGGCACGCCCCAGAAGTCGTAGCTGTGGCAGCCGTCGGCTGCCGCGGCCCGAATCGCCGCCCACTGCACCGCGTAGGTCGGCATCAGGTTGCGCTTGCTCTGGCTCGAGCCGCCGAAGAGGTAGTAGGCGCGGCCGTCGAAGCGGGCGACCAGGATCGCGGCCAGAGCCTCGCCCTGGTGCCTGGCCACGTAGACCCGGCACCACTCGAGGTCACGCAGGCGCCGCTCGTAGAACTCCGTCGCGGCGGCGCTGATGCCCTGGCGCTCGGCGGTGGCCGCGTGCTGGCGGGCCAGCTCGGCGGCATCGCCGCGGTCATCGACCGAGACGCCGCGCTTCTCTGCCAGACGCACGTTGTAGCGGTGCTTGGGCTTCATCCCGCTCAGCAGCTCCGCCTCGGCGCCCAGGTCCAGGATGAGTGTGTGGGTGGGGTGCAGGGCCGGGGCTGCCCGGAAGCCCTGGTCGCGCAGCACTTGCGCGAACTCCAGCGGTGCCTCCGGCTCGACCCGCAGCCGGGCCAGCCCCCGGCGCCGGGCCCAGGTCGCGAGCACCCGCAACTCTGCCTCGCCGGCGGGGACGGGGCCCCGCGGCAGGTAGCCCCAGCGCACGGGACCCACCCGCGCCAGCTGCACAGAGGCCGTACCGGCGGATCCCAGGTCGACGCGTTCGAGGGCCCAGCCCTCGTGACGCTGCACTTCGCCATAGCCGAACGACTGCATGAGAGGGGCCGGTGCATCCGCCGCCCGCGCGCTCTCGCGCAGCCGGCGGTCCCAGTCCTGCTCGGTCGTCAGTACTGCTGGGTCAGGCCGCCCGAGCGCTCGCGGCGGGCCACCGCCGAGGCCAGCGCCCCGGCGTGCAGGTGGCAGATGTCGTTGACGCCGCTGATCACGGTCCGGGCGCGGCCGCGGGTCAGAATCGAGATCGAGCAGTTGTCGATCACG
The DNA here is from genome assembly GCA_005881825.1 of Chloroflexota bacterium. GTDB lineage: Bacteria > Chloroflexota > Dormibacteria > Dormibacterales > Dormibacteraceae > CF-28. The sequence continues at coordinate 12,701 of VBEO01000045.1, read as the reverse complement.
AACGGAAACAGGCCGTGGCTGTTGCGGCCCAGGCTGCGGCCCAGGGCGACCTGGATCACGCCTCCGTGGGTGATCACCAGCACGTCGCCGTGAGGATGGCGCTTGAACAGCTCGTCCAGAACTCTGTGCACGCGGACCTCGAAGGGACCGGCGCCCTCGGAGCCCGGCACCAGGTCCCAGGAGGGCTCGCGCTCCCAGTGCTTCCACTCTTCAGGGAAGCGGGCGATCATCTCCTCCCGGGTCAGGCCCTCCCACTCGCCGAGTGCGATCTCGCGCAGGTCCACCATCTCGAGCGGCTCCTTACCGATCTCGGGCGCGATCACGGCGGCCGTCTGCCGGCAGCGGGCCAGGTCGCTGGTGTAGAAGCCGTCGAAGCTGTGGCCGTTCAGCCGCTCCGCCAGCCGCCGCGCCTGCATCTCGCCCAGCGCGGAGAGCGGCGGATCGAGCTGTCCCTGGATCCGGCGGGCATCGTTCCAGGTGGACTGGCCGTGGCGCACGAGGAAGAGCCGGGTGGGATCGGGCGGGCGAGAGTCGGGCGGGTCAGGCGGAGTTGCCCGGCTGCCCGGAATCGACATCGTCCGGTTTCTATACTAGCTTTACCCGAGTCCGCCACTTGGGCGGCTGGCGCACGCCGCTCAAAGGAGTACGAATTCCTCTTTGCAGTCCAACGGCTCGCTTCAGGAAACCAAGCTGAAAGCGCTGCTGGAGAGCGCGCAGACCGAGCGCGCCACCGGCACGCTGACGGTTCGCAACGGCAACGGCGGGGCCTGCACGCTCTACTTCCTGTTCGGGCACCTTTTCCACGCACTGGGCGAGGGGGTCGACGGCGACGACGCGGTGGTCAAGGCACTGGGTTGGTCCACCGGGGAATTCGATTTCGACGCCAAGGCCAAGCTGCCGGCCAGCGATGACGCCAGCCCGCCGGCCGAGGCGCCGCCCGCACCCGAGCCGGTTCAGGAGTCCCATGCCGAGGCGCCGCCAGCCGTCCCCGAACGGCCGCGCGAGCGCGAGCGAGACCGGGAGCCAAATGCCATGGAAACCCAGGAGCGGCGGGGCGTGAAGCACCGTCCCCAACCCAAGCACGGCCGGGAGCCGATCCCGGTACCCGCCGGGCAGGTCACCTATGACTCTCTCAAGACCTCCTTCGTCGACTTTCCGCGCCTGATCACCACCCTGGAGAGGGAGGCCTACACGGGCTACGTGCGTCTGCTCACGGACGAGGCCGCAGGCCTCATCCTCTTCAAGGAAGGGTCGGCGCTGGAGTGCGCTTACGACATCGGCGCCCCCAGCGGCGTCAGCCTCGGCAGCAGTGCCCTCATGGACTTCAACGACGAGGTCACACGGGGGCATGGGGTGCTGGACGTGGTGGCACTGTCGCCCGAGCTGGTCGACGGCCTCTACGAGATGACCGTCACCAAGCCCCTGTATTCCGACCTGTATGCGGCCTGGGTCGATCCCAAAGCACTGCTCAAGTTCCTGGAGCACCGCAAGCTCAGCGGCAGCGTGTTGGTGCGGGCGCAGCGCGGGACCGGGGTCATCATCTTCACCAACGGCAAGCTCAGCGGCGCTTACACAAGCGACTCCCGCGACATCGCCGACTCGGCTGACGGCGTGCTCGAGCTCTGCAGCGACCCGGACGCCGTGCTGGAGGTGAAGGCCGCGGACCAATCGCCGCGGGCACCGCTCGACGTGGAGGGGGTTGTCGGCGGGCGCGCCACCTCGGCGCCGCCGCCGCCGCCCGCTCCGCCACCCCCGCCGCCGGCGCCGCCGGCTGAGCCGCCGGTCAGCGCCTCCAGCGCCGAGACCCAGCCCACCATGCGCGCGTTTACGGCACCCGACGAGACGCCGCCCCCGGCCGCACCCGAGCCCTCCGCCTTCGCCACCGCGCCACCGGCGCCGGCGGCTCCCGAACCGGTCCGCGGCGAAGCCGGCGACTCCAACGTCGACTGGGAAGCGGTCATCAACGACCTCCAGCAGATGACCGAGGACGCACTCGGCAACCGCTCCCGGAAGGTCAAGGACGTGCTGGCCGCGGCCGAGCCGAGCCAGGCCGGCGTAGAGGCGGCCATCGACCAGGTCCCCACCATCAGCATCCTGTTCGTCGACTCCTCACGCCTGGAGGCGCTCGCCAACGACCTCAGGGCCCGGCTCCGCAACCACACCGGGTAGCCGTCGGGGCGGCGCCGCCGCCGCCTTACTGCTCACGGCCGGGGCGGCCTTCCTGCTCGGTGTCGCCTGCCAGAACGCCCCCCAGGTGGTGGCGATCGCACCCGGCCGCCTGGCTCAGCAGGTGCCCAGCAACCAGGACGTCAGCATCGGCTTCGACCACGACATGGACGAGGCTTCCGTGGGCGCCCGCTTCGCGGTCTCGCCGCGCACTACTGGCAGCCTGCTCTGGCCTTCGCGCCGCCAGCTCATCTACCGCCATCAGCCTTTCAAGCCCGACACCGACTACCGCGTCTCGCTGGTGGCCGGCTATCGGGACGCGGCGGGCAATGTCAACTCCTTCAACCACGGCTGGACGTTCCGCACGGAGTCGGCGCCCGAGCTGGCCGGCAGCTCGCCCGGGGCGGGCGAGCAGAACGTGGACCCCGCCACCACTCTTTCCCTGAGCTTCACCCGAGCCATGGACCTCCGTTCGCTGGCCGGGGCCGTCAGCGTCTCGCCCTCGGTACGTTTCAGCCTGCGTCCAGACCCGGGCGACAACCGGCGCGTGCTGCTCGCCCCCCAGACCCTTCTCGATCCCCAGACCGTGTACTCGGTCACGGTGACCCGGGATGCCGTCGACCTGGACGGCAACCCGATCCGCGCGGGCAGCGTGCGCGACTTCGCGACCGGCCTCCCGCGCCCGCTCCGGCATTGGGTCGCCTTCCTGGCGGACCAGGCCCCGAGCAGCGCCTCGGGCCCGGCCGGCATCTGGATGGTGGACGGCAACCGGCTGCCGCGGCAGCTGGCCAACCTCGATGCCAGCGCCTTCAGCTGGTCGCTGGACGGCACCCGGCTTCTGGTCCATACCCGCGCCGGGCCTTGGCTCGACGTGGCCATCGGCGGCAACGTCACCCAGCTGCCGTTCGAGGCCAGCTGGGCCGCGTTCCTGGGGCCCGACAAGGGCTACGTCTTCCTCAGCGCGGGCCGCCTCCAGCGGCTGAATGCCGCAGGTGACGTGGTACCGGTGGACGACGGGGTGGGCGAGGCGGCGGTGGCGCCCAACGGTGAGCGGATCGCCTACACGGTGGCAGGACGCGAAGGCGACGAGATCCGCGGTTACGAGGTCGACCTGCGCTCCCGCTACCGCATGCAGGCTGAGGCCGGCGCCGTCAGCTCGCTGGCCTGGTCGCCGGACGGCGCGCGGATCGCCTACCAGGTGGCCACCAGCGACCCCAGCCGCCGCCAGCTGCGAGTCCGCGAGCTCTCAGGCGCGGGCGGGGTGACCACCGTCCGCAGCGGCGACCTGACCTCGGTGGCGTGGCAGGCCGACTCCCGGCACCTGATCGTGGGCGCCAGTGTCGACAGCCCGAGTGGGCCGGCGGCGCGCGCCTTCCGCCTCACCCTCACCGACAACAGCACCCGGCCCCTGGCCTGGGATGAGGCTCTGCCGGCCGGCAACCTTGTCGACGTCGAGAGTCCGGTCCCTTCGCCCGACGGCCACCAGGTGGCTTTCGTGGGCAGCGGCCCGGCCAGCACCGGCTCTCAGCTCTGGGTTGTCAACGTGGATGGAACCGGCCTGGTCCCGCTGACCAGCTTCGACGCCGCCGGCTTTCCTTACTCGGTGCGGGCGCCGGCCTGGACGGTGAGCTGAGGGCGCGCTGCCTCCAGCCAGGGTGAGACCGCCGCCAGCAGGCGGTCGGCCGTCCGCTCCCAGCTGAAGCCCTGCGCCAGCAGGCGCCCGCGGCGGCCCAGCGTCCGCGCCAGCGCCGGATCGTCGAGCAGGCGGCGCAGCCGCTCGGCGTACTGCGCCGGGTCATGGCCGGGCACCAGGAAGCCGGTGGCGCCGTCGCGGACTACTGAGGCCAGGCCGGCGACATCGGCGGCGATCACCGGGCAGCCGCAGGCCTGGGCTTCCAGGCCGACAAGCCCGAAGGATTCGCTGTAGGACGGCATCAGCAGCGCCTCGGCATTGGCGTAGAAGGCCGGCAGCTCGTCCTGAGGCACCGAGCCCAGGAAGCTGACGCGATGCTCGAGGCCAAGCTCGCGGGCGATTCCGGCCAGCCGCCGGCGCTCGCTCTCGCCCTGGGTGTGGCTGTCGCCGCCCAGGACCAGGAGGCGGACGTCGGGATGGTCCGCCGCGGCCTGGGCAAAGGCCCGCAGCGCGATGTCGGCGCCCTTGAGCCGCTCCAACCGGCCCACGAAGAGGACCGTCCGGCCGGCCGCTGTAAAACGTTTTACATCGCCGAAGCGCTCGAGGTCGACACCCGGCGCCACCACCGCGATGCGGTCGGGCCGCAGCCGGTAGGCGTGCCGGAGGGCTTCACCTTCCGCCTTGGTGCTGACCACGAGCAGGTCCGCGCTGCGCGCGATCTCGCCCTCCAGCAGCTCCCGCAGCGGCGGCTCGGCGACGTCGCCGGGGGGCAGAGAGCGATTCTTGACCACCGCCAGCGTGTGCGCGGTATGGACCCAGGGCAGTCGCCAGCGCGCGTGCAGGGTGCAGGCCACCGCGCCGGAGAGCCAGTAGTGCGAATACAGGAGGTCGTAGCGCAGGCCCTCGTCGCGGGCGAAGCGCGCAACCGCCGTGGCGAAGTCCTCCACATGGTCGACCAGCTGGTACTTGTCGACTTCCGCCAGTCCTGCCGGCAGGTAGACGACGCGGCTGAGGGGGGCCAAGTTCTCGACCACCGGGCCGGCGCCGGCCGCGATGCGGGTGAAGACGTCGGTGGCCACGTTGCGCGCGCTGAACTGGCGGCAGACCTCGCGAACGTAGACGTTGAGACCTCCGTTGGCGCTGTGGCCGAGCGCCGCGGTGGGGGAGGTGTGGAAGCAGATGACGGCCACCCGCGGCCTGGGGCCGCGGAAGTAGGGCAGGGTGCTGGGGAGTCGCTCAGCCACGGTAGGCCGGCCTCCCGTCGAGCCATCGCCGCGAGGCGCACGTCAGCTGCGAAGCGGAGACCGGCGAGACACTGCTCACGTCTGGAATAACAACCTAGTCGAGTAGCGATATTCCGCGTCCAGGCCGAAGCCGGGCCGGTGTGGGAGCCCCGGATATGATTGCTGCGATGCCCGCCGGCGTCGTGCGCAAGCTCACCCTCGGCCTTGGCATCGGCGTCTTCGGATGCCTGCTCGCAGTCGGCACGATCAGCGCCACCGCCGATTCGCCTTCGCCGTCGGCCTCCGCTTCCGCCTCGGGCTCGCCCGGCGCGGCTCCAGGCGGTGGGCTGCCCGGTGACCCGGCCAAGGGCCAGCAGACCTACAGCAGCGCCGGCTGCACCTCCTGCCACGGCGCCAGCCTGGAGGGCGGCATCGGCCCCCGGCTCAACCCTCTCCAGAAGGTCAGCGGCGCCCCGGACTTCAAAAAGGCGGATGAGCCGCAGGTGGCGCAGTACCTGATCGCCACCATCACCAACGGCAAGGCGCCCTCCGATGGCTTCGGCCAGATGCCGGCCAAGGGCGGGGCCGCCAACTTGAGTGATCAGGACGTCAAGGACATCGCCAGCTACATCGTCCAGACCAACCTCTCCGGCAAGACCCCGCTGGGCCCGGCGGAGCTGGCGCGCAGCAACGTCTTCTGGGTGGCTGTCGGGATCGGCGCCATGCTGCTCCTGACCTACCTGCTGGCTCAGTACAACATGCGCTGGATCGCGCGCCGCGCCATCGCCCGGCGCAATCGCCTCGGATAGGACGCAAACCGCACCGGGCCCGCGGGTCCTGGTCCTCTTCTCCGACACCGGGGGCGGGCACCGGGCGGCCGCCAAGGCCCTGGCCCAGGCCATCAGCCAGCTCGACTCCGAAGCCGCCGTCGCCGCCGCCGACCCCCTGATCGGCGAGGGCTCGGCGGTTGTGCGGCGACTGGCCGGCCTCTACTCGCCCCTGATCCAGCGCTCCCGGCCGGCGTGGGCCGCTCTCTATCACAGCTCCAACCAGCGGCCGGTCTTCGCCGCCATCCGAGCCGTCTTCGGCGGGAACGTGCGCCGCATTCTGCTCGGGCAGCTGCGCGAGCAGGACCCCGACGTGGTGGTCTCGGTGCATCCGCTCCTGAACCACGTGGCCTTCGCGGCCATCCAGCGCAGCGGCCGCAAGCGGGGCCTGGTCACCGTGATCACCGACCTGGTCGAGTTCCACCGCGGCTGGGCCTTTCCGCGCGCCGACCTGGTCATCGTGCCCACCGAGAGCGCGCGCCAGGCCTGCCTCAAGTGGGGCGTGCCGGCCGAGCGCATCCACCTGCTGGGCCTGCCCGTAGACCTCCGCTTCCGCCCGCCCGCGCCCGGGGAAAAAGCCGCCTTACGGCGCCGGTTCGGACTCGATGAGGACCGCATGACGATCCTGGTGGTGGGCGGCGGAGAGGGCTCCGGCAATCTCTTGAAGCAAGTCCGGGCCCTGGCCTGGCACGCGCAGCCGTGGCAGGTGATCGCGGTCTGCGGCCGCAACGAGAAGCTGCGCCGGCGCCTGGCCCGCGTCCATTTCGCAACCCCCATCCGGATCTTCGGCTTCGTCGAAAACATGCCCGAGCTGATGCGGGCCAGCGACCTGGTGGTGTCCAAGGCGGGGCCCGGCGCCATCGCCGAGGCGCTTACCACGGGTCTCCCCATCATGCTCACCGGCTACCTGCCCGGCCAGGAGACGGAGAACGTGACCTTCGTCACCATGACCGGCTTCGGCCTCTTCGCGCCCAAGCCGGAGCAGCTCCTGGAATCGATCAGCCTGCTCTTCGCCGACGACATGCGCATCTGGCGCGAGATGGTCGATCGGGCCGCTTCGGCGGCGCGCCCCTACGCCGCCCTGGACATCGCACGCGAGGTGTTGGGGGTGGCCGAGCGCTACAGGGCCAGCGCGAAGTCGCAGACGGCTCGGTAAGGGCAGAGCGAGCAGCGCCGGCGCTCCGGGCGCGGCTCCCGGTTGCCGGCCCTGATCCGCTCCGCCACCTCGCCCACCACCCGCCGCGCGTCCGTGATCAGCTCCTCGTCGGAGGGGATCAGGACCCGCTTGCCCTCGCGCAGGTAGACGATCTCCAGGTCGACGGGGTCGAGGCCCAGCGACTCCTTGGCCGCCAGCGCGTAGAGCGCCAGCTGGAGGTCCCGGCGCAGCCGCGAGGCCGGCAGGGGCGCGCCGGTCTTGTAGTCGACGATCCTCCAGGCGCCGGGCCGCCCCCCGACTTCGAGTTCGTCAGCGCTGGAGGAGCCCACCTCCCCGCCCTCTTGGGTGGGGGGTGGGTCGACTCGGTCAATGATGCCCGCCAGCCGCCAGCCGTCAAGGTCGGTTGTAAAGGCGCGCTCCACCATGGCCGGGCGGGCGCGCAGGCCCCCCGCGGCGCTGAAGCGCTCGAGCTGGTCCCGCCCCAGCCGGCGCAGCGCCGGCAGGCGGCGCGGATCGACCGGCGTCACCTCGGCCCACGCCTCGTCCAGCAGGTCGAGGAGGCGGCCGGTGCCGACCGTCACCCCGGCCGCCCGCAGGCGGCCGGCTCGCATCAGCGCCGCGTGCACGACGGAGCCGTGCTGCGCCTCCGCCGACTGGGCCGCCGGAAGCCCCGCGCGGTAGCGGTACCAGTGCTGGCGGGGGCACTCGCGATAGCTGCTGACGGCGCTGAAGGAGAGCCGCACCGGCGACGCAGTCTCGGTGGCGGCGCGCTCGATAGTCACTCGGCCAGCCGGAGCCGGAGCCGGAGCCGGGGTCGGAGTCGGAGTCGGAGTCGGAGTCGGAGTCGGAGGCAGGATCCGCTCTCGCAGTACGCCCGACGCCGAGGCCTCCTCCAGGAACCGCGACGGCCGCCATCGCCGCAGCCCTTCGTAGCGCTCCGCCCAGGTCAGCACCAGGCGGCGCCTAGCACGGGTCATGGCCACGTACAGGAGCCGCCGCTCCTCGGCCAGATGGTCTTCCCGACCGCGCACACCGGGCTCCAGCAGGGCGGCGGGGAGGTCGAACCCCTCGCCCCGCCGATAGAGCGGCAGCCGCCCCTCCACCAGCGCTGGAACGATGACGGTGTCGAACTCCAGACCCTTGGCCTGGTGGATCGTCATCAGTTCGACTCCCGCGCAGCCGGCCTCGCCGCTGCCCACGAATTCGGGGTCGACGCTCGGGATCGCCTCGTCCAGGCCCGAGAGCAGCACCAGGTCGAACCACTCCAGGTAAGTAGTGAGCCGGTGATCGCGCGTGCGCTGGCAGTGCTCCTCGATCAATTCGCCCAGACGCGTCAGCGCCGCGGCAGCCCGTGGCCGCTCGGAGGCCACCACCGCACGCTCCAGGTAGCGGGTTCGCGACATCAGCTCGAAGAAGAGCTCGTCAACGCCCGCCCGGCCCACCTCCGAGGCCAGGTCGCAGAGCTCGACCAGCAGCGGGTCGGCGCCTTCTTGACGCGCCAGCACCGCCAGCGCAGACGCACCCTCGGTCGCCGCGTCACGGACCAGCTTCAGCGTCGGCTCCAGGTCCATCTCCAGCGGTGGCCGGCAGGCCACGCGCGCCATCGCCAGCAGGTCCGCCGGATCGGCCAGCCAGCGCAGCATGGCCACCGCGTCCCGCACCTCCGGCAGCTGGTAAAGGCCCTGCCCGGCCTGGTGCCGGAAAGGAACCCCCGCCCGTCGCAGCGCCTCGGCGATGGGCCGCGCGATGGCGTTGGTGCGGCAGAGCACAGCCACTCCGGAATCCGCTTCGCCGGCGAGGGCGGTGATCGCGGCCGCCTCGGATTCGCCGTCGGGGCAGCGCACCACCTCCACCAGGCGGCCCGGCGGCCGGCCGGCGCTCAGGTGCTTCTCCAGGCGGTCGGGGTTGTGGCCGATCAGAGCTCCGGCCGCGGCCACCACCCGGCCCGGGCTGCGCCGGTTGCGGCCCAGCGTCAGCGTCGCGGCTTCCGGAAAGCTGGCCGCGAACCGCTCCATGCTGGCCCGCGAGGCCCCGCGAAAGCGGTAGATGCTCTGGTCGTCGTCCCCCACCACCAGCAGGGAGCCGGTCGGGGGGGCCAGCAGCTCCACCAGCCGTTCCTGGGCCAGGTTGGTGTCCTGGTATTCGTCTACCAGCAGCGCCTGAAAGTGCCGCCGGTAGCGCGCGCGCACCTGGGGGTGGGATTCGAACAGGCGGACGGTCTCGACCAGGACGTCATCGAAGTCCAGCAGCCCCTGGCTCCGGCAGCGCCGCGCGTGTTCCTGGAAAAGGCGGGCGGCGGCCAGCAGCCGCGGCGTCTCCGGGTCGGCCGGCGCTCGCCCGCACCAGGCCAGCAGGCGCTCCAGCGGGACCAGCTCCTGCTTCATGCGCTCCAGGACGCGCAGCAGCGGCGTCACCAGGTCGTCGGGGCGCTCCTCGCCGACCAGCACCGGGTCCCCGAGCTCCCACATCAGCTCCCGCACCGCAATCCAGCGTTCGGGGCCTTCCAGGATCCGGAATGCCGCCGAGACGCCGATCGCCGGCCCGTCCTCGCGCAGCCAGCGCATGGCGAGGGCGTGGAAGGTGCCCACGTGGGGCGGCGGCTCGCCATCGAGCACATCGGCGATCCGGCGCCGCATCTCCTCGGCCGCGCGCTCGGTGAAGGTGAGGACCAGGATGCGGTCGGCCGCGACCCCCTGCGCCACCAGACGCGCGAAGCGGTCGGTGATGACCGCCGTCTTGCCCGTGCCGGCGCCCGCCACCACCCGCAGCGGGCCTGCCGGCCAAGCGGCAGCCGCCTGCTGCTCGGCGCTGAGACGCACTAGGGGCCGGCGGCGCGGCCCCGGCCACTGCGGACTTTCAAAGCCCGCACCGGACGCGGCAGCACCATGGCGTTGAGCCGGCTGATCAAGCCGCCGGCGTCGAGGCGCAGCTGGTGGGCGAGGGCGGGGTTGTCCGTGGCTACGGCCAGGGTCCCGCCCCGCACCGTGATCTCCTGGAAGTTGGTCGCCAGCTGCGGCCCCATCAGCTCCAGGAAAGCCAGTCGAATTCGCAGCTCGGCGATCTGACGATTGTTGGGCTGCCGGGCCAGCACCCGGGGCAGCACTTTGCCCAGCTTATCCACAAGGCTCCAGGGCGCCCGCCCGGATGCAGTTGACGCGCGCTTCGTGCATCAGCTCCAGGGGCAGCGGTGCCGCTTCGGCCGAAGTGACCACCACCTGGCCCGCGCTCGCCACCCGCTCCAGGAGGGCGCCGCGGCGCTCGGCGTCCAGCTCTGAAAGGACGTCGTCGAGTAGCAGAATCGGCGGTTCACCGGTACGGGCGGCCACCAGGTCGGCCTCGGCCAGCTTCAGGCTAACCACCAAAGTCCGCTGTTGCCCCTGGGAGGCATAGGCCCGGGCGTCCCGTCCGCCGAGTTCCAGGAGCAGGTCGTCGCGGTGCGGGCCGACGCCGGTGACCCCCCTGCGCACGTCCAGACTTCTGGACTTTTGCACACCCCCCGCGAAGTCGTCGGGCGGACCCAGGTAGCCGATCGCAAGCTCCTCACCGGCCGCGATCGCCTGGTGGTGGCGCCCCGCCAGCGGTGCCAGCTCGGCCACCGCCGCCCGCCGGGAGCTGGCGATCTGGGAGCCCACCGCCACCAGCTCCTCGTCCCAGGCAGCCAGGGTCTCGATCCCCGTTTCCCCGGCCGCGATCTGCTTCAGCAGATGGTTGCGCTGCTCGAGCACGCGCGCGTAACGCGAGATCAGCCGAGCATGGCCGGGCTCGACCTGGACCAGCATCTGGTTCAGGAAGCGACGCCGGTGCTCGGGTCCGGCCTTGACCAGGTTCAGGTCCTCGGGCCAGAAGAGGACGGCCCGCGCCAACCCCGGCAGGTCGACCGCCCGCCGATTCACGCCATCCACCTCGATCCGCTTCCGCCCGCGACCTGCTTCCTCGCGCAGATCGATGCGAATCTCGCGAATCCGGCCCTCCGACTCCACCCGGCCCAGGACCCGCGCCTCGGCCGCCAGCGGTCCCAGCAGCTCGGTCTCGCGCCGGGCCCGAGGCGAGGCGGAAAGCGCCAGCAGGGCGATGGACTCCAAAAGGTTGGTCTTGCCCTGCCCGTTGGCGCCCAGGAAGAGGTTGAGATGGCCGCCCAGGTCGTGATCCAGGTGACGGTAGTTGCGAAAGTTGCGCAGCTCGAGGCGCAGCAGGCGCACCTGGCGCCCTTACATGGCCACCCGGACCGGCATGATCACGTAGAGGTACTGGTCGGAGCCCGGCGGCCGGATCAGCCCTGGGCTGAGCGGCCCGTCGAAGAGCAACTCGACGTGGTCCTCGGCGGCCACCGCCAGCGCGTCCAGGATGTAGCGAGCGTTGAAAGCGATCTGGATGTCGGAGCCTTCCACGTCGGCGCTGACCTCGGCCCGGCTGTCGCCGACCTCGTTGGTGGTGGCCGACAGCACCAAGCCGCCGGTTTCGGTCTTGAGCCGGATCACGTTGGCGGAGTCGCGCGCGAACAGGGAGACGGCGCGCACGGTCTGATTGAGCTCCGAGGTCGCGACCTTGACCGTGGTCGAGCTCTTGGTGGGGATAACTTGTGTGTAGTTCGGATAGGTGCCGTCGATGAGGCGCGAGGTGACCTCGGAGGTGCCGGCCCGGAAGAAGATCTGGTTGCGGGCCTTGCTCACGATCACCTCGACTTCGCCTGACTCGCCGCGGAAGGCACGCGGCAGCTCGGCCAAGGCCCGCGCGGGCACGATCAGGCGGGCTTCCAGGTCGCTGCCGCCGCGAGCCTGCAGCTTGCGGACCGCCAGCCGGTGACCGTCGGTGGCGGCCAGCGTCTGGCCGTCACGGTCGATGTGCAGGAGGACTCCGGTGAGCACCGGACGCGCCTCGTCGGTGGAGGCGGCCATCTGGGTCTGCTCGATGGCCGCCAACAGCTCGTCTAGAGGGATGCTGAGGCGGTCACCCTCGTCCGGGCGTGGCCCGGGCGGAAATTCCTCGGCCTCGATGCACTTGACGTGGGTGTCGAAGCGCGCGCATTTGAGGCTCAGGGTCTGGGTGGAGAGGTCGAGGGCCATCTCGAGGTCTTTTTCGGGCAGCGTGCCCACGAAGTCGGTGAGCAGGCGGGCCGGAACCGTGGTGCTGCCCTCTTCGGCGACTTCGGCGGCCACCACCTTGCGGATCCCGATCTCCAGGTTGGTCGCGGTGAGGGCCAGGCCCTCGGAGGTGGTCTCCAGCAGGATGTTGTTGAGGATGGGCAGGGTGGTGCGTGTGGAGATGGCACGCGACACGATCTGCAGTGCCGAGCTGAGCGTGCTCGGCTGACAGGTGAGTTTCAACGCTGTCTGGCTCCTTATCCCCATCAGTTGACTGTCTCCTCGATAGGGAGGCTTCGCCGCCCTATCCGTAAGTGCTGTGGATGCTGTGCAAAACCCGTTCGCGGCAGCTTCGGCGGAGCGGGGGAAAAGGATAGGTGAAACGCCAGGTCATCCTTGTTAAGGCTGTTGGTGGCCTGTGGACTGGGCGCCGGCCGATAACTGCTCAGGGCTTGTCGACGGGCTATCAACAGGCGGCTGGGGAAAGCCTTCATTCGGCGTAGATCCTCTCCCGCAGCACCTGCAGGTCATAGCGGAGCCGCTCATCCTCCTTGAGCTCGTTGGCGATCTTGTCGATCGAGTGCAGCGCGGTGGTGTGATCGCGGCCTCCGAAAG
>VBEO01000044.1 GCA_005881825.1 Chloroflexota bacterium | reverse complement strand
GTGGCCCGTACCTATTCGCTACCTACTGTGCTGCATATGGCGAGCACTTACGCATCCGCGGGTCCCAATCCGGGGCCGGGTAACAACTACCGGGCGGTCGCGGCGTGGACGGCACTGGCATCGATCATCACCGTGACTCTCACCGTCCTCATCGGCGCCTTCTACTGGGTCGACGCCCAGGTCAAAGCGCAGGCCGAGAATGCACCGTCCACCTCCAGCGGGACCACAGCGGCGGCGCACGAGCACGGCACCACCACCACGACCACGACCACCGCCGGCAGTGCCGGATCCGCAGTAGAGATCGCGCGCGCGGCGACCGACGTCCCGCCACCAATCACGCGCACCGTACCCACCACCGTTCAGTACAACCTGCAGACGGTCGAGGTCGAAGGTGCGCTCGATCCCGCCAACGGCACCACCTACAAGTACTGGACGTTCAACGGCAAGGTGCCGGGCCCGATGTTGCGAGTCATGCAGGGTGACACCGTGGTGATCCACCTCAGCAATGCCGACGGGTCCGCCTTCACACACTCGATCGACCTGCATGCGGTGAGCGGCACCGGCGGCGGTTCGGGTGCAAGTCAGACGCTCAAAGGCGCGAACTCCACCTTCTCGTTCAAAGCGCTCAACCCGGGGCTTTACCTGTACCACTGCGCCACCGCGCCAGTGGCCACGCACGTCGCCAACGGGATGTACGGGATGATCCTGGTCGAGCCGCCCGGCGGCCTGCCCCGCGTCGACCGCGAGTACTACGTGATGCAGGGCGAGATGTACACGAACGCGGCGTTCGGCACCAAAGGCCACGTCGAGCTGTCGGAGACAAAGCTGTTGTCCGAGCAGCCGAACTACTACGTGTTCGACGGTCGCGTGGGCGCGCTGACCGGCGCCGGCGCGCTCCACGCCAGCGTCGGCGAGCGGGTCCGGATCTACTTCGGGGTCGGGACCTTCAAGTCGTCTGCCTTCCACGTGATCGGCACCATCTTCGACACCGTCTACCCCGACGGTGGCGTGGGCGGCCCGCTGGAGCGCAACGTCGGGCTCGTGAACGTCCCGGCCGGAGGCACCACGATGGCGGAGATCGTCTTCCGGGTGCCGGGAACCTATGTCATCGTCGACCATGCGCTGCAGCGCGTCCAGGAGGGCGCCAGCGGCCAGATCATCGTCGACGGACCGCCGGACCCGAGCATCTTCAACGGGTCCGCCCAGATGACGCCGCACTGAGGCGACAGCGATGACGCTTGCCGCCTCTCTGCCCGCCCTCTTCAGCGACGAACACGGTCCAGCCCTGGTGGCGGTGCTGCTGACGCCGCCGGTCCTGGCGGCGGTGCTTTTTGCGGCCGCCTTCCTGGCCCAGCACGGTAGCCGTCTGGCCGCCCTCTGGCTGATGGCGCTGGGCAGCGTGCAACCGGTCGTCCGACTGGTGGCGCTGCTGCTCGTGCTGGATGCCACCCTGCACGCAGGGCTGGTGCCGGCGCACGCGGGCCACGCTGCGCTCTTGGCCGTCCTCTTCGGCCTGGACGCGTTGGCGCTGCTGCTGGTGGCGATTTGGACAACCGTGGCCGAGGGGTGGGAGCCGGTCGCGCTGGCGCTACTGGTCGCGAACCTGGTCGCCTACGCGCTGTTCGTGGACACCGGGCGAGAGGCCGCCGACGCGGTCGGCCTCGGGTGCAAGCTGCTGGAGCTGTTCGCGATCGCGCTCATCGTCGCGCAGACCATCCGCTGGACGGATGCAAGGGTGTCCCCTGCTGCGACGAGTCGCTTCCGGTAGTCGCGGCCAAGCAAGACCGTGTTCACGATCGTGGCCGACCACAGCGGGCAGCTGGCGGTCCCGAGTGGAGGCCGCCCTCTTTTCTTTGCGAGCCCGAATGACGGGGGCGGTCAGCTCGTGGGGTCGATCCTCCCGAAGAGTCCATGCGACTCTTCGTCGAGGCCGGCGGTGAAGAACAGCGCGTTCCTCGGGCCGGAATTGGCGCTGCCGGAGCCGAACGCGATCGCCCAGAGCCCATCGATGGTGAAGGGACGGTTGTCCGGGCCGCGCAGCTGGTCAATGAATTGCCCGCTTACCGGGTCGATCACATTGATCCGTCCGTCTCCAAAGTTGCCAACCAGCAATTCGTTCGAGAAGCGCCCGAAATTGGTCGGAGCGATGGCCACGCCCCACGGCGAATTCAGCCGCCCCCGGGTCGCGGCACGCCGAATGAAGGTGCCGTTGGTGTCGAAGACGTCGACAAATCCCTTGGCCGGACCGGCCACGTCGTCGTGAAGAGCGGCGTCCTGCCTGGCGTAGGTCACGTAGAGCTGCCCAGCCAGATTGGCAATCCCAAAGGGCGCAAAGCCCGTCGGGATCCCCGGATCGGAGAAGGAGCCCGCCAGCGTCGCGTGCTGGAAGTTTGAGCCGAAGACGTCGATCGTCGCTGCTCTGAAGTTGGTCGCGAAAAGGAAAGTGCCACTGGCGTTGCTTCCAACCGCCAGGCCTTTGTAGACGGCCGCAGTCGAGGGAGCCACGACCGTCACCGCGGTGGTCATCGGAATGTCCCAGGCCACGATGCTCCCGTCCTCAGTCGCGAACATGAAGCGGGCCGTATGCGAGGTGCCGTCGCACCCGGTGAAGGAGAAGGAGGCCGTCCCGTCGAATGCGATCCCGGTTGGCGTTCCAGTCCCCGTACACGCGCTCATCGGAACGTTTACAGGGTTGAAGGGCGCCTGGAACCTCGTTCCGTCGGGCTTGAGCAGCGTGCTCTGTCCGACGCCGTTGTCAGCCGACCACCACGGCGTCGACGGCCCGCGCACGAGTCCCCACGGATTCACCAGGCTCGCATCGAGGTTCTGCGCACGGCCCTGGATATCCGACGCGAGATCAGTCTCGACGTAGCGGCCCGCACCGGCCATCGCCGGGCCGGCCGCCAGGGTCAGCGCGAGAACCAGCCCTGCGACCCCGCTCAACCCCCATCGCTGTGCACGAATCAAGGTCATGACCATTCCCCCGCCTGAGCTGACTTACAGGTGCAGCCTTCTTGTAGGTGGGGACGTCGCAGATTGCAAAAAGCCGCTTCGCTAGCCCCTGGCGGCAACGTGCGCGCAGCTCCTGAGGCAACCACAACGGCCGTCGGTCGTGCCGGCCGCGGTGGGGCAGCCGTGGGCTGCCCCACCGCCCATCCCACCTCGGTCAGTGGGCTTGGTCGTGAGCATCCGATTGGGACGTGTAGTGCTTGTAGCGAAAGAGCATATCGGCCGCCATTAGGAGACACGTCGGCCCGCACATCGGCGTGAAGAGGGTGAACCAGCCGAGGGTGGTCTCAGGCGTGAACCAACCCATCCAGGATGCGATCGCGAACAGGCCGGTGGCGACGATCGAGGTGCTCGACATCTCCAGGTTGTGGCGCCACGGGTGGTGGCGAAGCGCCATCCACGTCCCCATCGCGATAGCCCAGTCGATACCGAGGATCAGCATTGATGTCTCGGGGTGCTGCTGAACGAAATTCGGGAATCCCGCGAGGGCGATCACTTCGAAGATCGCCAGGTTGAGGACGATGCCTCCCAGGCACATAGCGGCGCACATCTGCATCAACTCGATCCCGAAACGGCCTGCCGATCTCGAGAACGTGACGGCTGTGGACGTCTGACGTATCTCCACGGCGACCTCCTCCTGGCCGAGTCGTTCGGCCTTCGGCCTGAGCGGCAGGCGACGCCAGCCACGGACGCCGCCTCGGCGCGGCCTCGCCGTGTCGCGGCTTACACGCGTCTCGTCGACTCTGAGCGCTGCCTCATGCCCGCACCAGGGCCGAACGTCCCGGCGATCTGGTACTTCGGACCACTAGCGGATGAAGATGTACTCGAAACCCTGGAACGGCACAAAGCCAGCCATGCCGACACGAATCGAGCGTGACCACGACAGCTTCGTTGCCAATCGCGCCGCGATTGGATATCCGACAGCGAAAGGGACGATGTACGCGGAACTGAAGAACCCACGACGATGGCAGCTGCGCCTAGGGCGGCACGCAACATCGACGACGTGTTGAAGTCGGCCGATCCCATCGGTGCCACCTCCCGGCCCAAACGCTAGTTCTCGGCGTTGCCCTCTTGTAGGCACTATGGGTTGCAACCCGAAGGGCGGTCGGCCTGGCGGCTGACACAGCCTCGGTTGGTCGACGCAACCTGGAGACTAAGCCGCGCGGCTGACCTGCTTGCCGTCGGTCCTGGTGCCGAGATTTACATTGCCGGCTAGGCCGTCCGGGCCGGCTCGCTGCTCTTTACGGAAGCCACGAAACCCCAGAAGACTTCGCTCCAGCGCTCGGCTGCGTCGAACAAGGGCCCGTGGCCCGAACCCTCGAACATCTCCATCTGCACCCGCCCACCGCTGCCGCGATAGCGCTCGAGCAGGTTCCGGATCTGGGTGACCATCGGCTGAGGGGGAAATGCGTCCTCGCCGGGCCACCCCGGCACCGCGCCCATCTTGCCCAGCGTTCCCATCTCCCAGGCTGACCCATCAGCCACCACGATGTCGGCTGAGCCGTGCGTCCACAGGATCGGTGGTTTGGGGTCGAGGTCGACGATGCCGCTCCAGTTCAGGTACTTCCCGGAGAGAGCGTTGAGGATGCCCCGCGTGCCCGGCGCCACGCCGGGCCAGTTCTCGGACGACGTGGCATCGCCCGGATAGCCGTCGTCGCCGACCACGGACTTCAGAACTTCGTCGAGCAGCATCTCTTCGCGGTCGGGCGGCTCGCGATGGGACGGCGCCCAGTAGGAGCTGTTGATGACGTTCCTGGGCGAGAAAGGCGAATCGCTGCCGCGATCACCATCCCTTAGCCGTTGCGCGAACTCCGGACTTCCGGTGCCCCCGCCCGAGCCCGCGTAGTCCGGAAAACACGGCGTGCCATCGAGCCGGATGCCGCCAAAGCCGTAGGGCGAGACCGGGTCGATGAATGTGAGTGAGGCGACGGGTCGGTCCTCGGCGTAGTTGGCGATCGCGGCGCCCCCGGTCGACCAGCCCACGAGATGCGGCGCCCGGATGATCCCAAGCGCACGTACCAACGAGTAGGTGTCGTCGGTCCAGTCCCGCACGCCGCGGGTGGCATCGATGGGTACTCTCTCGGTATCGCCGAACCCGCGCATGTCCGGCGCGATGACCCGGTATCGCTCGGGCGCGCCCGGCATCAGGTGCTCGTAGAAGCGCCCGGTCGAGAGGTTGCCGTGAATCATCACGACCGGGATACCGTCCTCCGGTCCCGAATCGAGGTAACGCATGCGAAGACGGTCTGTGCTCACGACCTCGGAGCGAACGCCGGGTGGCAGGTTCATGACCCCTCCTGTGCCTATCGGTCCGGATGCTTAGAACAACCTAGCCGCCGGCTAAGTTTCCGGAATTTGGCGTGGCCGGTGGTTACAGGTTGGAGGCGCCGAAGGTGTCGCAACCCTTGGGACTGCCCTGCTGGTACCCCGCCGTGAACCACCTCTGGCGCTGCGCGGATGAGCCGTGGGTCCAACTTTCCGGAGTCACCCGGCCCTGGAATTCCTTCTGGATCCGATCGTCTCCGACCGCGGCTGCCGCGTCCAGGGCCTGGGCGATGTCGTCAGAGCTGAGCGGCTTGAGGAAGCCGGTGGCGGCCGCGTGGTTGGCCCACACGCCCGCATAGCAGTCGGCCTGCAGCTCGGTGCGGACCGAGCGTCCGTTGGCCCCGGTCTGGCTCGTTCCGGATGTGAGCTGGCCCTGCAGGTCCTGGACGTGGTGGCCGTACTCGTGTGCGACCACGTAACCCTCGGCGAAGGAGCCGCCGCGCGCACCGAACTTGCTTTGGAGTTCCTGGAAGAAGCCGAGGTCGATGTAAACGTGGCGATCGACCGGACAGTAGAACGGCCCGACTTCTGTGGTGGCGGCGCCGCAGCCCGTGGAGGTCTGGTCGCTGAACATCACGGTGTCGGCCGGCTGGTACTTCTGACCGGCGGCTGCGAACTCGCTCGCCCAATAGGACTGAATGCTGTTGACGTAGCCCACGATCCGGCAGTCCTCCCGCTGGTTGGCGGCCGCTCCCGTCGTGCACTGCTCGAGCGACCCACCGCTCGGCGCCGTCTGCGTGCTCGGCTGCACCAGGTTGGCGGGGTTACCGCCCAACAGCAGGTAAGCCACCACCAGCAGGACCGTTCCGATGCCGCCGCCGCCCAGGGCGAGCGTCCGGCCGCCGATGCCGCCGCCGCGGACGTCTTCAACCTGCGAGGGATCCAGGCGCGCGTTGGGATCAAATGCCACTTTATAGTCTCGAAGTCGCTTTTACTGATACTCACACTAACAAATCAGCCCCAAGCGACTTGTATCCCGATCGCCGCGTTGTGGGTGACCACGACCGCGCCCGTTCTCGGGCAGGCCGGCGACCACTTCGCCCGCAGCCGCGGACACGCGCTCGTAGACCTCCTGCTCCGACTCCGGGAACGGGTATTCGTGGGCGCGTTGAGCTCGGCCCGGCGGCCCTCATCCCAGTGCGTTCGCACCTCGCGCAAACGCGGGTCCGTCGACACTTGAAGTCGTCCGGTGACGCCGGCGATGACCTGCGCCGTCTCCACAGCACGCCGCATGTCAGAAGCCCGGATCAGATCGATCCGAACCTGCGCCAGGCGGTGCGCCAGGCGGGCGGCTTGCGCGCGGCCGAGCGGAGTGAGCGGAGGATCGAGGATGCCCTCGCCCAGCCGGTTAATGCCCGTGTAGGCGTCGGCGTGGCGCACCAGCCAGATCTCGCGCACCCCTTCGACGTCGACCAGGTGTCGCTCATGCAGTTGGGCGAGCATGGAAAAGGAAGGCGGCGCTGCGGTCGTCGGCGGGCGCCGACGGCGAGAAGCTCATGCCGTCGCCACCCCTCGCTCGATGGCGGTCCTCAGGGCTTCCACCGCCCCCGCGCACAGGGACATCAAGTCAGAACTACCCTTCCCCACCGATAGGGCGAACACCGTGTCGCCGTCGAAGGGTGTGTGGACCGGGCGGATCGACATCGCGAGCGCGTCGTGTGCGACCGTCGCCAGGCGGTTACAGGAGGATTTGTCGAGCGCGGCATCCGTCGCCACCACAGCCAGCGTGGTCGAGGCCCCCACGACCGGCAGCGGCGGTGGGCCCTCGCTCAGCAGGCGCCGCCAGGTGTCCCCGGCGCCTCCGGCCAGCAGGCGGCCGGAGCGATCGACGACATCACCCACCGCATTCACGACCGCCAGGGCCCCCACCGTTGTGCCGTCTGGGAGCCTGATGCTGGCCGTCCCCACCCCGCCGGGCACGGGCGGCCCGTAGAGCTTCCCCACCATCGCGCCACTGCCGGCTCCGACGCGCCCGCCGGCGCAGGCAAGGCCCCGCGCCGACGCCGCGTCGTCGCAGGCTGCGTATCCCTGGTCCGGCCCGGGAAACACGACCGAGGCGCCGTCGCGAAGGTCGAAGATCACCGCGGCGGGCACGATGGGGACCACCACCTCCCGCACCACGAGCCCGATCCGGCGTTCCGCCAGCCACCGCATCACCCCATCCGCGGCGGCCAGCCCAAAGGCGGAGCCCCCGGTCAACAGCACCGCGTGTACCCGTTCCACGGTGCACCCGGGCCGGAGCAGGTCCGTCTCCCGGGTGCCCGGCGCCGCCCCCCGCACGTCCACCCCCGCCACCGCGCCCTCGGACGGCAGGAGCACCACCGTGCAGCCGGTCCGGGCCTGGGAATCCGACCAGTGCCCGACGCGCACCCCGGCTACGTCTGTGATCGCCACGGACCGAAAGGTACTCTCAGCGCGATGCCCGATACGATCGAACGCGACGCCCTGATCGGGTTCCTGAGGGACCTGGTCCAGGCCCCCTCCCAGTACCTGCTCGACGGCAGTCGCAGCGAGAAGCCCGCCGCCGATCTGGTCGCCGCCAAGATGCGCAGCTGGGGCTGGGAGCCCGAGGTCTGGGAGGTGGAGTCGGAGCGGCCGAACGTGGTCGCCACCATCGAAGGTGGCGAACCTGGCCCCACGCTGCTCTTCGAGGGCCACACGGACGTGGTCAGCGAGGGCGACCCTTTGAAATGGAGATATCCGCCCTTTAGCGGCCACATCCAGGACGGCCGCCTCTACGGCCGCGGCTCGGCGGACATGAAGAGCGGCGTCGCCGCGATGCTGTTCGCGGCCCGCCGGCTCGAAGAGACCGGACCCTTCCCCGGAAAGATCGTCGTCGCTGCGCTGGTCGATGAGGAGGGGTTGATGATCGGGGTCAAGAACCTGGTCGCCAGCGGCCGCGCCAAAGGGGTCGACGCCGCCATCATCTGCGAGCCGGAGGCGGGCGAGGTCTGCATCGCCCAGAAGGGCGCGCTCCGGGTCAAGATCACCTCCTGGGGCCGCATGGCCCACGGAGCCATGCCCCAGCACGGCTTCAATCCGATTCCGCCCCTCATCCAGTTCCTGGGCCGCACGGCCGAGAGCTCAACGTGATTCCCGACCGTGCCTTCGCCTGGCTCGACGTCCGTACCACCCCGGCCACCGATCACCGCCTGCTCCTGGACCGCCTACGCGCCGACCTCGATGAGGGCCTCGAGCTGGAGGTGATCGACGACCGGCCCCCGACGGAGACCTCCGAGGACCACCCGGTGGTGCGGTCGCTGGTGGAGGCTCACAAGACGGTCTACGGCGAAACGCCCGCGTTCGGCGGCGTTCCCGGCACCACCGACGGCACCATCCTCTGGCGCGACGCGGGGATCCCGATCGTGACCTACGGTCCCGGCGGCAAGTGGATCGCCCACCAGATCGACGAGTACGTGGAGATCGACGAGGTGGTGCGCGCGGCCGAGGTCTACGCGGAGGCCGCGCGCCGGTTCTTGAGCGTCGGGATCGAGTCCAGCAGCAACCGCGTATAGGCGTGCCGCGGCGCGCTGAAGATCTCGCGGGTCGGCCCCTCCTCGACCACCGAGCCCCGGCTCATCACCAGCACCCGGTCGCACATGTGGCGCACCACAGAGAGATCGTGCGAGACCAGGACCAGCGTCAGGTCGAATCCCACCCGCAGGTCCTCCAGCAGGTTCAAGATCTGAGCTCGCACGCTGACGTCGAGTGCCGAGACCGGCTCGTCGCCGATCAGCATCTGCGGGCGCGGCGCCAGCGCGCGCGCGATCGCGATTCGCTGTCGCTGGCCGCCCGAGAACTCGTGCGCGTAGCGGTGCGCCGAGTCCGGCGGCAGCCCCACTGCGTCCAGCAGCTCATATACCCGCTGCCGGCGATCGCCCGGCAGTCGCATCACCCGGACCGGCTCCAGGATGATGTCGGCCACCCGCATCCGGGGGTCGAGCGCGCTGGAGGGGTCCTGGAAGATGACCTGTACCTCGCGGGTCAGGCTGGCTCCGTAGTAGGAGATGCGGCCGGCGTCCGGTCGCTCGAGGCGGAGCAGCATCTTCATGAGCGTGGTCTTGCCCGACCCCGACTCCCCGACCACGCCCAGCGTCTCGCCGCGGCGCAGTGTGAAGGAGACGTCATCGACGGCCACCAGCTCGCGCCGCGGGCCCAGCAGACGGGTCCGCGGCAGCCGGTAGCGGCGAGTCACGTGCTCGACCTCGAAGAGGACTTCCGCGGAGCTCAGATGCCCGCCTCCACCGGGTGCCAACACGCCAGGGAGTGATCGCCCAGCACCGCCAGCGGAGGCATCTCCGCGCACTTGCCGTCGGCATTGGGGCAACGGTTTCGGAACGGGCATCCGGGCGGGAAGCGCCCCAACCCCGGCACCGAGCCGGGGATCGCCCGCAGGTGGCGGTCGGGCAGGTCCTCATCCACCGGCGGGATGGCGTCCAGCAGAGCTCGCGTGTAGGGGTGCCGCGGGCGATCGAAGACCTGGCCGACGGTGCCGCTCTCCACAATCTTGCCGCCGTACATCACCAGCACGCGGTCGCAGCTGCTGGCCACCACCGCGAGGTCGTGGGTGATCAGCAGCAGCGTCGTGCCCTCCGCCTCTACCAGCTCATCGAGCAGTCGCAGGATGCCGGCCTGCACGGTCACGTCGAGCGCCGTGGTCGGCTCGTCCGCGACCAGCACGGCGGGTGCGCAGGCCATGGCCATCGCGATCATCGCGCGCTGGCGCTGGCCGCCCGAGAGCTGATGCGGGTAGGCGCGCATCTTCTCCTCTGGATCCCGGATGCGCACGCGCATCAGCGCCCGGGTCGCCTCCGCCAGCGCCACCCGTCGCCCGAGGCGCCGGTGCAGCATCAGCGGCTCCGCCACCTGGTCGCCGATCCGCATGACCGGGTTGAGCGCGCTCATCGGCTCCTGGAACACCATCGCCAGCCGGTCTCCGCGCAGCGCGCAGAGCTCGTCATCGGGCAGCGTCAGCAGGTCGCGGCCGCCGTACAGCACCCGACCCGCGGCTCTGAGTCCGTCGGGCAGCAGTCCCATCAGCGCGAGTGCCGTGAGGGTCTTGCCCGAGCCCGACTCACCGATCAGCCCGGTCCGCGAGCCGGCCCCCAGTTCGAAGGACACGCCGCGCACGGCCTCGACGGCTCCGACCAGCACGCGAAGGTCCTCGACCAGCAGGCTCTCGGCCACCTCAGCCCTGCGCCGGCAGCCGCTCGACGAGCTTGGGGTCGAGCAGGTCCCGCAGCCCATCGCCGAGGAGGTTGAAGCCGAGGACGCTAAAGGCGATCGCCATGCCCGGCCACAGGGCCAGCAGCGGCGACTGGTACAGGTAGCTCTGGCTGTCGCTGAGCATGCGGCCCCACGACGCCGTCGGCGGCGGCGTGCCCAGGCCCAGGTAGCTGAGCGCGGCCTCGGCCAGGATCGCCACCGCGAAGGCGATCGTGGCCTGCACGATCAGCACGCTGCCCACATTGGGCAGCAGGTGGCGGGCCACGATCCACCAGCCGCGGCTGCCGAAGGTGCGCGCCGCGGTCACGTAATCCATCTGCATCACCTGCAGCCCCGCCCCCCGCACCACGCGCGCGAACACCGGCACGAAGGCGATCCCGATGGCTGCCATCGCGGTCAGCGTCCCCGGCCGGAAGACGGCCGCGAACAGCATCGCCAGCAGGATGGCGGGGAAGGCGAGCAGCACGTCCGATGCCCGCATCGCCACCTCCTCCAGCGGCCCGCGGTAGAAGGCGGCCAGGGCGCCCACCGGCACGCCGGCAGCGATCGCGATCACGACGGTGACCATCCCCACCAGCAGCGTGTTGCGGGCGCCCGCCATCAACCGCGACAGCTCGTCGCGTCCGAACTGGTCGGTGCCCAGGAGGTACTCGCCGCCCCCGACGCCCCGGAAGCGGTCGGGCACGATCACATGGTCGGGATCGTGCGGGGTCCAGACCAAGCTCACCAGGGCGACCAGCACCACCAGCCCGACCAGGAATGCCCCGGCCACCAGTGCCGGCGGCAGCCGCCTCACGACGCCGTCCGGATCCGCGGATCGAGCAGCCGGTAGGAGAGGTCGACCAGGAAATTGACCGCCAGCACCACCGCCGTCAGAAGCATCACCAGGTCCTGGACCACGATCAGGTCGCGATTGCCGACCGACTGGAAGAGCAGGCGCCCCAGCCCCGGCAGCACAAAGACGTTCTCGATCACGATCGCCCCCACCAGCAAAGAAGTGATCTGGATGCCGAGGATCGTGACTACCGGGATGGCTGCGTTCCGGAAACCGTGGCGCTGCAGCGCCTGCCAGCGGGTCAATCCCTTGGCCCGCGCCGTACGGATGAAGTCCTCGCGCTGGACGTCGATGATCGCCGAGCGGATGAACCGGGTGAGCACGGCTGCCTGGACCAGGCCCAGCGCCACAGCCGGCAGTACCAGGCTGCGCGCCGCCGCGACCGGGTCCTCGGTCCAGTCGATGAAACCGCCGGCGGGGAAGAGCCGCAGCTTGACAGCGAACACCGTCGCCAGCAGCAGGCCCGCCCAGAAGGCCGGGATGGCGATGCCGCCGAGGCTGAGCGCGGACAGTACGGCGCCGCTCAGCCGCCGGTAGCGCACACCGGCGACCACACCGGTCGGTACCGATACCGCCAGGGCGATCGCGGCCGCCAGCAGCGCCAAGGGCCCGCTCACTGTCAGCTTCTGAAGGATCAGCGGTCCCACCGGGGTGTGAGACAGCACGGAGGTCCCGAAGTCGCCGTGCAGCATGCCTCCCGCCCATTGCAGGTAGCGGAGCCACAGCGGCTGGTCGAGGCCGAGCGAATGGCGCAGGGCAGCCACGTTCTCGGGGGTGGCGTTGGTGCCCAGCATGACCGTGGCAACGTCGCCGGGGAGCAGGTTGACGACCACGAAGACCAGGATCGAGGCCACGACCAGGCTGGCCACCAGGGCGACCAGGCGGGTCGCGATCGCAACCGTCACCTAGAATGCCCGCGGGTCAGCTGAAGTAGGCATCTCCAAGGAACAGGGCCGGCGAGATGCCCTGGACCTGGTAGCCGTGGAAGTTGTGCTTCAAGACGGCCAACTGATTGGGCGCGTAGACCCAGGCGTTGACGGCCTCATCGGCCAGCGTTTTCAGGACTTCACCGTATAGCGACTTGCGCTTGCCCTCGTTGGGCTCGGCGTCGGCCTGCTTGAGCTGACCAGCAACGGTGGGATTGTCGTAACCCCAGTAGTACTTGGGGTTGCCGTAGTTGCCGATGTCGCGCTCCTCGACGTGGTTGATGATCGTCAGGTCGTAGTCCTGCGGCGGCAGGAAGACGGTGTTCAGCCAGCGCGGGAACTCCATCGGGGTGATGTTGAGCGTCACCCCCACCGCCTTCAGCTGGCTGTTCAAGATGTCGGAGCCACGAACGGCGTACGGGAAGGCGCTGATCTGGGCCAGCCGCAGCGTCAAGCCGGAGGCCTTGCCCGCCGCCGCGAGCAGCTGCTTGGACCTGCTCACGTCGAAGGTGTTCACGGAGGTCTCGTCGACGTAGTACGGCTCGCCGGCGTTGGGCGCCGAGTGCGATCCAATCGGCTGACCGTAGCCGGCCTGGATACCGTCGATCCAGGCCTTGCGGTCGATGGCGGCATAGAGAGCCTGGCGCACGCGCTTGTCGCTGAGCGGGGCGCTCTTGTTGTTCATCGACACCATGACCTTCCCGGAGGGCGCGCCCTTGATGACTGTGAAGTTCTGGTTAGAGGCAAACGCCTGCAGCTGCTCGGGGCCGCCGACCTGCCCGATGGCGTCGATGTCGCCCGCGGTCAGCGAATTGTTCATGGCGTTGGCGTCGCCGATGAAGCGGAACTCCACGTCTTTGAGGAGTGGCTTCTTGCCCCAGTAGGCGTCGTTGCGTATCAGCTGGAGCGATGAGCCGCGGTTCCAGGTCGAGAACTTGAAAGGGCCGGTGCCCACCGGTGTGGTCTTGTTGTTGGCGGCCGAGGCCTGCGAGACGATGCAGGCTGAGCCGGCGCCCATGTGGAAGAGCCAGTTGTCGCTGTAGGCGGAGAGCGTGACCTTGATCGTGTGGTCGTCGGGGGCGCTGACCGACTGCACCGGCGCCCAGTAGTCGGCGTGGGGGTTCTTGTTGGCGGCGTCCTTGGCGCGGGTCCAGGAATACACGACGTCCTGGGCCGAGAAGGCCGCGCCGTCGTGCCACTTGACGCCCTGGGCGAGGTGGAACGTGACAGTGGCGCCGTCCGCCGAGACGTCCCAGGACCTGGCCAGATTGCCCACGATCCTGCCGCCGCCGTCGAGGCGCACCAACCCCTCGTAGACGTTGTTCAGCAGGCAGGTAGCGATCGAGGCGGTGGCGTCGGCGGTGGGATCCAGGGAGGTCGGCTCCTGGATGATCCCGATGATCGCCTTGGTCTTGGTGGTGCTGGGCTGGTTGTTGGTCGTGCTGCCGCTGGCGCAGGCGGCGATCAGCGCGCTAGCCATGGGCAGGCTCACACCGAGTACACCGAGACGGCGGAGCGCCTCGCGGCGGCTGAGTCGGCCGGCCAGGAATTGGTCCAGCTGCCTGACGATGCCGGCGTCGCGCTGCAGTTCTCGGTCTTCCATCTTGCCTCCTCCCGGCGCTCGCGTGGTTAGCGGATGCTACAACGGCGGCGTGAAGCGCCCGTCCTGGGCCAGCCACCCGCCGTCCACGACCAGGTAGGAACCGGTCACGTAGCGGCCGGCGTCCGAACAGAGGAAGACGACCGCTCCCACCATCTCCGACGGCTGCGCCCAGCGCCCCAGGGCCGTCTTGGCCGCGTAGGCGCCGTACCAGTCCGGATTTGCTTTGATGGGCGCGGTAAGCGGGGTCTCGACCACCCCCGGCGCGACCGCGTTGACCCGGACGCCGCTGGGTCCCAGCTCGGAAGCCAGCGTGCGCGCGGCCTGCAGGGCGCCCGCCTTGGTGGCCGCATATATCGATTGCCCGGGCTCGACGACCTGCGCGCGGATCGAGGAGAAGACCACGATGCTGCCGCCCCGGCCCGACTCGGCCATGGCCTCCCCGAAGTCGCGCATCAGCCGGAATGTCCCTACCAGATTCAGCTCGATCACGCGACGTATGTCCTCATCGCTGAGGTCGCGCGTACGCCTGCGCACGTTGATCGCCGGGGTGATCACGAGGGCGTCGGGTGTGCCCGCCTGCGTCAGCGCGGCAGCGCAGGAGGCGGGGTCGCGCATGTCCACTTGCAGCGCCTTCGATTGGCCACCGTCCCGACCGATTGTGGCCGCGGTCCGCTGCGCCGCGTTCAGGTCGAGGTCTGCACACGTCACGCGGGCGTCGAAAGCGGCCAGCCCTTCGGCGCAAGCCTCCCCGATGCCACTTCCGGCGCCGACCACGAGCGCATGCCGGCCGCCCAGATCGAACAGCTTCCGATAGTCCCCGATTGCCATCTCTCGGGATTGTCGTCTCTACATCGCCGGCGCGGCGGTGGACGCGGACGCCTTCGCCGCGCCACAGCGCCCTCAGGGCAGCCGCGACGACGGTCTGGCGGGGATGGATGGGAATCGAACCCACCTGGGACGCCTCATCAGCGCCCCACAGACGGTTTTGAAGACCGCGGGGGGCACCAGCCCCCGTACATCCCCCTGAATTCACAACTGCCGAGTTTGTGGTCACTTTGGACGCGAATTTGGCCCCAAAACTCGGCAAATCCTGACCTAGGCCGAGCTCGGCGGCGCCTCGGCCTCCAGCTCCTCGCGCACCTCGCGCACCAAGGCCGCCAGCCGCGGGCCCGAGGCGTCACCGCCGGCGGTCCGCACCCGTTCCGCCGCCACGCCGGCCAGGAAAGAGGCCAGGGGCGCGAAACGACGCTCCTGGGTGTGGGCGGCTACTCGCGCCAGCTCCAGCAACTCCCCTGCCACCTCGGCATCCAGCCGAGGCGGCTCGATCTTGTAACCCCGGCGGGTGGCCACCGCCGCCAGGCGCGCGCCGAGCTCGTCGAACCAGCGATTCACTGCCGGGACAAAGGTAGCGCGCGCGTGAATTTGACATGCACGACAGCCGCCCTAGAGTTGAGGCTGCAGCAGGCGGTCGGCTCCAACCGGAAACAGGAGACTGCGAGTGTCAGCGGTATCCCGTCGCGACTTCTTGAAGCTCGGAGCAGCAGGGGCGGGGGGTGCCGGTCTGTCCGCACTCGGCTTCGATCTCGCCCAGGCCTTCCAGGTCAAGCAGAGCCTCCACATCAGCGGCGCCACGCAGAGCCATTCCCTGTGCCCCTACTGCGCGGTCGGCTGCGCGCTTATCACCTATACCCAGGGCGGCAAGATCGTCCAGATCGAAGGCGACCCCGATAGCCCGGTGAACGAGGGGCGCCTCTGCCCCAAGGGCGCCAGCGCCATGCAGATCGCCACCTCTGCGCGCCGCGTCGAGGACGTGCTCTACCGGGCGCCCGGCGCCACCCAGTGGCAGAAGGTGAGCTGGGACGACGCCCTCAACAAGATCGCCCAGAGGGTCAAGGATTCGCGCGACCGCACGTTCGTCACCGTCGACGCCAACGGCAACACGGTCAACCGCTGCGAGGGCATCGCCTTCGCCGGCGGCGCCGCTTTCTCCACTGAAGAGGGCTACTTCGCCGCCAAGGTGATGCGAGCCCTGGGACTGGTGCACTTAGAGCAACAGGCCCGCGTTTGACACGGCCCCACGGTCGTCAGTTTGGCGGCCAGCTTCGGGAGGGGGGCCATGACCAACCACTGGCGGGACCTCAAGAACACCGACCTGATCCTGATCAACGGCGCCAACCCCGCCGAGGCCCATCCCGTCGGCTTCCAGTGGTTCATGCGCGCCAAGCTGGACCGCGGCGCCAAGATCATCCACGCCGACCCGCGCTTCACGCGCACCAGCGCGGTCGCCGACACCTACCTGCGCATCCGCACCGGCACCGACGTCGCCTACTTCGGCGGGCTGATCAACTACGTGCTGGAGAACAACCTCTTCCACGACGAGTACGTCCGCAACTACACGAACGCCGCCTGGATCGTGAAGGATGGCTACAGCTTCAAGGACGGCCTCTTCTCCGGTTACGACGCCAATACCCGCACTTACAAGGTGGATACCTGGTCGTACGAGCAGCAGTCCTCCGAGGGCGGCCCTAATGAGCCCAACCCAGGGCTGGTCCAGGGGCCCACCCAGCCCGGCTCCGGGTTCGCGGCCACCGACTACACGCTCCAGCACCCGCGCAGCGTCTTCCAGCTCCTGAAGCAGCACTACTCCCGCTACACCCCGGACATGGTGGAACGCATCACCGGCATCCCCAAGGCCGACTTCCTGAAGGTTGCGCAGCAGGTCGGTGAGATGGGCAAGCTCGACAAGGTGATGTCGATCGTGTACGCGGTGGGGCTCACCCACCACACCACCGGCGGCCAGCTGATCCGCTCGGCCGCCATTCTGCAGCTGCTGCTGGGCAACATGGGCCGGCCGGGCGGCGGCATGAACGCAGAGCGCGGCCACGCCAACATCCAGGGCAACACCGACAACGCCATCTCCTGGGAGATCCTGCCGGGTTACCTGAAGATCCCGGCGCCCGGCCAGAAGACGATCAAGGACTACGTCGACCAGTCGGCCTCCAAGGCATCGCACCCGAACTCCTGGAACTTCTTCGGCCGCAACTACAGCAACTTCATGGTCAGCCTGCTCAAGACCTGGTACGGCGCCGCCGCCACCAAGGACAACGAGTTCGCCTTCGACTACATCCCCAAGCCGGCCGGCAATGCCTCCTGGATCACGATCTACGACCAGGCGCTCAAGGGCAAGATGGAGGGCCTTTTCCTCTCGGGCATGACGGCCAGCTCGATCGGCCCCGACTCCAATCAGGTGATGGACGCTCTGGGCAAGCTCAAGTGGATGGTGGTGATGGACCCCCTGCCCACAACTTCCTCCGAGTTCTGGCGGCGCCCGGGCGCCGATCCCAAGTCGATCCAGACCGAGGTCTTCCTGCTCCCCACCACGCACTGGATCGAGAAGGACGGCAGCTTCGTGAACAGCGGCCGCTGGGTGCAGTGGAAGGAGCAGGTGATCCAGCCCCAGGGCAACGCCCGCCACGACCACTGGATCACCGCCGACCTCCTGGACCGCGTCAAGAAGCTCTACCAGTCGGGAGGTGGCAAGTTTCCCGACCCCATCTTGAAGCTGACGCTCGACTACAAAGACCCGCTCAAGCCGACGCTGGACGAGCTGCTCCAGGAGATGAACGGCAAGGACCTGAGCACGGGCAAACGGCTGGCCAGCTTCGCCAACCTGAAGGACGACGGCACCACCACCTCGGGCGACTGGATCTACACCGGGGTCTACCCGGATCCATCCGCACCGACGGTGGCCGGCCGCTCCGACGCCAACCTCTCCAAGCGCCGCGACGGCGTCCAGGACGTGGCCAAGAACGATCCCACCGGCATGGGGTTCTTCCCCAACTGGTCGTGGTCCTGGCCGCTCAACCGGCGGGTCATGTACAACCGGGCCTCGGCCGACCTCCAGGGCAAGCCCTGGGATCCCAAGCGCCCCGGCATCCAGTGGAACGGCAGCGCCTGGACGGGCGATGTGCCCGACTACCCGCCCACCATGAACCCCTCCGACCCGGCCGCCTGGCTGCCGTTCATCATGAACGGCGAGGGCACCGGACGGCTCTTCTCCAGCTCCATGGTCGACGGTCCGTTCCCCGAGCACTACGAGCCCATGGAGTCGCCGATCGCGAACCCGCTGCATCCCTCGCAGTCGGCTTCGCCGGTGGCCTTCCTCTATGACAAGGCGGCCGGCCGGCCCAACCGCTTCGGCACCGCCAAGGACTACCCCTACGTGGCCACCAGCTACCGGCTGACCGAGCACGAGCACTACGTGACCCAGCACGTGCCACACCTGGTGGGCCTGCAGCCGCAGCCCTTCGTCGAGATTCCTTACGAGCTGGGCAAGAAGCTGGGCATCAAGTCGGGCGATCGGGTGCGCGTCAGCTCAATGCGCGGCCGTCTCGAGGTGCTGGCGCTGGTGACCAAGCGCCTGGGACCCTCGATCATCGACGGCAAGAAGATCTACCAGGTCGGCATTCCGATCCACTGGGGCTTCGTGGGCATCGCGGCGGACAACGACCCCAGCAAGGGGAAGAACTGGCTGGCCAACGCGCTGACGCCGTTCGTAGGGGATGCCAACGCCCGGACTCCGGAGTTCAAGGCCTTCCTGGTCAAGGTCGAGAAGCTCTGATGCAGGAGCTGGTCAGCGTCTACCGACCCTGGAGCGACCGCCGCCGGCGGAGCGTGGAGCTGGCCGAGCGCTACCCCCACGCGGCAGAGGTGCTCCAGCTGCACCAGGCTTTGCTGGACGTCCAGGAGCACATCTACGACGCCGCGCTGGCAGCGCCGCCGGCACCGTCAACGCTGCCGGCGTTCGCGATCGCGCAGGCGCTGCCGCGGGTGCTTGAGGTCACAGTGGCGGCCGGTCCCGCGCAGCTGTCCACGGCTGCGGTGGCGCGCTTCCACTCGGCTGACCTGGAAGATCTGATCGGCCGATGGCTGCGGCTCGAAGACCAGCCGCTGGTCGACCGGTACCTGGCGCGCGCCGCGCTGACGCCGATCCTGGAAGCCGCGGGACCGGACCTGGCCGGCACTGCGTGCAGCGGGCGCGCGCGCGGCTCCGCCTGCCCCATCTGCGGCGGACCTGCGCAGGTGTCCTGGTCCGCGCTCTCGGGCGAGTCGCTGGTCACGGGGCCTCGCTACCTGCAGTGCGCGCGGTGTCAGGGGGCGTGGAACCACACCCGCCTGAACTGCCCCGGCTGCGGGGAGACCACTGGTTCGCGGCTGCCCGTCTACGGCGAGCAGGATCGCTTCCCGCACCTGGCGATCGAAGGATGTAAAACGTGCAACACCTACGTGATCCACGTCGATCTGCGGCGCGATGCGGCCGCGGTGCCGGTGGTCGACGAGCTGGCGGCGGCGCCGCTCGACCTCTTCGCCAAGGAGCAAGGCCTGAGCAAGCTGGTGCCCAATCTGGTGGGGATGTAGCGGTATGGCTCTGAGCATCACGCCTGGCGAGAAGTACGGGTTCTTCACCGACACCAGCATCTGCATCGGCTGCAAGGCTTGCGAGGTCGCCTGCAAGGAGTGGAACGGCCTGCAGTCCGACAACACCGTCTTCCTGGCCGACAGCTTCGACAACACCGGCGCCCTCGACGCTCAGCACTGGCGCCACGTCAAGTTCATCGAGCAGGTCGCCGACGCGCCCACGTCCGTGGGCAATGGCCAGGCCTGGCTGATGATGTCGGACGTCTGCAAGCACTGCGAGCACGCCTCGTGCATGCAGGTCTGCCCGACCGGCGCCATCATCCGCACCGAGTTCGACAGCGTCTTCATCCAGCAGGACGTGTGCAACGGCTGCCGCAACTGCATCTCGGCCTGCCCATACTCGGTGATCGGCTTCAGCAGCGCCAGCGGGACCGCGCACAAGTGCACGCTGTGCTACGACCGCCTGCAGAACAACATGATGCCGGCCTGCGCCCAGGCCTGCCCGACGCAGTCCATTCAATTCGGCAAGGTCGACGATCTCCGCGCGGTGGCCGCCAAGCGCCTCGACGCCGTGCAGGCCGGCGGCGCCAAGAACGCGCAGCTTTACGGTGCGGACGACTCGGTCTACGGCGGACTCAACGCTTTCTTCCTGCTCATGGACAAGCCGGAGGCCTACGCGCTGCCCAACGCCTCGAACTCGGTGCTGCCCGGCCGCAACAACCTCTTCGGCTACCTGGCCGCGTTGGTCACCGCGGCCCTGGCCGTGATAGCCGGATTGGTGGCGCTGCGCCGGCGCACGGAGCCCCGGCCCGCGCCCGCGGCGCCGGTCACACCGGACGAACCGGCGGAAGCACCGGACTCTGCGGAGCGGCCGCCTGCCGAGGAGCCGGCCCCCGCCCGCGGCGAGTCGCGGCGGCGGAGAAGGAGCTCGTGATGCCGCTGCCGCTGCTCGCCGAGCATTTCGCCCGTCCCCCGGACTGGGGCGTCTGGATCCTGCTCTACTTCTTCTTCGCCGGCCTGGCCGGCGGCGCCTATGTGATCGCGACCCTGGTCCGCTTGCGCGGCGGCGACGGTCCGGTAGCCCGCACCGGATACCTGCTGGCCTTTCCCTGCGTGCTGCTCTGCCCTATCTTTCTGACCGTCGACCTGGGCCAGCCGCTGCGCTTCTGGCACATGATGGTCAACACCTCGCCGGGAGGGCTCGGACTCAATTTCAACACCGCCACGCCCATGTCACTGGGCGTCTGGGCGCTGCTGGTCTTCGGCTTCTTCACGTTTGTGTCCTTCCTGGCCGAGCTGGGACTGCTGCCGTTTCTCAGAGCAGGCGTGGCGCTGGGCACTCTCTTCGCGCTGGTCGGCAGCATCTTCGGCCTCTTCATCGCCGGCTACACCGGGGTGCTGCTCAGCGTCTCCAACCAACCTGTATGGAGCGACTCGCCGGTCCTGGGCGGCCTCTTCCTGGCCTCCGGGATGAGCGGCGCCGCCGCCGCTATCTGGCTGCTGGGCGGCCGCCGCGGACCCGTGGCGGCAGGAGACTTCGAGGGCCTGGAGGTGGCCGCCGCCTACTTTGCGGTGCTCGAGCTGCTGCTGCTGCTGGTCTTCTTCATCACGGTCGCCATCGCGGGCTCGCTGGGGACCGCGCTGCGGCTGCCCTGGACGCTGCTCTGGCTGCTGGCGCTGATCGGCATGGTTCTGCCGCTGGCCGGCTTGGGCCGGCGCGGGGTGGCCGTCGACCGAGGCGGGGCTGCCGTCCTGACCGGCAACGCGACCCTGGTCTCGGTGGTCGTCCTGGTCGGGGTGCTGGCGCTGCGGGCGGCCGTGATCGGCTCCGCGCAGTAGAGAACGTCTTAGAGCAGGCTTTCCAGCTTCTGCCTGAGGTCGGCCTTCAGGTTGGTGCGGTAGCCGATCGTGCGGTCGGCCGGCCGCCCATCCTTGAAGATGATCAGCGTCGGGATCGACAGGATGCCCAGCTGCATCGGAGTCTGGGGGTTGGCATCGATGTCCATCTTGAGGATCCGCACCTTGTCGCCGAGCTCGGTCTGGAGCTCGTCGACGACGGGTGCGATCATCCGGCAGGGGGCGCACCAGGTGGCCCAGAAGTCGACCAGCACCGGCTTCGGGGCCTGCAGGACCTGGGCCTGGAACTCGGCGTCCGTCACCTGAGCCACGGCGCCCACGTGAGCGATGTTAGTCCGTCTTGTCGGCGGACTTGGTCTTGGGAGCCTCGGTCTTGGGAGCCTCGGATTTGGAGTCGGACTTGCTGCTCTCCGAGCCGTTGGAGGAGACCTTGGAGCTCTTGTAGTCGGTGCTGTAGAAGCCGCTGCCTTTGAAGGAGATCCCGACCGGGTAGAGCATCTTCTGCAGCGGGCCCATGCACTCTGGACAGACGCGGAGCGGCGGGTCGGACATGTTCTGGAGAGCTTCCAGCTCGTGCCCGCACTGGGTGCATCGGTAACCGTAGATCGGCATCTGACTTCTCTTTATAGGGCCCGCCCGGGATCCAGGGTGTGAAAAACCATCCCCGAGGGCGGCTTGGGATGGAAGTAGGTGGTCTTCTGGGGGAAGGTCATACCCGCCCGCGCCTCGCGCAAAACCACGGCCAGGTCGGGCGCCGGCAGGAAGAAGGCCGACACCGCCCGGCCGGCATCCACCTCGCGGACCGCCTCGGCGGCGTCCCGCGTGTAGTACACGTTCTCCTCGAGGCTCTTGCGGCCGAGGATGTTGTCGACCACCTGCCGGTGCAGCTCGACCACCGGCACCTCGCCCTCCAGCTCCAGGACCTGGAACTGACCGTCGCGGTAGGCGCCGACGACCGTGTGGCCGTCGAGCCGGGCGAGCATGTCCTCCAGCGAGGCCGCGGGCTCGCCTCCGGTCACCGCCACCCCCGTGCGCAGCAATCGATGGGTCGGCAGCACCAGGAGACCGGGGTCGGCCAGGTCCGTGAGCAGCGCGGGCGTGAAGCTCGAGGCCGCGTCGGGACCGGCAGCCAGCTCTTCGGAGAAGGCGAGCGTGGTCTCGTAGCGGTGGTGGCCGTCGGCGATCAGCACCGGCCGGCCGGCCAGGGCTGCCGTGACCCGGGCCTGCCAGCCCTGGTCCTGGATCACCCAAAGCCGGTGCTGCTCGCCCTCCGGGAACTCGAACTCGACCGTTGGCTGCCGGCTGGTGGCGGCGCTCAGCAGCTCGGTCAGGCCGCCCTCGTACAGGAACCAAAGCGGCTCCAGGGCGGCATGCGTCGCTCGCAGCAGGGCCAGCCGGTCCTCCTTGGGACCGCGGTGCGTGAGCTCGTGCGGCAGCACCACGCGGTCCGAATACGGCTGCAGGCGCAGAGCGGCCAGCAGGTCCAGGCGGCGGCGGTCGTCGAAGCGCACCTCGTGCACGTACATGGCCGGCTCATCCCGGCGCAGGATTCCGTCCTGCTGCCAGTCGCCGAGCAGCCGCGCCGCCTCCTCGTAGTCGGCTCCGGGACGGATCAGACGGACGACGTTCCAGGGCGAGCGGCGGCGGAATTCCTCCAGGCTGCCTTCCGGGATGACGTCGTAGGGCGGCGACACCACCTGGGCGAGGTCACCGACTCGCGCCGGGTCATAGCGCAGCCCGGGGAACGCGCGGACGTCAGCCATCGCTTGGCGATCCCAGCTCCAGGTACCGGAGGTCGGACATCCCGAAGACGCCGCGCAGGAGCCCCAGCACCCGCTGGTCGACCACGTCGTCGACGGCCAGGATCATCATGGCGCGGCCGCGGGGTGCGTCCCGGCCCACCTGCATGGAGGCGATGTTGATGTCGTTCTCGCCCAGGATGGTTCCGATCCGGCCCACCACCCCGGGCCGGTCCTCATGGCGGGACACCAGGAACCGCCCCTCGGGCACCAGGTCGACGCGGAAGGCGCCGATGCGGGTGACTCGCGGCTCGCCGTACAGGACCGTGCCCTCGATCTCGTCGCCGTCGATGCGCAGCGCCAGCGAGCTCGGGTACCCCGCCGCCCGGGGGATCCGGCGTTCCACCAGCCGCAGGCCGCGCCCGGCGGCCACCAGTCGCGCGTTGACCGCATTGACACGATCTTCGACGAACGGCTGCACGATCCCCCGCACGGCCCAGGCCGTGACCAGCGAGGTGTCGTGCTCCGCGAGCTCGCCCGCACATTCGATCTCCAGCGCCGAGACCCGCTCCGAGACCAGCTGCAGATGCAGCGAGGCCATGCGTTCGGCGAGCTCGGCGTAGGGACGCAGGAACGTGAGCTCCTCCGGCGGCAGCGAGGGCGCGTTGACGGCATGGCGCGGGAGCTCGCCGGCCAGCACCGCCCCCACCTCTTCGGCCACGTCGAAAGCGACCGAGCTTTGGGCCTCGGCGGTGGAGGCGGCCACGTGCGGGGTGGCGATGAAGTTGGGCAGGCTGAGGAGCGGGCTCTCGGGTGACAGCGGCTCCTGCAGGAAGACGTCGCAGGCGGCCCCGGCCAGCCGTCCGGCCGCCAGCGCGTCGTACAGCGCCGCCTCGTCGACCATGCCGCCGCGCGCGGCGTTGAGGAGTCGCGCGCTGGGCTTCACCTGGGCCAGCCGGCGGGCATCGATCAGGTTGCGGGTGCTCTCGACCAGGGGGGCGTGGATGCTTATGAAATCGGCCGACCGCAGCAGTTCATCCAGCGCCACCAGGCGCACGTTGAACTGCTCGGCGCGATCTGGCGGCACCGCGGGGTCGTAGGCGACAACCTCCATCTCCAGGCCCTGGGCGCGCTTGGCGACCTCGGAACCGATGTTGCCCAGCCCGACCAGGCCCAGCACCTTGCCCCGGACCTCGACGCCGGTGAACTTGGAACGCGTCCACTCGCCGCGCTTGACGGAAGCGTCGGCCTGGGGGATGTTGCGGGCCAAAGCGAAGAGGAGGCCGATCGTGTGCTCGGCCGCCGCGATGATGTTGCCGCGTGGCGCGTTGACGACCAGGATGCCCTTGGCCGTGGCCGCAGGCACGTCGATGTTGTCGACTCCGACGCCAGCCCGGCCTACCACTCGCAGGCGCTTGCCGGCATCCAGGACCCGCGCCGTGACGCGGGTCTCGCTGCGCACCACCAGCGCGTCGAACTCCGGCACCAGCTCGACCAGCTGGTCCTCGCTCTGCTTGGTGCGCACCTCGACCTCGCCCAGAGCGCGCAGCCGCGCAACTCCGTCCTCAGCTAGAGGATCGGCGACCAGGATCCGGAGCAAAACGCTAGGCCGGCACCGCCGCCCGGTTCAGCGAAGCCACCGCCGCGCTGACTCCGGCACCCTCGTTGGCCCGAATGTCGAGCTCTTCCAGCGCTTGCTCCATGCCCCAGAGCACCTGGACCATGTCGCCTTCGGTGACGTAGCCGAGGTGGCCGACGCGCACCAGGCGCCCTTCGAGCTTGCCCTGGCCGCCCGCGATGACGACTCCGAACTTCTCGCGCAGGAGCTTGCGGTAGGCCTTGACGTCGACGTCCTGCTGGGGGACCGCGGCGGTGACGGTGGCCGAGCGGTAGCCCTCGGCCGCAAACAGGCTGAAGCCCATGGCCTGCAGGCCGGCCGCCACCGCGTCGGCGCAGCGGCGGTGCCGCGCGTACGCGTTGTCGAGGCCCTCCTCGAGCAGCATCCGGATTCCCTCGCGCACGCCGAACAGCACGCTCACGGCCGGCGTCCAGGGCGTGGCGCCCTTGGCGGCGAACTTCTTGTGCTGGGCCCAGTCGAAGTAGAAGCGCGGGCCCTTGGAGCGCTCCGAGTGCTCCCAGGCGGCCTGGCTGACCGCCGCGAAGGCGATTCCGGGCGGCGCCATCCAGCCCTTCTGGCTGCCGCTGACCACCACGTCGGCGCCGATACGGTCGACCTCGACCGGCATCGAGCTGACGCTTGAGACCCCGTCCACAACCGACAAGCGGCCGGCCTCGCGGACCACGCGGACCAGCGCTTCCAGGTCGTTGGTGAGGCCGGTCGAGGTTTCGTTGTGAGTGAGCAGGACCAACCGAACCTCGGGGTGCGAGGCCAGCAGCCGGCGCAGGTCGTCGGGGTCGACCGGCTGTCCCCACTCCACCTCGTGGCGGATCAGCTCGGCCCCGTAGGCGGCGGCCATCTCGGCGAAGCGCTCGCCGAAGTTGCCGCAGATGGCGGCCAGCACGCGGTCGCCAGGCGTGACCAGGTTGACGATCGCCGACTCCAACCCGCCGGTGCCCGAGCTGGACATCACGATCACGTCGTTCTGGGTGCCGAAGACCTGCTTGGCGCCGCGCACGACCTCCTCCAGCAGGGCCGCGAACTCGGGCCCGCGGTGGTCGATCATCGGCTGGCTCATGGCCCGCACCACCCGCTCGGGGAGCGGTGCCGGGCCGGGGATCCGAAGCTGGGGCTGAAAGATCATCTGGAGATGTCCGAGGCGTAGGGCAGGAGAGCGATCGCGCGCGCCCGCTTGAGCGCGGTGGTCAGCGGCCGCTGGTGCTTGGCGCAGGTGCCGGTGAGCCGCCGGGGCAGGATCTTGCCGCGCTCGGACACGAAGCGGCGCAGCTTGCCCACCTCCTTGTAATCGATGTAGTCGATCTTCTCGACGCAGAACTGGCAGACCTTGCGGCCGGACCGCTTGGGCTTGCCCTCCCGCGGGGTGCGAACTGCCATTTTCAGAAGCTCCTAAAACGGGATGTCGTCGGGGTCGACGTCACGCGCGTGCGACTCCTCCATGGGCGCCTGTTCCTCGGACCCGCCGCCGCTCGACGGCCGCGCTGGTGCGCGCTCGTAGCCACCGCCGCCGCCACCGCCGGGGGCGCCGTCGCCGCCCCGGGTGTCCAGGAACTGGACGTCGTTGGCCACGATCTCGGTGGCCTTGCGCTTCTGCCCGTCCTGGCCCTCCCAGGAACGGGTCTGGATGCGGCCCTCGACATAGACCAGCGACCCCTTCTTCAGGTATTGGGCCACGATCTCGGCCAGGTTCCGGCGGCCGATGTTCCAGCAGACGATGTTGTGGTAGTCGGTGTACTCCTTCTTCTCGCCCTCCGGCCCCGAGGCGTAGCGGTTGGTGGCGATCGAGAAGGAGGTGACGGGCTGGCCGGAGGGCGTGTAGCGCATCTCCGGGTCGCGGGTCAGGCGGCCGATCAGCTCCGCGCGGTTCAGGCTGCTCATTCCTCTTCCTCCTGCTGGGCGGCTGGTTCGGCGGGGGCGGCCGGCGGGACCGGCTCGGGCGCGGGCTCCGCGGCTTCCGCGCCGGCGGCGACAGGCGGCGCCGGCCGGCTGGGCGCGGCGCCGTTGGCCTTCTCGGGCTTGCGTACCACGAGGTGCCTGAACACGGTCTCTGAGATGCGCAGCGTGGCTTCCATCTCGGGCACCCGGGCGGGGTCAAGGCGGAAGTCGGTGAGCACGTACTGGCCCTCGCGCAGGTGTCCGACCTCGTAGGCCAGGCGCCGGCGGCCCCAGACGTCGGTCTTCTGGTGCTCGCCACCGAGGTTGGCGATCAGCGTCTCCACGGACTTGGTGGCCGCGTTGAGCTGTTCCTCGTCCAGGTCTGGCCGGACGATGAAAAGAATCTCGTAGTCGCGCAGCAAAGGCTGTCTCCTCTGTGGTGGTTGGCCCCGGCAGCCGCCGCAGGCGGACAGAGCAGCGGGCAGAGGCCAGAGGGGATCGCCCCGGAGGGGTCTCGCGAGGCAGCCGGTATTCTATCAGGCGGTCTGCCGGCCCTCCGGCCAGCCGATTTCCTCAACCAGGAGCTGTCCCACGTCCAAGTCGAAGCGCAAGCGCCCCGAGCCCGCCCGAGCCGGCCAGCACCGCCGGCCGGCAGGCCGCACCGCCAACAGCATGCCGGTGCTGCCGGTGGGCGCCGCCGCAGTGCTGGTGCTGGCAGCCATCGTGCTCGTAATCGCCTACATCACCAACTCGGGCAGCGGCGCCCGCAAGGTCGCCAACGTCAGCTGCGACAGCGGGGAGCAGCTGGCGGTGCATTACCACGCCCATCTCGAGATCCTGTACCAGGGCAACGACGTCAACGTCCCGCCCAACATCGGCATCGAGAGCGGCTGCCTCTACTGGATGCACACCCACGACAACACCGGGGTGATCCACATCGAGGCGCCTACCGCGCAGGCCCACCACACCTTCACACTTGGCGACTTCTTCAACGTCTGGGACCAGCCGCTGAGCCGGACCCAGGTCGGGACGCTGAAGCTGGCGCCCGACCAGCAGCTCGCCATCTACGTCGACGGCACCAAACAGCCCGATGGCACGGACCCGCGCACCATAGGCCTCCACGCACACACGCTGGTGGTGCTGGAGATCACCCCACCCGCCGTCGACCCACCGCCCGGCTATACCTTCGGGCAGGGCCTGTGAGCAGGACGCGCGCGGTCCGGTAGAACTCGAGGGCGGCGCTGGGACGTCCCTCCTGCACCGCTTTGGCCGCTTGTGCCAGCCACTCGGCAGCACTGGGGCGGAAGGGCCGGCCGCTTCGGATGGCGCGCAAACGGCGCAGCCGGAAGCGGTCGCCGCGGGCCCGGATCAGCTCTTCCTCTTTCTCCAGCAACGCGTCGGCCTGCGGCCCGCGCCCGAGGGCCATCAGGGCCTCGGCCATCGTCAGGCATCTCGCGGTCGAGCGTCGGCATGGAGCCGTCCAGCAGATATTCGACCCGGGAGCCCAGGCGGTCGGCGACGACCCGCAGGATGCGGGTGGAGGGCTGGGTTTTGCCCAGCTCGACCTGGTGCAGGTAGGCGCGGCTGAAGTCGCCGCCTGCAACCTTGGCCAGGCTCATGCCGAGTTCCATGCGGCGCTTGCGGATGCGGTCGCCCATCGTTTCGTCAGGCATGGGCCGCGAGCTTAGCGCGTAAAGCCAGAACTTACAAGCGGAGTGGAGTCTGCACCGCTCTGGCGGCTATGCTCGGCGAGCGGGTATGAGACTTCACCTGAGCGGCCATGCCCGCAAGAGGTGCCGGGAGCGGAAGATCCGTGTCGCGGACATTAGGGCGGTGCTGACGGATCCAGTAAAAGACTGGCCAAGCAGGGATGGACCCAAATCTGTGACGGTGTGGGCCACTCCATGACGTTCGAGTACGACAAGGAAGTCGACGCGGGCTACATCCGCCTTCGTAAGGGGGTCAGAGTGGCTCGGACGGAGCGACTCGATGATTCGAGGCTGATCGACTACGACGACGCGGGTGATCCCATTGGAATCGAACTGCTCAACGTCACGGCCAGGGGGGTCGACACCAGGGATCTTCCTAACCGAGCTGCGATCGAGCGACTCCTGACTCGCCGGAAGGTCAAGCTCTTCGCCTAGAGATAGGCCTTGGGGTCCAGGCTCTTCGGCAGGGTCGTGAAGTTGTGGAAGCCGTCGGCGGTGATGATCCCGGTGTCCTCGACCCGCACCCCACCGACGCCCTTCAGATAGAGACCCGGTTCGATGGTAACCACGTCCCCGGCCAGCAATGGGTAGTCGAGGTCGCGCAGAGAGGGCGCCTCGTGCACGTCCAGACCGACGCCGTGGCCCAGAGAGTGGCTCATGCGCGGACCCTCAGCCTTGCCTTCGTAACCCTTGGTGTAGGTCCCGAACCCGCGCTCCACCAACAGCTTGCAGGCCGCCAGGTGGACGTCGCGCCCGTTGACGCCGGCCTTGAGCATGGACACGGCCGCCTCGAAGGCCTCCAGGCTCGCCTCCCACATCCGGCGCACCTGCTCGGAAACCTCGCCGACCACCACTGTGCGGGTGAGGTCGCCGCGGTAGCCGCTGGTCATGCCGCGCGGAAAGATGTCGATGATGATGGGCGCGTTGGCCCGCAGCTGCCCCTCGCCCCGGTAGTGCGGCAGCGCGTTGTCGGGTGAGCCGGCCACGATCATGTGGCTGCCCGTGTAGCCGATCTCGGCCAGAGCCGACTCCGCCCTCGCCATCAACCGCTGCGAGGTGAGGGGGCGGTCGTCCAGCCAGAGCCGGCCGTCCCGGATCTCGGACACCGCCAGGTGGGCGATGATCTCGGCGCAGGCGGCTTCGGCGGCGCGCTGGGCGGCGTGGATGAAGCTCGCCTCCTCCCGCGACTTGCGCCGGCGCCGCTCCCGGAAGAGCTCGGCGTCGACCTCCATGGTGACGTCGGCCGCCTCCAGCGCCTGGTAGTAGCCGACCGGCAGCCGGGGCGAGATGCGCACGCCATCGATGCCGCGCTGGCGCAGGACGTGGGCGGCGACCGCGGACCAGGCGCCGATCAGGTCCTTGGACTCGACCCAGCCCGCCTCCCGGCGATCCACGACCTGGCCTACATGCGACTCGGCCTTGGCCCGCTCGAACTCCAGCTCGGGCACCACCAGCACCCGGTCGCCGCCGCCGAAGTCGAAATAGAGGGCCTGCTCGACGTCGAAGCCGCAGGCGTAGAGCCAATCGGCATCACCCTGGCCGGGCGCCACCAGCATCAGCGGCTTCTCGGAGCTCACTTCGTTCTCGATCGTAGCCGCCGGGTGATGGCACCGGCGAACAGCGAGGCGACGGCGGCCGGCGCTTCGGCTTCCACCTCGGCCTCGACCTGGGCGGCCAGCGCCGGCAGCTCCGTCCTCAGCAGCCGCACCTGCTGCTCGTATACAGCGGCCAAGGAGCGGGCGCCACCACCGCCCTCGAACCCGAAGCGCTCCTGCACCTCGTAGCCGCGGTTCCAGGTCACGGTGTAGCCGAGGCCGCGGAGGCGCGCCAGGTCACGGCGCAGGGTGCGTTCGGAAACTCCGGCGCGGCGCGAGAGCTGCCCCGGTGAGAGGCCCGGCTCGCGGATAACCGCCGCCAGGATGGACAGCAGCCGGGCGAAACGCCGCGCGCGATCCACCGCTCGTTGGGGGCGGGGCTGGCCCCGCCTAGGTGATCTCTTCCCAGGAAGAGCCGGTGGTCGACTCGAAGGGGTCAGGTTCCGCCTCCTCGTGGCCGCCGATCTTCTGGTGGAAGCGGCTCGCGATCATCTGATAGGCCATCGCCTTGGGGATGCCGAGCTTGGTCAGCGACTTGACCTCGTCGGCCATCACCTTGTCCCGGGCAGCTTCGATGGCGGCCAGGACCTCCTCGAGCGTGGCGGTGCGCTTGGTGGTGGCCACTGGGCCCCAATGTTAGCCGCGGCGCAAACCTACACTTAAACCTCGTGCCCAAATATGCGCCGGAGCAGATCCGGAACGTGGTCATGGTCGGCCACTCGCACGAGGGCAAGACCACCCTCGCCGAAGCCATGCTCTTCGTCACCGGCGCCCTCTCCCGAATGGGCTCCACCGAACAGGGCACGGCGGCGCTCGACTTCGAGCCCGAGGAGCAGAAGCGCACGATCTCCATCAACCTGGGCCTGGCCCACGTCGAGCACAGCGGCTTCAAGGTCAACATCCTGGACGCGCCCGGCTTCTTCGACTTCGCGGGCCAGGTCATGTCCGGGCTGCGGGCGGCCGAGGGCGCGCTGGTGGTGGTGGCGGCCAACCCCCAGCTGGCGGTGGGCACCGAGGTGGCCTGGGAGCAGCTCAACCGCGCGCGCCAGCCGCGCCTGGTGGTGATCAACAAGCTGGACAAGGAGCACGCCGATTTCTTCGGGGCGCTCGACGCCATGCGGGCCACGCTGAGCCCCAAGCCGGTGGCACTGCACATCCCGATCGGCGCCGAAGCCCAGTTCAAGGGCGTGGTCGACCTGAACTGCTCGAGAAGTACCTGGAGGAGGGCACGCTCTCGGACGCCGAGGTCGAGCGCGGCCTGCGCGAAGGCATCGTGGCCATGAAGGTGATCCCGGTGGTCTGCGCCTCGGCCACCAAGCTGCTCGGCGTGCGGACCCTGCTCTCCGCCATCTGCGACCTGCTGCCCCCGGCCGAGG
Source organism: Chloroflexota bacterium (assembly GCA_005881825.1). Taxonomy (GTDB): domain Bacteria; phylum Chloroflexota; class Dormibacteria; order Dormibacterales; family Dormibacteraceae; genus CF-28. The sequence goes on along the minus strand of VBEO01000044.1, from coordinate 2,279 downwards.
GCGATCCTTCCAAGCCGCCGCAGGCCTTCGTTTTCGCGACCGCCGCCGACCCCTTCGTCGGCCGCGTCAACTACTTCAAGGTCCTGGGAGGCTGCGTCAAATCCGACAGCCACGTCCACAACGCCCGGGCCGGGGACGAGCGCGTGGCGACGCTCTTCTTCCCACGCGGCAAGGAGCACGTCAACACCCCGGAGGTCTGCGCCGGCGACATCGGCGGCGTCGCCAAGCTCCAGCACACCCTGACCGGCGACACCTTGGGCGACAAGGGCGTCAGCCCCTTGCCCGCGCTCGAGCTGCCGCCGCCCGTCTTCTCGGTGGCGGTCACGCCCAAGTCACGCGGCGACGAGGAGAAGATCGGCACCGGGCTGGTGCGGCTGGCCGAGGAAGACCCCACCCTGCACATCGAGCGCAACGAGATCACCCACCAGATGGTGATCGCGGGAATGGGGGACGTACATCTGGACGTGATCCTGGAAAAGCTCAAGCGGAAGTACGGCGTCGAGGCCGCCACCGAGACGCCGCGGGTCGCCTACAAGGAGACCCTAGCCGGCACCGCCAAGGCCGAAGGCCGTCACGTGAAGCAGTCGGGCGGGCACGGGCAGTACGCGATCTGCGTGATCGAGGCGGGGCCGGCTGACCGAGGCGAAGGCTTCGTGTGGCAGGACAAGATCTTCGGCGGCTCCATCCCGCAGAACTTCCGGCCGTCGGTGCAGAAGGGAATCGTCGACACCATGGCCAAGGGCGTCGTCGCCGGCTACCCGATGGAGGACATCCGGGTGGCCCTGTTGGACGGCAAGTTCCACACCGTCGACTCCTCCGACATGGCCTTCCAGATCGCCGGCTCGCTGGCTATCCGTAAGGCCGCGGTCGACGCCTCGCCGGTGCTCCTGGAGCCGATCATGGACGTCGAGGTGCGCGTGCCGGAACGCTACCTGGGCGACATCATGTCCGACCTCAATACCAAGCGCGGCAAGATCGCGGGCACCGAGCCGGACGACGGCTGGCAGATCGTGCGGGCGCAGGTGCCGGAGTCGGAGATGCTGAAGTTCGCCCTCGACCTGCGCTCGATCACGCAGGGCCGGGGAACCTTCACCATGAAGCTCTCGCACTATGACGAGATGCCCGCGCATTTGGCCCGACAGCTCATCGACCAGTACCAAAAAGAGCACGCGAGCGCCAAGGACTAGCGGCCCGGTCCTGGTCATCACCGGGAGCAGGGGCGTTGCCCCGGCGCAACGGCCATAACCGTGAGCGCGGCGCCCAGCACCCAGGACGTGGTCGTGATCGGCGGCGGGGTGACCGGCGCCGGGGTGGCGCGCGACCTGGCGCTGCGCGGCGTCTCGGTCCTCCTCCTGGAGAAGAACGACTGGGGCGCCGGCACCAGCGGCTCCTCGACCTGGATGATCCACGGCGGCCTGCGTTACCTGGAGTACGACTGGAAGACCACGCGCCTCTCCCAGGAAGACGCCGGTCACATCGTCGACATCGCGCGCCACCTCGTGCACCGGGTCCTCTTCCTGGTCCCGGTCCTGCCCGACGATCCCCACGGCATCGAGCAGGTCGAGACCGTGATGGAGGTCTACGACCGTTACCAGCCGCTCAAGCACGCCCACCCCCACGTCCGGCTCAGCGCCGCGGAGATGCTCCAGGTCGAGCCGGGGCTGGCCCACGACCTGGTGGGCGGGGTCACCGTGGAGGAGTGGGGCGTCGATCCCCACCGGCTGACCTGGGCCAACGTCCAGGACGCTCTCGAACACGGCGCCCGTGCCCTCAACCACGCGCGCGTCACCTCCTTGATCCGCGACGGCTCGCAGGTGATCGGCGTGCGCTATGTGCGGGACGGAGCCGAGGTCGAGGCCCGCGCGCGGGTGGTCGTCAACGCGGCCGGGCCCTGGTCGCCGGAGGTGGCGGCGATGGCCGGGCAGGAGGTGCGCCTGCGCCCGGCCAAGGGCATCCACCTGGTCTACGACCGCCGCGTGAGCAACTTCGTGATCTCGGCCGAGGCGGTCGACGGCCGCGACATCCTGGTCGTCCCCCACGGCCCGATCACGGTGCTGGGCACGACCGACGACGACTTCTTCGGCGAGCTCGATGACGTCGAAGTCACGCCGGACGAGGTGGACTACCTGCTGCAGGCGGTGGCCCGCGTCTTTCCGGCCATCGAGCACCTGCGCCCCGTGCGGGCGACCACCGGCGTCCGCCCCACGCTCTACGAATGGCGGCCGATCGAGGACCGGCTCTCGCGCCGCCACGAGCTGTTCGAGCACCCGCACGCGCCG